>DATGNP010000281.1:0-2870 GCA_035306665.1 Trueperaceae bacterium
CCCATGGCTTCGGCCGTGGCCAGGACGCGCTCCCTGAGCTCGGCCGAGAGCTGGTCGGGCCGGTTGTAGGCGTTCGAGACCGTCGACTGGGCTACGCCCAGCGCGGCCGCGACGTCCTTGATCGTCACGCGTCGGCCGGGCGCCTGCGGCGCGCGGTCACCCGCGCCGACGCGCACCGCCCGGCCCGCCGCTTCGACGCCGACGCGCTCCGCCCGGCCCGCCGCCCCGGCGCTCGCCGTGTCCTCGCCCCGGTCCCCCTTGGGCTCGCCGCCGGCGTCCTCGACCCTGTCCTGGCCGCCGCTGGAGCGGCCCTTGACACCCATGGGACCAGCATACATACTGAATCGATTCAGAGCAGAATCGTTTCAGAAGCGGTCCTGCTCGAGCAGCCAGCCGGCCGGCGGCGGAAGGAGGCGGCATGAGCCTGTACCTGGGAGGACCGCTGGGCCTCGTCGCGGCCAGGTCGGAGTTCCGCAGGGCGCACGCCGCGGCCCGCTTGCGCGGGATCGTCGCGCGGGGGCTGCGCCGGTGCGCGCGGCTGTGCGCCCTGGCCGACGCCCTGCCCGAGGTCGCCGGTCCGTCAGGGGGCGATAGGCCGGCCGCGCTCGTGCGAGGTCGGCGCCGGCTGGCCGATGTCCCCCTCGATCGCGTCGTGGGCAGCCTGGCGCGGGCCGACGACTACGCGCCCGGTTTCCTCCCCCTCGTGGGCAGCGACGAGGAGCGTTGGGCCAACGTCTACCTGGCCCTCGAGGGGCAGGAGGGGCTCCCGCCCGTGGAGCTGGTCGAGCTGAACGGCGACTACTACGTCGAGGACGGGCACCACCGCGTGTCGGTCATGAAGCGCCTGGGCGTGCGGTCGGCGGAGGCCTACGCCACGCCGCTGCGGGCCGTCTGAAGCCCGTCAACCTGCAACGCCGAGCTGGCGCCACAGGGTCGCCGAGTCGTAGTAGAGGCGCGCCCAGCGGATGAGGCCGTCCTCGACGTGGTAGACGCTCATCATCGGCAGGTCCACCCGGCGCCCCGTGGGCGCCAGCTCCCCGAACCGCCCCGTGTGCGTCCCGCGGTACGTGAACTCGAGCATCACGCGTTCGCCCTCGATGAGCAGGTTCTCCGCGACGCCCTCGGCGTCGGTGAAGACCCCGCCGTAGAAGGTCCCGAGGAAGGCGCCGATCGCGTCGCGACCCACCACCGGGCTGGCCGGGTTCGACATGTCGGTGAAGGTGGCGTCCACGGCGTAGAAGCGCGGGTCGTGGTCGACCGCGTAGGCCATGAACGTCTCGCGCGTCTGCCGGGTCACCGGGTCGTCGGTACGGGTCGCGGGGCCCGAGCCCGCGACGGCCTGCGTCTGCGTGCCTGCTGTCCGGTTCATCACGCCTCCTGCCGGCCGTGCGAGACGTCCTCGGCCGGTCGGAGGGAAGCTAGGGCCCGGGGCGTGACGCCGGCGTGACGCGGTGCCGGCGTGGTGCAGGGTGCGGTCTCCGGCCGCTCCGGAGCGGGTCGAGGGCGATCGGCGCGCCCGAGCCCCGTCTCGACCGCCCTAGCGGCGCCGGCGCCGGGCTCCCGCCCCACCGCCCCCGAACAGGATGCCGGCCCCGAGCACGAACCCGAAGTCGTACCAGTTCCCGTTGTTGTGGACCTCGTAGACGTTGACCGTGTCCGTGAACAGCGAGATCACGAACGAGAACGGCGCGACGACGCCGTGCCACAGGCCCAAGAGGAAGCCGGCGGGAGCGCCGCCAGGCGGAGCCGTCCGCACCACCGGGTTCTCCCCCGGGAAGCAGGCGGTCAGCGCCACCAGGAGGATGCCCGTGGCGAGTAGGCCCAAGACGGTCCTGCGTGCCCTACCGGTTCCGTCCATCACGTGTCTCGCTCCTTCCGCGCCGCGACTCTACTCCCTCGGCGGCGCCGCGCGGGCGCCGGTATCCGCCCGGGACCGGACCCGTGAGCAGCCCGTTCAGCGCCGGCCGCGCAGCTGGGGGTCGAGCGCGTCGCGCAGCCCGTCGCCGAGCAGGTTGAAGCCTACGACCGCCAGGAAGATCGCCAAGCCCGGGAACGTCGTCACGGACGCCTGCGTGAAGATGTAGTTGCGGCCCTCGCCCAGCATCGCGCCCCACTCGGGCGTAGGCGGCTGCACGCCCAGGCCCAGGAACCCCAGGCCGGCGGCCGTCAGGATCGTGGAGCCCATGGACAGGGTCGCCTGCACGATCACGGGCGCCAGCGCGTTGGGCAGCACGTGGCGCCACAGCACGCGCGGGTTCGGCGCCCCCAGGGCCAAGGACGCCTCGATGTAGGCGACCTCACGGATGGACAGCACCGAGCTGCGCACCAGCCGGGCGAAGCGCGGGATCGTGCTGATGCCCACGGCCACGATCACGTTGGTGAGGCCCACGCCCAGGAGGGCGACCAGCGTCAGGGCGAGGAGGAAGGTGGTGAACGAGAGCATGAGGTCCATGACCCGCTGGATGACCATGTCGACCGTGCCGCGGTAGTAGCCGGACACCACGCCCAGCGGCACGCCCACGACCAGCCCGACCGCGACGGCGAAGGCGCCGATCGACAGCGTGAGCCGGGCGCCGTGGAGGATGCGGGCCAGGATGTCGCGCCCGAGCTGGTCGGTGCCCAGCGGGTGCGCGGCCGAGGGCGCCTGCAGCACGGCCCTGAGGTCCTGGCGCACCGGGTCGTAGGGCGTCAGCCACGGTGCCAGCACGCCGGCCAGGACCAGCAAGCCGACCAGCACCGCGCCGGTCACGGCGCTGGGGCTGCGCACGAGGCGGCGCAGGGTCTCCCTGCCGAGCGAGGCGGTCGGACCCGCCTCGTCGAACGCCGTGACGGCCGCGGGCCTAGCCATAGCGCACCCGCGGGTCGATGGC
>DATGNP010000282.1:0-15679 GCA_035306665.1 Trueperaceae bacterium
CCCTCGACGGGCTGTCGATGTTGGTGTGGCAGGGAGCCGAGTCGCTGCGGCAGTGGACCGGAGCGGAGCCGCCCGTCGGCGCGATGCGCGCGGCCGTGGGCGCCTGAGGGGGACCGCCGTAGGCGTCG
The DNA here is from genome assembly GCA_035306665.1 of Trueperaceae bacterium. Lineage (GTDB taxonomy): Bacteria > Deinococcota > Deinococci > Deinococcales > Trueperaceae > DASRWD01. The sequence continues at coordinate 129 of DATGNP010000282.1, forward strand.
CCGACGGGGTTACACTCGCGCCGGTGCGGCTCGCTGTCATCGCCGACGTACACGGCAACCTGCCGGCGCTCGAAGCGGTCCTCGACGACGTCTCCCGCCAGCACGTCGACAGGCTCGTCGTCAACGGCGACCTCGCGAACCGCGGCCCCGACACGGTAGCCGTGTTCGAGCGCACGGCCGCCGCGCTCCCCGGCGACGCGACCCTCGGCAACCACGACGACCTCATGCTCATGTGGTTCGGCCGCCGCGGCGACCGCTCCGAGCCGTGGTTCGACGACCCCTTCTGGGGCACGGTGGGCTGGTCGGCGGTGCGCCTCGAGGCCGCCGGCTTCATCGACGCGATCGAGCGCCTCCCGATGACCCTGACCGTGCACGAGGAGGGCACGCCGAAGCTGCTGATCTCCCACGGCAGCCCCCGCCACTACCGCGAGGGCTACGGCGCCGAGCTGTCGGCCGAGACGATCTCCGAGATCACGGAGGCGCACCCCGCCGACGTGCTCGTCGGCTCGCACACGCACCGGCCGTTCCTCACGTCCTGGGGGCGCTTCACGGTGATCAACACCGGCGCCGTGGGCGCGCCGTTCAACGGCGACCCCCGCGCCCACTACCTGATCCTGGAGCTCGCGGGCGGCGAGTGGGTGCCGGAGTTCCGGCGCGTGCCCTACGACGTCGGGGCCGCCCTCGAGCGTTTCGAGTCGAGCGGCATGCTCGCGGCCGGCGGCCTCTCGGCCCGCATCTTCCGCGAGGAGGTGCGCTACGCCCGCTCGTTCCTCGTGCCCTTCCTGATGTGGTGCGAGACCGACGGGCGCGAGCGCAGCGAGGCCGACTGGGAGGAGTTCCGGGAGCGGTTCGCTACCCGGTTCCGCCCGCCGCCGCGTTATGAAGAGGTGAGCTCGTCGCGCCTGCCCGAGGCGGCGGGCGAGCCCCGGTAGGCGCGGCGCGAAGCGGCGCGTCGCCGGCACTACCCCGATCGAACCCGATCAGCCGAAGGTGAGCGATGGAGGAAGGCAAGCAGCACTACGACGGCCGCCTGAGCGACAGGCGCGCGATGTGGCGCGGCATCCGCGGCCGCTGCCCGAACTGCGGCACGCCGATGTTCAAGAGCCTCTGGGGCCTGCACGCGAAGTGCCGGGGCTGCGACGTGCGCTTCGAGCGCGACAACGGCGCCTGGCTCGGCGCCATGGTCATCGCCTACGCGTTCGCGATCGTCGCGATCGTCGTGGTCGGCGCCGTCACGATCGCCATGCACGGACTGTACCGGGGCCTGGAGCTCGTGCTCCTGGGCACCGGCGTCGTCGCCGTGGCGCTGGCCTACCGCCCGGTGAAGGGCTTCTGGGTGTGGAGCATGTGGGCCGCCGGCATCGTCACGACGGACGACGAGCACGGGCGCGACTTGCCAGCAGCAGCGCCGTGATGATCGTGAAGGCCGTCAGCGACAGCACCGGGATCGTGATGAACCCGAGCCACTCGATGTACTTCACCTCGCACGGCACCCCGCCGGCGCACACGCCCATGCCCCTGACGGCAGGCACGTTCTCGTAGAGCACGTGGTAAGCGGCCACGACTAGCCCCGCGATCGACAGGGGGAGCGTGTACGCGAAGCTCCGCTCGTCCTGGCGGTACGTCGCGACGCCCAGCAGCAGCACCAGCGGGTACATGAGGATGCGCTGGTACCAGCACAGCGGGCAGGGCACGAAGTGCCGCACCTCGCTGAAGTAGAGGCTGCCCAGCGTGGCGACGATCGACGTCAGCCACGCCGGGTAGAGGAGGGGTAGCCTCACCTGCCGAGGGCGGCGTCGACGGCGCTACGCACGTTGGCGAGGGTGGGGTTCGACACGAGCCGCCCGTCGACGAACACCGTGGGCGTGCCCTGGACGCCGAGGCTGCGCGCGAGCTGGATGTCGGCGTCGACGGCGCTCGCCGTCTGTGAGCCCTGGACGCAGCTCTCGAGGGCGGGCCGGTCGAGGCCGGGCACGAACTCCTCGGCCAGGTCGATCGCGCGCGCGACCGTGGTCAGCGTCGACTGCGCGCGCAGCAGCACGGGCTCGAGGACGCCGAAGCCGTCGCGGCCCTGGCGGTTCACGCACTCACCCAGGATCGCGAGCGTGCGGGACATGCCCTGCGGCGCGATCACGGGGAAGTTCGCGAAGTGGATCGCGAGGTCGCCGTTCGCGACGTACTCGCGCTTGAGCACCGACGTCACGGTCTCGGAGAACGTGGCGCAGTGGGGGCACAGGAAGTCGAAGAACACCAGCATCTTCACGGGGGCGTCGTCGCGCCCCACGATGGGCTGGCCCGAGTAATCGATCGTCGCCGCCGCGGGCTGCTCGGAGCCGCCGAGACGGGGGATGACGATGGCTGCCGCGAGGATCAGGACGACCACGGCGACCGTGGCGATGGTCATCGTGCGGGACTGGTTCATGGGCACAAGTCTACGCATGCGGCGGACTAGGATGAGCGCATGAGAGAGGGCGTCCCGAGCGCTTTCAGGGCGTTCCGCGTGCACGTCGACGAGGGCGGTGTCAGGCGGGGCGTCGAGGAGGTCCCCGTCGAGGTCCTGCCCGACCACGACGTCGTCGTGTGGGTGAAGTACTCCTCGCTGAACTACAAGGACGCTCTCTCCGCCAGCGGCAACCGCGGCGTGACCAAGGCCTACCCGCACACGCCCGGCATCGACGTCGCCGGCGAGGTCGCCCACAGCCGCGACCCGCGCTTCGCCGTGGGCGACTGCGTGATCTGCACCGGCCACGACCTGGGCATGGACACGCCGGGAGGCTTCGCCCAGTACGTCAGCGTGCCGGGCGACTGGCTCCTGCCGCCGCCCGAGGGACTGCCTCCCCACGGCGCGATGGCGCTGGGCACGGCGGGCCTGACGGCGGCGCTGGCCCTGAGGCGCCTCGCGGCCGCCGGCGTGACGCCGGCGCTGGGCCCCCTCGTCGTCACCGGGGCCTCGGGCGGCGTCGGTAGCCTGGCCGTGTGGCTGGCTGCCAGGGCGGGCTACGAGGTGCACGCGAGCACCGGCACGCCGGAGGCGGCCGAGACGCTGACGCGCCTGGGCGCGGCGCGCGTCGTGCCGCGCGAGGAGCTGGCCTCGCCGACGGACCGGCCGCTGCTGCGCGGCGAGCTGGCCGGCGCCATCGACACGGTCGGGGGCACGACGCTGGCGAACCTGCTCAAGCGCACGGCGGTCGGCGGGGCCGTGGCGGCCTGCGGCCTCGTCGGCGGCGCCGAGCTCGTCACGACGGTGTTCCCGTTCATCCTCCGCGGCGTCGCGCTCATGGGCGTCGACAGCCAGCACGCCCCCCGCGACGAGCGCGTGGCGGCGTGGGAGGAGCTCGCCGCCGCCTGGCGCGAGGACGGGTCCACCGTCGAGCGGATCATGACGGTGGCGCGGCTCGACGAGCTCGAGGAGCACGTGCAGCGCATCCTGGCCGGCCGCACCGTCGGCCGCGTCGTCGTCAGCCCGCAGCCGCCCGAGGACTGATCGCGGCGTCGAGCGGCCGGGACGACGGCCGCGACGGGCCGAGACGCCGTGCGCGAGCCGTTGCGGCGCCGGCCGGCCCTCGCCTGCGCGTACCCGTTCTCGTCGCGACGGCCGTCGCACGCGAGGGCCCGCTCTCGCGCCAGGCGGCTGTCGCATGCGCGGACCCGGCCGCCTTGTGACCTCTGCTACACTCGTCCAGGACGTCAGGACCGGCGCGGCTCGGCGCGCGCCGCCCGCAAGCCCCACACAGCGACGCGAAGGGAGAGGAAGAGCATGGCTTTCCAGCTACCCGACCTGCCTTACCCCAAGGACGCCCTCGAGCCTCACATCGACGCGAGGACGATGGAGATCCACCACGGCAAGCACCACGCCGCCTACACGAACAACCTCAACGCGGCGGTCGAGAAGCACCCCGAGCTGCAGGGCAAGAGCGCCGAGGAGCTCCTCCGCGACCTGAACGCCGTCCCCGAGGAGTCCCGCACGGCCGTCCGCAACAACGGCGGCGGGTACGTCAACCACAACCTCTTCTGGGAGATCATGGGCCCGAACGCCGGCGGTGAGCCCGGCGGCGAGCTGCGCCAGGCGATCGACAGCGCCTTCGGCAGCTTCGAGCAGTTCAAGGAGCGGTTCGAGAAGGAGGCCGCCGGCCGCTTCGGCTCCGGCTGGGCCTGGCTGGTCGTCGATGGCAGCGGCCAGCTGAAGGTCTACTCGACGCCCAACCAGGACTCGCCGATCATGAACGGCGACACCCCGATCCTCGGCCTCGACGTCTGGGAGCACGCCTACTACCTGAACTACCAGAACCGCCGTCCCGACTACATCAAGGCGTGGTGGAACGTCGTGAACTGGGACGCCGTCGCGCAGAAGTACGCCGCGGCGCGCTGAGCTAGGGCGGGCACCGGGCGGTATCGGGCGGCCAGACGGCCCCGCCGCCGCGTAGGCGCCAGCCCGGCACGACCCGGCCGGCGCCGAGGCGCCCGCCGCGAAGGACCCGAGACACCACGGCCGGAGCCCACGGCGGCTCCGGCCGTCGCGCGTCGCGCCGCTAGCCTCGCGGCGTGGTGCTCAGCGAGAACGCCCTCACGGCGCTGCTCACCGGGGTCTGCCTCGCGGGCGGCGCGCTGGCGTTGGCGCCGCGCGCGATCGTGCGGCCGGCGCCGCTCGTCGTCGAGCAGCCGCCCCTGGAGGTCGCCGTGCTCGGCGAGGTGGCGCGGCCCGGCGTCTACCGGCTGCCCTTCGGCTCCAGGGTCGAGGACGCGGTCGCGGCGGCGGGCGGCCTGCTCCCGACCGCGGCGCCCGACCTGGTGCGCCTGGCGGCGCCCCTCACCGACGGGCGGAGCGTCCACGTGCCCGCCGCTGCCGCGGCGGGCACCGACCGGCCGCGCGTGTCCCTCAACGCCGGCTCGCTCGAGGAGCTCGACGCCCTCCCCGGCGTCGGGCCGGTGATCGCGCGCCGCATCGTCGAGAACCGCCCGTACGACACGCTCGACGACCTGCTGGCCGTGCCCGGCATCGGCCCAGCCACCCTGGAGCGCTTGAGGCCGCTCGTCGGGCTGTGAGGTGGCCGGCCGCGCCTTCGTCCCCTGGTCGATGCCCGCCGCCCTCGGCCTGTGCGCCGGGGTGGCGCTGTCGGCGGCGGCGCCCGCCGGCCCGGCCCTCGCCTGCGGCGCGGCGGCCGTGGTCGCGGCTGCCGCCACGCGGCTCGCGGGCCCGCGGGGCGCCCGGCCGCCGGCCGCCTGGCCGTTGGCCGCCCTCGCGCTCGCCGTCGGGATCGCGCGACACGAGGCCTGGGAGGCGCGCCCCGACCCCGTGGCGGCCGTCCTGGGGGAGGAGCTGGCCTGGACCGGGCGCTTCGACGGCGTCTGGTTCGAGGCGGCCTCGCCCGTGAGGGCGCGGCTGGCACTGGTGGCCCGCGACCCGCCGCCCCCTGGCGAGCTCGAGCTCGTCGGGACCGCGCAGCGCGCTCCCGGCAAGCGCAACCCGGGCGGCTTCGACTACGGCGCCTACCTGGCGCGTCGCGGCGTCGCGGCCCAGCTCTTCGTCGCCGAGGTCACGGCCGCCCGCGCCCGCGACGGCCCGCGGCAGCGCCTGGCGCGCGGCGTCGGCGCCGGCCTCGAGCCGCGGTGGGCCGGCCTGCTCGCGGCCATGACCCTCGGCGTCCGCGACGACCTGACCGACGAGGACCGCGACGCCTTCGGCCGCTCCGGGCTCGCCCACGTGCTGGCGCTCTCCGGGCTGCACGTCGGCGTGCTGCTCGCCGCCGCCGACAGGGCGCTGCGCCGCCTGGGCGCGCGCCGGCGGCCGCTGCTGGCGCTCCTGACCCTGGGGTTCGTCGCGCTCGTCGGTCCCTCGCCGAGCGTCGTGCGCGCCGCCGCTATGGCGCTTGCCGCGCTGCTCGCCCTCGGCGCCGGGGTCGGCAGGCTGCGACCGTGGCCGGTGCTGGCGCTGGCCGCGTGCGCCTCGCTGCTGCTGCAGCCGCAGATGCTCCTCGACGCGTCGTTCCAGCTCTCGTACCTGGCCCTCGTCGGCCTCCTGCTCTTCGCCGGCCCCCTGGCCGGCCTGCTGGGCGCGGCCGCGCCCGAGCGTGACCCCCTCGCCCCGGAGCTGCCGGCTGCCGCCGGTAGCGGCGGGCCTCGCGGGCGCGCCCGCGCGTTCCTGGCGCAGGCGGTCGCGGCCAGCGTGGCGGCCCAGCTCCCCAGCGTGTCGCTCGTCGCCGGCTCGTTCGGCGCCGTGCCCGTCCTCTCGCCGCTGGTGAACATCGTCGGCGTGCCGCTAGCGGCGGTCCTCGTGCCGCTGGGGTTCGCGGCCGGGCTGCTCGGCCTCGTGTGGGAGCCGCTCGCCGCGGCCTCGAACGTCGTCACGGGCCCGCTCGCGACCGCGCTCGTCCGGCTGGCGCACGCGGGCGCGCGGCTGCCGAGCGTCGCCTGGTCCGAGGTCGGCTGGCTCGGGCACCTCTGCTGGGCCGTCGCCGTCGCCGCCCTCGCCCTGGCGGCCCGGCGCCGCCTCGCGCCCCGGCGCGCGCTCCTCACGCTGCTCGTGTCCGGCGCCGTGCCGTACGCGGTGGGCAGCGGCGCCGGCCCGCCCGACGTCTGGTTCCTCGACGTCGGCCAGGGCGACGCCGCGCTGGTGCGCCTGCCCGGCCGCTACGAGGTCCTGATCGACGGCGGCGGCACCCCGTTCTCCGACTACGACGTCGGTGCGCGCGTGGTGGCTCCCGCGCTGCGCGCGCTCGGCGTCGACGAGGTCGAGGTCGTCGTCGCCACCCACCCCGACGTCGACCACGTCGAAGGGCTCCTCTCGGTGCTGCGCGCGGTCCCCGTCGGGACGCTCGTCACGGGCCCGCCGCGCCCCGGCGACGCGCTCGACGCCGAGCTGCGCGCCGTGGCCGCGGCGCGCGGCGTGGCCGTCCACGTCGCCGCGCGCGGCGAGGCGCTGGTCGTGGGGCGGGGGCACGAGGCCCGGCTCGATGTGCTGAACCCGCCAGCCGGACCGCCGGGCCCCTCGGGCAACGAGGACTCGGTGGTGCTGCTGCTCAGGCTCCGGGGCCAGGCCGCGGTCCTCTTCCTCGGCGACGTCGGCTCGGTCACCGAGCGCGAGCTCGCCGTGCCTCGCGTGCACGTGCTGAAGGTCGGCCACCACGGCTCGCGGCACAGCACGTCGGACGAGCTGCTTACGGCCGCCCGGCCGTCCCTCGCGGTGGTGTCGGTGGGGCGGAACACCTACGGCCACCCGCACCCCGACGCGCTCGCGCGCCTGGCCGCCCACGGCGTGCCGGTCCGGACGACCCAGGTCGAGGGGGCGATAAGGGTGCCTCTAGACCGCGCGGTCTGGCCGTGATGGTAGATTGTTCACAGATGCTCCTCACCGTGCGCGTCCTCTCCGAGCACGGTCCGGTGCGCGTCGAGCTCGCGAGGTGGCGCAACCGGCTGGTGGTCGTGAAGAGCCTGCGCGGCTTCCACCCGGTCTTCAGCCAGCGGCTCGAGCGCGAGGCCGCCGTGCTGGGGAAGCTGAGGCACGACAACATCGTGCCGCTCCTCGGCCACGACGGCTCCTCGCTGATCTACGAGTACTGCCCCGGCGTGACCCTGGAGGAGGCCCTTGAGCACGGGCCGCTCCGGCCCAGGCGTGCCGTCAAGATCGTCGCCGACGTCCTGCGTGCGCTCCAGTACGCCCACGACAACGGCGTGATCCACCTCGACGTGAAGCCCGCCAACATCCTGATCAAGGGCGAGCGGGCTCTCCTCACGGACTTCGGCTTCGCGAAGGACCTGGGCCTGACGGCGATCACCAGCCAGGACATGATGATGGGCACGCCCAGCTACATGGCCCCCGAGCAGTTCCAGGGGGTCCGCACGGACCAGCGCTCCGACCTCTACGCCGCCGCCGCGGTGCTCTACCACATGCTCTCGGGCCAGCCGCCGTACGGCGGCCAGGTCGTGAGGTACCTCGCCGGCGACGACCGCGTCCCCCTGGCCCCGCTCCCGGAGGAGGCCAGGTCGTACGAGGCCGTGCTGCTGCGTGCGCTATCCCGCGACCCCGAGGCCCGCCACGCGACCGCGGCCGAGCTCCTGGCCGACGTGCTGGCGGTCGTCGACGCGGCGTGATCCTCTCGTTCAGCGGCGACCCGTTCCTCGCGCGCCGCGCGGCCAAGCGCGCGCTCGCAGAGCGCGGCTTCAAGGGCCCCGACGTCACCGAGTTCGGGGAAGGGCTCGAAGCCTCCCAGGTCGCGCAGCTCGCTACCCAGGGCGGGCTCTTCGGCCAGGTCGCGCTCCTGCTCGACCTCGGCGCGGCCTTCACTGGGCAGGCGGGGGTCAGGCCGCGCGAGGAGCTGATGGCGGCGCTGGCCGCGCTGCCGGACACCGCGCTGGTCGTGGCCGTCGACCCCGACGCCACGCCGGCCAGGCAGAAGCGCTGGTCCGCGCTCGGGCCCCACGTCGCCACCCCCACGCCCCGGTTCGAGGCCCTGCCGCGCTGGGTGAAGGGCGAGCTCGACGCCGCCGGCCTGCGCTACGAGCGCGACGTGCCGGCGGCGCTGGCCGAGCTGTTCGGCGAGGACCCGGCCGCGATCCTCTCGGAGGTGAACAAGCTGGCCGCCCTGGACGAGGTGCTCACCGCCGAGCGCGTCAGGCAGGTCGCGAACCGCGCCGCGGTGAGGGACGCCTTCGACCTCGTCGACGCGGTCGCGCAGGGCGACTCGGCGCGGGCGCTGGCCATCGCCAGGCAGCTCCTCCACGACGGCGAGGCCGCGCAGCGCGTCATGGCGGCGCTGGCGTGGCAGTTCACGCTGCTCGCGAAGGCCGTGGCGTTGCGGTCGCGCGCGCCGGGCGGGCGGGTAACCCCCCAGCAGGCGGCCGCCGCGCTGAAGGCGAAGCCGTTCGCCGTCCGGAAGACGCTTAAGCTCGCGGGCCGGCTGACGCCCGACGACGTCACCACGGCCCTCGCCGCGCTGCTCGAGGCCGACGTCGCCAGCAAGACCGGCCGGGACCCCGGCTGGGCGCTCGAGTCGGCGGTGTTGACGCTGGCCGGCCGGTTCAGGGCCGCGTCGTCCGGGCCGCGGTAGCCTCGGAGGATGCCGGTCGGTGCCACCCAGGACGCCGAGCTCGTCGCCCGGGCCGAGCGCGGCGAGCAGCGTGCCCTGGCCCGCATCCTCACGCTCGTCGAGGAGGGCGGCGAGCGCGGCGACGAGCTGCTGAGGCAGCTGCGGCCGCGCACGGGCAGGGCCGCCGTGGTGGGCGTCACGGGCTCGCCCGGCGCCGGCAAGTCGACGCTCACCGACGCCCTCATCGCGCACTGGCGCGAGGCGGGGCAGACCGTGGGCGTGGTCGCGATCGACCCCTCGAGCCCCTTCACCGGCGGCGCGATCCTCGGCGACAGGATCCGGATGACCCGCTGGTACGCCGACGCCGGGGTGTTCATCCGGTCCCTGGCCACGCGCGGGCACCTGGGCGGCCTCTCGGCCGCGACCCTGCGCGTCGCGGCGGTGCTCGACGCCTTCGCCTACGACGTCGTCGTGATCGAGACGGTGGGGGTGGGCCAGTCGGAGGTCGACGTCGCCGACGCCGCCGACACGACTGTCGTCGTGCTCACGCCGGGCAGCGGCGACGCCGTCCAGGCCTTCAAGGCCGGGATCATGGAGGTCGGCGACGTGTTCTGCGTGAACAAGGCCGACCTGCCCGGCGCCGACCGCGTGCGGCGCGAGGTGCGCTCCGCGCTCGACCTGGCGCCGTCCCCGCCGGGCGCGTGGCGGCCGCCCATCGTCGCGACGGTCGCCTCCACGGGCGAGGGCGTGCCCGGCTTGGCGCAGCGCATCGCCGACCACCGGGCGCACCTGGCCGCCGCCGGCCGCCTCGAGGAGGCGCGCAGGCGCCGAGTGCGGGCCGAGGTGCTGGCGCTCCTGGGCGCGCAGCTCAGGCGCGCGTGGGAGGAGCGGCAGGAGCGGGCGGTGAACGACATCCTCGCCGGCCGCAGCACGCCGGCGGCCGAGGTGCGGAGGCTCTGGGCGACCGGGGCCTGACGCCGGCCGGCGTTACACTCTCTCTCATGGTCCACGCCGTCTACCCGGGGAGCTTCGACCCCCTCCACAACGGCCACGTCGACGTGATCAGGCGCGCGGCCGGGATCTACGACGGCCTGACCGTGGCCGTCCTCCACAACCCGCTCAAGGCCGGCTCGCTGCTCACGACCGAGGAGCGCGTGGAGATCATCCGGGAGGTCGTGGCCGACATGCAGAACGTGGTCGTCGACTCGTTCGACGGCCTCCTCGCCGACTACGCCAGGAAGATCGGCGCCAGGGTCATAGTCAAGGGCCTGCGCGCGATCTCCGACTTCGAGTACGAGCTGCAGATGGCGCACCTGAACCGTCAGCTCAACCCCAACGTCGAGACGACGTTCATCATGACGGCGACCCGCTGGTCGTACGTGTCCAGCTCGCGCGTCAAGGAGATCGCCCAGTACGGTGCCGACGTCTCTAAGCTGGTACCGCGGGCCACCCTGCTCAAGCTCAAGGAGCGGTTCGCCCAGGCGGCGGTCTGATGGGCTGGCTGTACCGCGGGATGGCCGCGGACGGCGGGATCCGCGTCGTCGCGGCCGACACCACCGACGTCGTGCGCGAGGCGGTCGCGCGCCAGGGCGCCAGCGCCACGGCCGGGGCCGCGACGGGCCGCACCATGACGGCGGCGCTCCTGCTGTCGCACGTGCTGCTGAAGTCGCCTCGCGACCGCGTGACCCTGCGCCTGGACGGCGGCGGGCCGCTCGGCCGCGTCACGGCCGAGGCGGGGCTCGACCACGCCGTGCGCGGCTACGCCCAGAACCCCGAGGTCGAGCTCCCGCTCAGGCCCGACGGCAAGCTCGACGTGGGCGGTGCCGTCGGCCGGGACGGGGAGATCCGGGTCGTGCGCTCTCACGCGCCGTACGGCGACCCGTACACGACGAGCCTGGCCCTGACCTCGGGCGAGGTCGGCGAGGACGTCGCGACCTACCTGGCCGTCTCGGAGCAGATCCCGTCGGCGATCCTCCTCGGCGTGCACTTCACCGACGGCCACGTCGACGCCGCGGGCGGCGTCCTGATGCAGGCGCTGCCGGGGGTTGACCCCAACGCGCTGACGCTGCTGGAGGCGAACGTGCGGGACCTCGGCCAGCTCACGGCCGCGATGCGCCGCGCGCCGCTGCTGCAGGTCGTGTCCGACGAGCTGTGCTGGGGCCTCGGCTACGAGCCGGTGACCGACCGGCCGCTCGAGGTCAGGTTCGAGTGCCGCTGCACCGACCGGCGCGCGCTCGAGGCGCTGGCCTACTTCACGCCCGAGGAGCGGGAGCAGATGATCGCGGAGGACGGCGGGGCAGAGGTCGTGTGCCACTGGTGCGGCGAGCGCCGCTGGATCGAGCCCGACCAGATCCGCTCGCTGAGCGGCGCCGAGCTGCGCTGCCCCGAGTGCGACTCGCTGTGGCATCGGGAGGGCCAGCCGGCCGTCTACCGGCACGGCGAGAGGTGCGCCTGCGGCCGGCCGGTGGAGCTGCCCGCCTGATGGCCGTCCCCGTCGGCATCGCGGTCCTGCTGCTGGTGCAGGCCGCCGTGTGGGGCTCCGCGTTCCCGGCGATCAAGCTGGGCCTCATCGACCTCAGCCCGCCGCACTTCACGCTGCTCAGGCACCTGGTCGCGTCGCTGACGTTCGTGCCGCTGCTGCTCGCCTTCCGGGCGCGGCTGGCGCCGCGCCGCGAGCACCTCCTCGCCTTCCTCGGCCTGGGCGCGTGCGGCTTCCTCGTCTACCACCTGGCGCTGAACTACGGCTCCGAGCGCGTGTCGGCCGGCGCCGCCAGCCTGATCATCGCGACGGCGCCGGCGATGACCGCGATCCTGGCCGCCGTCGTGGAGCGGGACCGCCTGCCCGCGCTCGGGTGGGTCGGGTCGGCCGTGTCGTTCGCCGGCGTGGCCCTGATCGTGATGGCGGACGGCCGCGAGGCGGCGACGCAGGGCTTCACGCTCTACGCCTGGTTCATCGTCGTCGCGGCGCTCGCGACGTCCGTCTACGCGGTCTACCAGCGCCGCATGTTCGCCCACTACCGCCCCATCGAGGTGGCCGCGTTCGCGACCTGGGCTGGCACGCTGCCGATGCTCGCGTTCGCCTCCGGCCTGGCCGGTGCGGTGGCCACCGCCGGCGGCGCTTCCCTTGGCGCCGCGCTCTACGCCGGCGTGCTGCCCTCCGCCGTCGCGTACACGATCTTCGCGTTCGCGCTCTCGAAGGCGAACGTCACGGTCGTGACGGCGTTCCTGTACCTCGTGCCGGTCTTCGCGCTGCTCACGGCGTGGCTCCTGCTCGGCGAGGTGCCGCCGCTCCTGACGATCGCCGGCGGCGCGATGGCGATACTCGGCGTCGTCCTGCTGAACCGCGCCAAGCGCGCGGCGGCCGCGCGCGCCGTCGCCGTGTCGACTACGCCGGCTTGACCTTCTCGCCCAAGCGGCGCTCGGTGCCCGCCATCAGGCGCGCGACGTTGTCGCGGTGGCGGAAGATCGTCAGGGCCGCCAGCGCGACCGCCAGGAACAGGTGAGAGGTGGGGAAGTTGCCGCCCGCGATCACGAACAGCGGCAGCGCGAACATGCCGACGAGAGAGCCGAGCGACACGTAGCGGCTCACGAGGATCGTGAAGACGCCGATCAGCACGCAGAGCGCCGCGGTGAGCGGGTCGACGACGAGGAAGACGCCGATGCTCGTGGCGATGCCCTTCCCGCCCCTGAGCCTGAGCCACACGTTGAAGCTGTTGCCGACCACGGCCGCCAGGCCCGAGAGGGCCACGGTCCAGCCGCCGGCGCCGAGGACCGTGGGCAGCAGGGCCGCGAGCGCGCCCTTGACGGGGTCGAGGACCATCACCATGGCCGCTGGGAGCACGCCCAGGGCCCTCAGGACGTTGGTGGCGCCGATGTTCCCGGAGCCGACCTGCTGGATGTCGACGCCGCGCCAGCGGGCGACGAGGTAGCCCGTCGGTATCGTCCCGAGCAGGTAACCCACCACCATGAAGACCAGGGCTATCGCGACGTCGAGCAAGTCAGGCTGCCTCCGGGGGCGCGGGCTTCCCGTGCGCGTCCAGCACGACGACGGGCACCGGCGCCGGGCGGGCAGCGCCGCGCTGCCACGATTCTACCGATGCGCCTGAACCCGCCCTGAGCGGTTAGCATCGCACGGTGACTCCGGCCGGGCTCGCACTGCTGCTCCTCGCCTTCGCCGGCGTGTCCTCGCTGCGCTGGGCGGCGCGCTTGGCGCCGGCGTTCACCGAGCTCCCCATGCGGTCGCTGATCGCCACGCTGCTGTCGGTCCTGGCCCTCGCGGGCGAGCTCGGCTGGGCCGCGCCGTCGCCGGCCCTGAGGCTCGCCGCCCTCGTCGTCGGGCCGGTGTTCGTGTTCGCTCCCCTGCTGCTGCTCGCCGTCGTGCGCGCCGGACGCGCCGGCGCGGCCGCCGGCCTCGCGCGCCTCCTGTACTGGACGCCGACGGGGCGGCGGGCGGTCGGCCGGTGGCTGGCCGTCGCCGCGCTGCAGGAGGGCGACCCCGTGGGCGCCCTGCGGCTCGCGCCCGACCCCGACGACCTCCTGCTCGCCCAAGCCAGGGCGCTGCAGGGCCGCTGGCGCGAGGCCCTCGAGCACGCCCTCGCGGTCGCGCGCGGGGACTACGTCGACGACGCGAGGGCCTTGGCGCGCGACCTCGCCGTGGCCGCCCACCTCGAGCTCGGCGAGCCCGAGGCGGCCGAGGCGGAGGCGCGGGCCCTCGCCGACGGCTTCGACGCCTCGCGCCACGGGCCGCTCGCCTACCGGGCCGTGACGCTCGCCAACGCGCGGGTGGCCGCCCACCGCGGCGAGCTCGAGCGCGTGAAGGCGCTGCTGGCGCAGCCGATCGTGGGCGCGCGGCCCGCTGTTCTCTACGCGCTGCTGGCGCGGGCGGCGGCCCGCGCCGGCGACGACGACCTCGCCGTCGCCTCGTGGCAGCGCGCCCACGCCGACGCGCGCGGCGTCCTGCGCGAGCGTTACGCCGGCGAGCTCGGCGCCTACGGGGTGAGGCCGGTCAGGCCGCGGACCGCGGCGCCGCCCTACGCCACGTACGGGCTGGTGGTCGCGATCGCGCTGGCGTTCCTCGGGCAGTCGCTCCTCGACCGCGTCGCGGGGCCCGTGGCGCTCATCGGCGTCTACCTGCGCGCCAGCGACTTCGTCGCGGCCTACTCGCAGCTGATCCCCGGCGTGCCCGGCGAGGGCGCCTGGTGGCGCTACCTCTCCTACGCCTTCGTGCACGCGAACATCGTGCACGCCGCGTTCAACGCCTGGGTGCTGCTCGACCTGGGCCGCGCCGTCGAGAGGCGACGCGGCTGGGGCGACGTCCTCGCCGCGTTCGCCGCCGGCGTGGCCGGCGGTTCGCTCCTCGCCAGCGTGGCCGCCGCCGGGCGACCGCTGCTCCTCGTCGGGGCCTCCGGCGGCGTCTTCGGCGTGGCGGCGGCCCTCACGCTCGACGCCGCGTTCCGCCGCAGCGCCGCCGACGCCGCGCTGCTGCGCACGCTGGCGATGTTCCTCGGCCTGAACCTGCTGTTCTCGCTGCTCCCCGGGGTCTCGCTCTGGGGCCACGTCGGCGGGCTCGTGGCAGGCGGCGCCTACGCCGCCCTGCGCCGCGCCCTGCCGTCGCGCGCGGTCGGGTCCGTGCTGGGCCTCGCCGGCGTCGGCGCGCTGGCGGTCGCCCTCGGCACGGCCCTGGTCGTCGTGCTGCCGACCCTCTGACGTATCATCGGCGCCAGTAGCCACAACCGGGCGCCACCGCCTGCCGCCGCGGCGGCGGCAGCGGCGCCGGCGCACCGCGGAGGTGACCGTGTCCGAAGCCGCAACCGAGCGGGACGCCGCGGCGTCCCGGCTCCCCGCCACCGCCCCGACCGTCACCGCCCCGGTGGGCGGCGCGTTCCTGGTCGAGGACCAGCGTCCCGACGAGGTGCTCGTGCCCGAGGCGATTGGCGAGGACATGCGCATGATCGCGGCGGCCGCGCGGGAGTTCGTCGCCCGCGAGGTCGAGCCCGTCGCCGCGAGGCTGGAGGCCCTCGACTACGAGCTGTCGCGTGAGCTGATGCAGCGGGCCGGCGCCCAGGGCCTGCTGGCCGTCGAGGTGCCGGAGGAGCACGGGGGCCTGGGGGCCGGCAAGGTCGCCGCCTCGGTCGTGACCGAGGCGCTGGCGGCCTCGGGCTCGTTCAACGTCACGTTCAACGCCCACGTCGGGATCGGCACGCTGCCGCTCGTGTACTTCGGCTCCGCCGAGCAGAAGGCCCGCTACCTGCCGCGGCTGGCGACGGGGGAGTGGGTCGCGGCCTACTGCTTGACCGAGCCCGGCTCGGGCTCTGACTCGCTGGCCGCCAAGACCCGCGCCGACGACGCCGGCGACCACTGGGTGCTGAACGGCACGAAGATGTGGATCTCCAACGCCGGCTTCGCCGACCTGTTCACGGTGTTCGCGCAGGTGGACGGCGAGAGGTTCAGCGCGTTCCTCGTCACGCGGGACACGCCCGGCCTCTCCCTGGGCGCCGAGGAGAGGAAGATGGGCATCAAGGGCTCCTC
>DATGNP010000283.1:0-3856 GCA_035306665.1 Trueperaceae bacterium
CCAAGGGGATCACCGCTGCCAGGCTCGCCGCGGCCGACGTGACGGTCGTCTCGAGCGCGGTCGCGGCCGCCGACGTCCGTTGGGACCACCCGAGCCCGGACGGCGGCTCGCTGGGCGGCGAGCACGCCTTCTACGTGGTCAGCGCGGGGCCCGACGGCCGGCTGGGCATCGACCTCTACTCGCCAGGGGACTGAGCGTCCGGCGCACGCTCGGGCGGCCGCGCCGGCATCGACGGCAACGGGTCCGAATCAGCGGCCGGCCTTGGCGGGCAGCGAACGCGCCGCGTTCTCGATCGCCGAGCGGATCGCGTTGCGCACCGCGTAGTCGACGATCGTCGTGCCGGTGCGCCCCACGCGCAGGTCCGTCATCACGTTCGCGATGTCGACCGAGACGTTGCGCTGCGAGACCTGCGCCACTCCCCTGCCGATCGCCATGATCTCGGCAGTGTTCGTGTCGACGAACCTGATCTCCACGGCGACCCGCGCCGTGACCGTCTCCGACGAGCCGCCGAACACGCCGAGCACCCTGCCGCCGCCGCCGGTCGTCTCGACGCCGAACTCGGAGACGCTGCCGAGGACCATCAGCTCGGCGCCCTCGATGCGCCCCACCGCCGCGGCGGTAGCGGGGTTCACGCGTCCCGACCGGGCCAGGTCCTGCTCGAAGAGGATCTTGTCGATCTCGGCGCGCTCGGTGATGCGGAACTGCTGGCTCTCGTAGGCCTCGGCGATGAAGATGTCGGCCACGCCTGACCCCAGCTCACGGTAGAAGTCCTCGCCCTCCTTGGAGAGGTCCACAGAGCCGATCCGCACGCTCCCGGCGCCGACCGTGAAGCTCGGCACGGCGATGACGTAGCGCTGGTCGCGCGGCACCGGGTCCAGGGTGAAGGGCTGCAGGTGGGCACCCGTGTCCTCGACCTCGACGGCCGGTGCGCAGGCCGCGAGGAGAAGCGTCAGCGCGAGGACGAAGAGCGCCGGGAACCTCACGCCGTGGAATATAGCCCTCGTCTCCCGGGCTCCCCGTCTCCCGGGCGGTCCTAACATGGCGCATGACCATGCGGGCCACACAGGACATGCTCGACGCCGTCACCGAGAGCATGAAGGAGCGCACGGGCCGCACGCTCGAGGAGTGGGTGGCGCTCGTGGCCGCCAGCGGCATCGACCCCCTCGACCAGAACGCGGTGCGCCGGTGGCTCAAGACCGAGCACGGGGTCAAGCAGAACTCGCAGTGGGCGATCGCCGAAGCGGCCGCCAGGGCCGCCCCGCGCTCGGACCACCTCGTCACCTCCAACGGCCCGGGCCAGGCCACGCACGAGGTCGTGCTGGCAGCGGTCGAGGACGTCACCGACGAGGTCGCCGGCCTCGCGCGCGCCGCCTACGAGCAGAGCTGATCGCCCCGTGACCGCCTTGGCCGCCCTCCGCAACCGCGGCGCCGTCCGCTGGGGCTTCGTGGGCGCCGGCGACGTCACCGAGGTCAAGTCAGGCCCCGCCTTCCGGCGCGTGCCGGGCAGCTCGGTGAGCGCGATCATGCGACGCGACGCCGACAAGGCCCGCGACTACGCCGCCAGGCACGGCGTGCCGCGCTGGACGACCGACGCCCGCGAGTTGGTGTTCGCCGACGACGTGGACGCCGTGTACGTCGCGACCCCGCCATCGAGCCACCCCGAGTACGTGCTCATGGCAGCCGAAGCGGGCAAACCGGTCTACGTCGAGAAGCCGCTGGCGCGCACCGCCGCCCAGGGCGAGGCGATGGTGCGCGCCTGCCAGGAGGCCGGCGTGCCGCTGTTCGTGGCCTACTACCGGCGCGCGCTGCCGCGCTTCGAGCTCGTCAGGCGCTTCGTGCAGGGGGGCGAGCTGGGCCGCCCCACGCTGGTGCGCCTGCACCTCGACGTCCCCGCGCCTCCGGGGAGCGAGGCGGCCGGCTGGCGTTGGGACCCGGTCGTGGGCGGCGACGGCCTCCTTGTCGACCTGGGCAGCCACGCCCTCGACCTCCTCGACCACTGGCTCGGGCCGGTCGTCGCCGCCGACGGCTTCGCGGCGACCCGCCTGCCGTGGTCGCGGGTCGCCGACCAGGTCGTCGGGTCGCTCCGCTTCGAGGGCGGGGCGTTCGGGTCGGCCGCCTGGGACTTCGCGGCCGCCTCCTCGCGCGACGAGCTCGCGGTGAGCCTCGAGCGCGGCACGATCAGCGTGCCCGTCTTCGCCGACGGCCCCGTGCGCGTCGTCGACGAGCAGGGCGGCGTCACGAACCACCGTCTCCCCCACCCGCGGCACGTCCAGGAGCCGCTGATCGCCGCCGTCGTCGACGAACTGCTCGGCCGCGGCGGCCCCTGCCCCAGCACGGGCGTCTCGGCACTGCGCACACAGCGCGTGCTGGACGCGCTGCTCTCGCGGCGCCTGGGGTAGGGCGAGGCGGTGCGAAGGAACCGGGGTGGGAAGGGGTCGCGGCGGCGGGGCGCCCTAAGGATTTGATAACTCGTAAGCGGCGCGCCGCTCGCCCCCCGACCAGGCCTGCCGTACGCGCAGGCTTCCGCTGCGGTGCATCATGGGCGGCGACCCCACGACACCGCTCAGGAGGCGCCATGCACCCCGACATCCAGGCGTACAACGATGCCCTCGGCCAGACCGACCGCGAGGTCGCCGACCTGTTGGCCCGGACCATCGCGGCCCACCTCCCCGACGCGGAGGAGAAGGTGTGGCACGGCCACCCGGTGTGGTTCTTGGACGGCAACCCGACCGTCGGGTACGGCAGGCTCAAGGACTGCGTCCGCCTCCTCTTCTGGAGCGGCCAGGGCTTCGACGAGGACGGGCTGAGGCCCGAGGGGAGGTTCAAGGCCGCCGAGGCCCGTTACACCGAGGCCTCCCAGGTAAGCCTGCCCGACCTGGAGCGCTGGCTCGCCAAGGCGCGCGCGGTGCAGTGGGACTACAAGAACCTCGCCAAGCGCAAGGGGCGCCTGGAGCGGCTGACCTGAGCATGAGGCGGCCGCCCGGCGGCGAGGAGCACGCTTCGGGAACCGCATCGGGCCCATGGAGTCAGAGAGCGCCGAGGGCTGGCGACGGTCGCGCGCGCCAGCGCCGAGGCGGCCAGCGCCGGGCGTAGAGCCGGGCCGGGCCACTGGTTCGCTCGGTCACGCCGGCTCGACGGCCACGGCCGCGTAGATGTCCTTCGGCCCGTAGCGCGACGGTCGTCGCCCGACCTCCCGCGCCTCGCCGAGCCCGGCGTCGCGCGCCAGCGCCGCGAAGCGCGCCGGCGGCACGGGATGCGGCACCCAGGGCGAACCCCTCCCCTGGTCGTACTCCACGAGCACGAACGCCCCGCCGGGGCGCAGCGACCGCGCCACCGTGGCGACGACCGCGGGCTGGTCGTCGGCGGGGACGAAGTGCAGCGCGTTCGCCATGACCACGCCGTCGAGGCCCGAGAGCGCGAGGTCCCCCCTGAAGTCGGCGACGACCGGCACGACGCCCGCGCCGGGACCGGTACGCGCCGTCGGGGCCAGGCGCGACAGGGCGCCGTGGTCCTTGTCTACCGCGTACACGGTGCCGCCGGGCCCGAGCAGCCGAGCGAGCGCGAGCGTGAACGTACCGGTGCCTGCGCCCAGGTCGGCCCAGGCTCCGCCCGCTGCCGCCACGGCCGGGCCGATCAGGGTCGCGGCCTCGGAGGTCTCCATGCGCTCGCCGACAGTATCGACCGAGAGCGTCGCGATGCGTCGGTCCGGGAGCACCGAGGCGCTAGGCTGCGCCGACGCTCCGGTCCCATGCCACCGGGGGTCCGGAGGTGCGAACGTGGCGGGACAAGCGCCGTGGAGACCCTGGAAGCGTTCCTCGAGGCGTTCAACCGTCACGACCTCGACGCGGTGATGGGG
>DATGNP010000284.1:0-4008 GCA_035306665.1 Trueperaceae bacterium
GCGCCGCGGCGCCTAGCTTGGGAGCCGATGTACGCGACCGTCGCCTCGGCCACGGTCGTCGGCGTGGACGCGGTCCGGGTCACCGTCGAGGTCATGGTCAGCGGGGGCCTGCCCTCGTTCACGATCGTCGGCCTGCCCGGCACGGCGGTGCAGGAGTCGCGCGAGCGGGTGAGGGCGGCGCTGAAGCGCCTCGGGCTGCCGCTGCCGCCCAGCCGCGTGACCGTGAACCTGGCGCCGGCCGACGTCCGCAAGGACGGCCCCGCCTTCGACCTCCCCATCGCGCTGGGGCTGCTGGCGGCGGCAGGCAGGGTCCCGGTCCGGGGGCTCGACGGCCACCTCGCGTTCGGCGAGCTGGCGCTCGACGGCGCCCTGCGCCCGGTGAGGGGCGCGGTCAGCGTGGCCGTCGAGGCGCAGGCTGCCGGCCTCGCACTGATCTGTGCGCCGGCCAACGCCGTCGAGGCAGCCGCGGTGCCGGGCGCCGTGGCCCTCGCCCCGCGCACGCTCGCCGAGGTCGTCGACCACCTGCGCGGCCGCGGCCGGCTGCGGCCGGTGCCGGCGCCGCCCGTCGCCCCGCCGGCCGCGCTCCCCGACCTGGCCGACGTCAGGGGCCAGGAGCTCGGCAAGCGCCTCCTGGAGGTCGCCGCCGCCGGCCGGCACAACGCCCTGCTTACCGGGCCTCCGGGCGCGGGCAAGACGATGCTGGCCACGCGCCTGCCAAGCCTGCTGCCGCCCCTCGGCACCCGCGGCGCCGTCGAGGTCGGGCGGGTCTACTCGGCGGCGGGCCTGTCGCGCGGCCACGGCCTCGACCGGTCCCCGCCGTTCCGGGCGCCGCACCACAGCGGCTCGAGCGCGGGCATCGTCGGCGGCGGCAGCTCCGTGCGGCCGGGCGAGGCGAGCCTCGCGCACCTGGGCGTGCTCTTCCTCGACGAGGCTCCCGAGTTCGCGCGGCCGGTGCTCGAGGCCCTCAGGCAGCCGCTCGAGTCGGGCGTGATCGTGATCTCCCGCGCCCGCGGCGCCGTGGCGCTCCCGGCGCGGTTCCAGCTCGTCGCGGCCCGCAACCCGTGCCCCTGCGGGCGGGCCCTCGACGACGACCCGCACGCCTGCGTCTGCTCGCGGTCGGAGCTCCTGCGCTACGCGGCGCGGCTGTCGGGGCCGCTCCTGGACCGCATCGACCTCCACCTGACCGTCCCGCGGCTCTCGCGCGACGAGCTCCTCGCCGCCCCGCCGGGCGAGCCCAGCGCCGTCGTCGCCCGCCGTGTGGCCGCGGCGCGCGAGGCCGCGCTGGCGCGGCAGGGCTGCCTCAACGCCGACCTCGCCGGCCCCGAGCTCAGGCGCCTCGCCCTGCCGTCGGGCCCTGGGGCGTCACTCCTCCGCGACCTCGTCGACAGGCTCCGCCTCACCGGCCGCGGCTTCGACCGGCTGCTGCGCGTGGCGCGCACGGTCGCCGACCTCGCGGGCGCGTCCGAGGTGCGGGCCGAGCACCTGGCGGAGGCCGCCGCGTTCCGGGCCTGAGGCGGGCCTTCGCGGCCGCCCGCGCCGCGGACCGGGACAAACGTCCCTACCTGGGAACAGCCCGTCGGGACCGAGATTAGTCGTTCGAGCCCTGTGCTAGATTGGCCGGGTGATTCCATAGGGGGCGCCTCCTCGATGCCCTCACGATCGCGCCCTAGGAGGGAAAAGTGCGCATAGGTCGGTTGTGGCGGGTCGGGCCCGTCGCAGTACTCGCGTTCTTGCTGGCCGGTTGCTCGCTGGTGGACGAGCAGTCCGTGTTCGCGCCGGCCGGACCCATCGCCCGAGAGCAGCTGGGCCTGTTCATGTGGGCCTGGTACCTCAGCATCCCGGTGATGCTGCTGGTCGGCGGGGTCCTCGTCTACGTGCTCGTCCGCTACCGCCGGCGGCACGGGGACGACTCGATCCCGGGGCAGACCCACGGCAACGTGCTGCTCGAGGTCGTGTGGACGACCATCCCCGTGATCATCGTCATCCTCATCGCGGTGCCGACGGTGCGCACGATCTTCAGGACGCAGAGCTTCGTCGAGTCGGGTGAGGGCGACGTCGCCGTCAACGTGACCGGCTACCAGTGGTGGTGGAAGTTCGAGTACCCCGAGTACGGCATCACCACGGCCAACGAGCTGCACGTGCCCGTGGGCGCGCGCCTCGTCCTCGACCTCGAGTCGGGTGACGTGCTGCACGCTTTCTGGGCCCCCCGTCTCGGCGGCAAGGTCGACCTGATCCCGCATCAGGACAACCAGCTCTGGCTGCAGGCCGACGAGCCCGGCGTCTACTACGGGCAGTGCGCCGAGCTGTGCCTGGGCGCGCACGCCTACATGCGCTTCCGCGTCGTCGTCGAGTCCCAGGAGGACTTCGACCGCTGGGTCCAGTCGTTCCAGCAGCCCGTCGTGCAGACGGTCTCCAGCGACACGCGCGTCCAGCAGGGCCGCACGCTCTTCGCGCAGAAGGGCTGCATCGGCTGCCACGCGCTGGGCAACTACGCCGAGGGCGTCTCCTACGGCCAGCCGCGCTACCCCGACCTCACGAACTTCGGGCAGCGCCTGACCGTCGGCGCCGGCGTGCTCGACGCCACGCTCGAGAACGTCGCGCAGTGGATCATGGACCCGCAGTCGGTGAAGCCAGGCAACTACATGCCCACGCTGTGGGCCGAGGACGACCCCAACCGTGAGGAAGAGGCGACGGCGATCGCCGCCTTCCTGCTGAGCCTCGGAACGGAGCAGCAGGCCGCGGACGCGGGCGACGCGCTGGCCCTGGGCGTGGCGGGAGGTAACTGATGGCCGCGTCAACCAACGTCGCGCAGCCCGCACTGCTCGTCAGGCCGACCCGGCGCACGGGCCTGCTGAGCTGGCTGACGACCGTCGACCACAAGAAGCTCGGGATCCTCTACATCCTCTCGAGCTTCGCGTTCATGGGCCTGGCGAGCGTCGAGGCGTTCATCATGCGCCTCCAGCTCATGCGGCCCGGCCAGCAGCTCGTCTCCCCAGACTTCTTCAACCAGATGTTCACGATGCACGGCGTGACGATGGTGTTCCTCGCCATCATGCCGCTGGGCATCGGCTTCGCGAACTACTTCGTCCCGCTGATGATCGGGGCCCGGGACCTGGCGTTCCCGCGCATGAACGCCTTCGGGTACTGGGTCTACTCGCTCGGCGGGCTGATGATCTACACCAGCTTCTTCCTCGGCGGCGCCCCCGACATCGGCTGGACCGGCTACGCGCCCAACACGTCGCTGTCGGCCAACCCCGGGCTCGGCGTCGACTTCTACGCCTTCGGCCTGTTCATCAGCGGGATCGGCACGACGATCACGGCGCTGAACCTGATCGTGACCATCGTCAACCTGCGGGCGCCCGGCATGACCTTCATGCGCATGCCGGTGTTCCCCTGGATGATCCTGATCATGTCGTTCATGATCATCTTCGCGTTCCCGCCGCTGACGATCGCGTTCCTGCAGGTGATCATCGACAGGACCTTCGGCTCGCTGTTCTACGTGCCCGCGGCGGGCGCGCTGCCGATCCTGTGGCAGCACCTGTTCTGGATCTTCGGGCACCCAGAGGTCTACATCATCATCCTGCCGGCGTTCGGGCTCATCTCCGAGATGATCCCGACGTTCGCCCGCAAGCCGCTGTTCGGCTACCCGGTGATGATCCTGGCGAGCATCCTGATCGCCTTCATGGGCTTCGCCGTGTGGACGCACCACATGTTCACGACCGGCCTCGGGCCCGTGGTGAACACGGCCTTCTCGCTGACCTCGTTCATCATCGGCATCCCCACGGGCGTGAAGATCTTCAACTGGCTAGGCACGCTGTGGGGCGGGAACATCAGGTTCACGACCGCCCTGATGTACTGCCTCGCCTTCATCGTGACGTTCACGCTCGGCGGCGTCACGGGGATCATGGTCGCGATGCCTCCGTTCGACGGCCAGGCGCACGACACCTACTTCGTCGTCGCCCACTTCCACTACGTGATGGGCGGCGGCGCGCTGCTGACGTTCCTCGG
>DATGNP010000285.1:0-9732 GCA_035306665.1 Trueperaceae bacterium
TCCCGTAAAGTGCCGCCCGAGGTCGGCTTCTCACGGGCGAGGCCCACGCTGGGGCGTGGCTGGGAAGGTCGCTGGCAGGAGGGCGAAGGGGGGCGCCGCGGCGCTACCCGGCAGGCCGCGGACGGGCGCCGAACGCCGCGCGTCCTGGACGGGCGCCGTGGCCGGCGTCGGCCTGATGGGGGCCTGCGACGAGATCGTCTTCCACCAGCTCCTGCAGTGGCACCACTTCTACGTCCACACGACCGCTTACTGGCAGGTCTTCTCGGACGGCCTCTTCCACCTCTTCACCACGACCATGCTCTTCGCCGCGGTCATGCTGCTGTGGGCGCAGCGGCGGGAGCTGGCGACAGTGGTCGGCGGGGCGAGCTTCTGGTCGGGCCTGCTCCTCGGCGCCGGCGCGTTCCAGCTCTTCGACGGGGTCGTCGACCACAAGGTGCTCGGGCTGCACCAGGTCCGCATGGGTGCCGACCCGTTGTGGCCCTACGACCTCGGCTGGCTCCTCGGCGGCGCGCTGCTGCTGGCCGCCGGCCTCGTCGTGAGGCGCCCTACCGTCGCGGACGCCACCGACCGCACGCCCAGGACCTAGAAGGCGCCGGAGGGTCCCAGGCCAGGACCCTCCGGCGCCGAGGCCGGGCGCGGACCTCTGCCCGCGCGAGGCATTCGCCTACCTGAGCTTCACCGCCCCGAAGGCGTCGTCGTCCTCGGCGTCGACGATGCGCTCCGCGATCGCGGCGAGCTCCTCGTCGGTCGCCGCGCTGCCGAGTACGCCGTCGAAGGTGTTGTTCACGGTGGCGTCGATGTCGTTGGGCGTGTTGTTGCTGACGTAGGCCTGCAGGCTGCCCTCGAACACGCTGTTGGCGATCGTCGCGAGCTCGGCCTCCCCGTACGCGAGCACGCCGGCGGCAGTGTTGTCGCCGGTGTACCAGATGTCGGCGAGCGTCACGCCGTCGATGGAGCCGCTCACGGAGCCGCCGGCGCGGCTCCAGTAGAGGATGCCGTTCTGCCCGGTGGTCTCGGTGGGGCCGTGACCCTTGAAGGTGCCCCCGGACACGTTGACCACGATGTCGCCACCGGCGGCGGGATCGGTCGAGCCGTTGCCGTCCACGATGTCGAGCCCGTTCTTGTTCCAGCCGCTCACGTCGGTGTCCACGATGTCGAGCTGCGTCTTCTGGCCGGCGCTGGCGTCGACCGCGATCGCCTGCCCCGTCTGGGCGCCCGACTGCATGCCGGGCCCCGCGACGCCGGAGTCGACGACCGTGCCGGTCGAGGCGTTCCAGAACAGCACCGCGTTGAGCTGGTTGTCCCACACGAGGTCTCCGCCGGTGAGCGTCAGGCCCTGCAGCGTCACGTCGGTCGCCTCGTCGACGAGGACGACGACCTTCATGTCGGGCCTGTACTTGTGGCCGATGCCGGTGGCGATGCTGGCGGCGGGCACGACCTTGGTGCCTTCGCCCGCGCCGACCACCGTGAGGCCCTCGGCGCCGCTGATCACGAAGCCGGCGTCGTACTCACCGGCCGCGACGCACACGACGTCACCGTCCTCGGCGGCGTCGATGCCCGCCTGGATCGTCGCCAGCGGCTCGAACGGCGAGGCGCCGGCCGCGTCGTCGGCACCGTTCTCGGCCGAGACGAACCAGCCCGTGCCCGCCGGGCAGTGCGCGAACTCCTCGAGCGCCTGGCCGGTCTCGACCGAGATGCCCACGAGGAGGCTGAGGTCGGCGCCGTCCGCGTACCGGCCCGCGATCACGAGCGTGTGCGGTCCGACGGTGGCCCCGGCGGGCAGGTCGTACCGCGCGGAGAACGCGCCCGTCGCGTCGGTGACGGTCGAGCCGAGCCACTCAGGCTCCGAGAAGAACCAGACGTCGACCGGCGACGACGGCCGCAGGCCGCTGCCGGACACGGACACGGACCCGCCTTCGGTCACGCGCGGCAGGCCGCCCTCCGCGACCGGCAGGCTGGTGCCGTCGCCGGCGAGCATGCCCACGAGGAGGGTCGCGTCGCCGACGGTCAACGCCAGGGCGCCGTCCTCGTAGTCGGCCACGACCGTGGCGGGCTCCCCGCCGACGGTGGCGGTCGTGTCGCCCGGCTCGATGTCGTCGTCCACGCTGGGAGCGGCGATGACGGTCACGGTGACCGCGTCCTCCTTGGTGGAGTCGGCCACGCTCACGGCCTTGACCGTAGCGACGCCGACGCCTACCGCCGTGACCTTGCCGTCGTCGTCGACGGTAGCGACGTTCGTGTTGGAGCTGGCCCACGCCACGTCCTCGACGACGGTCCCCGTGGCCTCCACGGTCACGGCCAGCGTCGCCGTGTGACCCTGCGCCATCCGGAGGTCGTCCGCGTCGATCTTCACGGCGAGCACGCTGCCCGCGCCGCCGCAAGCGGCCAGCAGCACCACGGCCGCGGCCCCCAGCAGTAGCGATACGTTCGTCTTCAGGTTCCTCAACTTCGACAACTCCAATCCTGTCTTCTCGGGTGGTCGGTCCCAGGGCTAGGGAGCCTGCCACCGTGGGCAGATCCCAGCGCCGGGGCACGTAGCCGGAGCCAGCTGGCGTTCGACTTGGAAGGCTTCTTCACCCCGACGTGGGCTCGTCGGCCCCTACCGACGGCACGGCCCGCTAGCCCCCGGACCTACTCACCTGGTTCGGACCGTAACCACGGCCGACTCACGAGTTACTTACAGCGCCCGCTTGGCCCGTCCCGCACGCGAACGTTGGGCCGGTGGCGGAGTGGGCGCGACCCTGCCCCTTGCAATCTATTAGCCATCGCTAATACGATGCCCCGTGCGGTCGACAGCCCAGGGCCGCCCCGGAGGAGCAGCGATGGCGTTCAGCCTCGAGGACCACCTCACGACGATGGACCGCAGGGTCTCGCACGGCACCCGCGACGGCCAGGAGACGGTGATCGTGCACGCCGCCAGGACCTACACGACGGACGTGCTCGACCTATGGGACGCGGTCGTGAACCCCGAGCGCCTCTCGCGCTGGTTCCTGCCCATCTCCGGCGACCTCCGCCAGGGCGGCCGTTACCAGCTCGAGGGCAACGCCGGCGGGACGATCCAGGAGTGCACGCAGCCCGAGACGATCCGCGTGACGTGGGAGTACGCCGGCGGGGTGAGCTGGCTGACGCTGCGCTTCCTCCCGCAAGCGGACGGCACGCGGTTGGAGCTGGAGCACGAAGGCCCCGTGATGCCCGGGTTCACCGACCGGTTCGGACCCGGCGCCGTGGGCGTGGGCTGGGACCTCGGCTTCGTGGGCCTGGCGCGGCACCTGGCCGACCCTGCGGCGGAGCGGCCGCCCGAGGCCGAGGAGGGCTGGGCCACGTCGCCGGAGGCGCTGGACGTCTACCGCCGCTCGGCGGAGGCGTGGGGCCGGGCCGACGTCGCGGCCGGCACCCCCGAGGCCGCCGCCATGGCCGCCGCCGAGGCGACCCGCGCCTTCTACTCCGGCGAGACGCCTATGGGCGGCGAGCCGCAGCCGGCCGCCGGGGGCGAAGGGGGGGAGTAGGCGCGCCTTGCACCCGTTCGCGGTACTCGGCGACCCGGTGAGGCGCCGCATCGTCGAGCTGCTCGCCGGTGGCGAGCGCTCCTCCGGTGAGGTCGTCGACGTCGTCGGCGCCGAGTTCGGGATCACGCAGTCGGCCGTCTCGCAGCAGCTCAAGGTGCTGCGGGACGCCGGCTTCGCCCGCGTCAGGGCCGAGGGCAGGCGGCGCGTCTACGCCCTCGACCCCGGGCCGCTGCGGACGATCGACGCCTGGCTCGAGCACTACCGCGCCTTCTGGCGGGACGCGCTGGAGGGCCTCGCCGCCGAGGTCGAGCGCGGCAAGGCCGAGCGCCTGGCCAAGGGGGAGCGGCCCAGCTAGCCGCGAGCGGGCGAGGCCTGCCGGACCCGGGCCGTCGGGCCGGCCGCCGGTCCCAGGCGGGCGCGGGGCGAGGCACCGGCCGGCGTACCGCCGAGCCCGGCGCGGCGGGGGGCGATAACGTGTCGCGATGCCAGGCACCCCCGCGGCTCCGCTCGAGGGACGCGACGCCCTCGGGGCGCAGCGGCCGCTGACCGTCGGGATCCTGCTGGGCGTCACGCTCGTCGCGTTCGAGTCGCTGGCCGTCGTGACCGTGGCGCCGCGCCTCGCCGAGGAGCTCGGGGGCGTGGCCCTGTACGGCTGGATGTTCAGCGGCTTCCTTCTCGCCTCCCTCCTCGGCACCGTCGTCGCCGGTCAGATGGCCGACACCGGGACGTTGGCGCGCCCCCTCGCCCTCGGCCTGGCGGCCTTCGGGCTGGGCCTGGCGGTGAGCGGCTCGGCGCCGACGATGCTCGTCGTCATCGCGGGGCGGGTGCTTCAGGGGCTGGGCGGCGGGGCCCTGAGCACCGTCATGCTCACCGCGATCACTCGCGCCTACCCCGACAGCCAGAGGGCCAGGATGATGGCGCTGACCTCGAGCGCCTGGGTCGTACCGGCCCTGCTCGGCCCGACCGTAGCGGGGTTCGTGGCCGAGGCCCTGCACTGGCGCCTCGTCTTCTGGGGCATCGTGCCGCTGCTCCTCGTCGTCGGCGCGATGACCGTGCCGCGGTTCCGGCACCTGGATCCGCCTGTGGCGGCGCGGCCGCCGCGGGGGCGCTTGGCCGCGGCGCTGACGCTGGCGCTGGGCACGGGCCTGTTCCTGACGGGCCTGGGCGCCGCCTCGGCGTGGCTAGCCGCACTCCTCGCGGTGCCGGGCGCCGCGGCCGCGGTGTACGGGCTGCGCGCGCTGATGCCTGCGGGCATCGCCAGGCTGGGCCGCGGGCTGCCGGCCGTCGTCGCGTCGCGCGGCCTCGCGTTCGCCGCGGTCGTCGGCGTCGAGGTGTTCCTCGCCCTCATGCTGACCGCCGTCCACGGCTACTCCTCGACCGTGACGGGCGCCGTGATCGCGACGGGCTCGGTCAGCTGGTCGGTGGGTTCCTGGCTGCAGTCGCGCCTCGACCAGCGCTCGGCCGCGACGCGCGGGCCGCGCCTGCGCGCCGGTGCCGCCGTCCTGCTCGTCGGTCTCGGGCTCCAGGTGGCGGCGCTCTACGCCGCCTGGTCGCCGCTCGTGATCGTCGTCGCCGGCTGGGTCCTCGCCGGCCTGGGCGTGGGCATGACGCACGCGACCGCCTCGGTCGTCGCGTTCGCGCTGACGCCCGCCGGCCAGGAGGGCAGGGTCTCGGCCGCGCTGACGATCGCCGACCAGTGGACCTCGGCCGTGAGCGCGGGCGTCGGCGGCGCGCTCCTCGCCCTGGCGGGCCGGCTCGGTCGCGCCCAGCCGGACGCGATCGGACTGGCGATGGCGTTCGTGATCGGCCTGTGCGGGCTGGCCGTGCTGGCGACGTGGCGCTCGGGCCCTGCCCAGGCCTAGCGCTCAGGGCTCGAGCGCGGGGCTGCCCAGGTACCCGGCGAGGCGCGAGGCGACGTCGGTGCGGAGGGGCGGATCGCGGCTGGTCACGCGCGACCTCCGTGGAGCGCAGGCTGGACCGTGGCGGCGGCGAGCGTGGCCGCAGCGTTCCCCCGCGGCTTGGGAGCGTAGCCGCGCTCCGGCCGACGCGACGGTGCGGTGGCCCACGGTCGGCCGCTCCCACGGCGCGGCCCCACGCAGGTAACGCCCGGGTGATATTGACACGGCAATATCACCCGGGTGATAATCGTCGGATGGACCGCGCACGCACCTACACGCTCTTCGTCGGCGACGAGCTCGTCGTCTCCGGCGACCTGGCCGCCCTGCTGCCCGAGATCAAGCGACGCTTCGACGCCGACCCTGGCGAGTACCTCCTGATCCTCGACGACGCCACGGGCAAGCAGGTCGACTTCGAGCTGCGCGGCACGCTCGAGCAGGTCCTCGAGCGCCACCTGCCCCCGCCCGAGCCGCGCGGCCCGGGCCGGCCCCGCCTCGGGGTGGTAGCGCGCGAGGTCACGCTGCTGCCGCGGCACTGGGAGTGGCTCGCCGACCAGCCGGGCGGCGCTTCGGCCACGCTGCGCCGGCTCGTCGACGAGGCCCGCAAGCACGAGACGCCCAAGGCGCGCGCCAGACGGGCGGCGGCCACGGCCGGCCGCGCGATGACCGCGCTGGCCGGCGACCGGCCGAACTTCGAGGAGGCCTACCGCGCCCTGGACGCGGGGGACCGCGACCGCTTCGAGGCGCTCACGGCGGGCTGGCCGGAAGACGTGAGGGGCTACCTGCTGCGCGTGGCCCAGGAGGCGTTCGCGGCCTGAGCCCTCGGCGACCCACCGGGTTCGGCTCCGCCGCGGCGCCCGGCGCGGCCCACGCGCGCCGCCGCTGACGCCTTCCCCTCGTAGCGGCGGCTCTCACGTCCGCGGCGTATCACTGAGGGCGAGCGTCACGTTCCGGAGCCGTCGGGGCCACGCATCCCGGCGGCGGAGAGGGGAGACCATGTGGCCCTTCGGCAAGAGCGCCAAGCAGCGGCTCGAGGAGGCGCTGGCCGACCAGCGCCTGACGGCTGACCTGGGACTGAAGGTCGAGGTAGCCGACAAGACGGCGCGGGTCTCGGGCAGGGTGCCGAACGAGCGCTACAAGGGCCTCATCGAGGCGATCGCCGGCGGCATCAACGGGATCAGGGACGTCGACCTCAGCGGCATCGAGGTCGCGGCCCCCGCGGCGGCGGTCACGGGCGGTATGGACCGGCCCGGCGCTGCCGCCGCCGGGACGGCCGCCGACGACCCCAGCGCGCTGGCGAAGGCCGCCCTGGCGGCGATCAAGAAGGAGCCGCGGCTCGCCGACGACCCGGTGGACGTGCTGCAGAAGGGCACCACCGTCGTGCTGCGCGGCGCGGTCGGCTCCGAGTCCGAGCTGGACCTCATCCGGCAGGTCGTGTCCGGCGTGCCGGGCGTCACCCAGGTCGACGACACTGGCCTGCAGGTCATCGAGCACGCCGCGCAGCTCAACGTCACCGACGAGAGCGGCGACGTCGTCTACACGGTCAAGGCCGGGGACACGCTGTCGCACATCGCGCTCAAGTACTACGGCAGCGCCGGCCGCTCCAGCTACATGCGGATCGCCGAGGCGAACGGCATCGCGGACCCCGACAAGATCCGGGTGGGGCAGACCCTGAAGATCCCCGGGACCACGAGGGGCCCGGACGCCGTCCTCGGCTGAGCCGGGCCGGCCTCGCGCGCGCCTCGCCCTCGTTCGGGGAGCGCGCCGCGTCACCGTGGAGCCGCGTCGCGACCTGGTCGAGCGACGACCCGGCCGCGCTGCCCGCGGTCACGACGCGCCCTTGCGCCTGGCGTACGCTGGCGGCGAGGGGCGGTCGCCATGACGAAGGCAGCGAGACGAGCTGACGACGCGGGCATCGAGGTCGTCCACAACCCTCGGGCCAGGCGCTTCGAGGTCTCCCAGGACGGCCACCTCGCCGTGCTCGAGTACGCCAGGGTAGGCACCTCGCTCGTGCTCAAGCACACCGGGGTGCCCGAGGCGATCGAGGGGCGCGGCATCGCCAGCGCCCTGGCCCGCGCGGCCCTCGACCACGTGCGCGACACCGGCTTCGTCGCCGTCCCCATGTGCCCGTTCGTGCGCGGCTACATCCGCAGGCACCCGGAGTACCTGGAGCTCGTCGGGTTCGGCCAGCGCGGCGACCGCATGTGCTGAGCGCTTCAGCCCGTCTGCTCGGGCGCTAGCAGCGCCCGCACCGCCTCGTCGAGGCTGGCTGAGACGGCCGAGGTAGTCGTGGTCGTTGACGATGCCGGCCACGTTGCCGAGCGCCTCGTTGTGGGCGAGCGACTGGCGGAAGTGTCTCTCGGCGTCGTCGAGCCTGCCGCTCTTCAGCTCCGCCAGGCCCAGGTTCCCGCTCACGAGCGAGATGCTCCAGTCGTCGCCGGTGCGCTCGGCCAGCGCGAGGGCGTGGGACAGCCACGCGAGCGCGTTGGCGTCGTCGCCGCGGCGCGCGGCGATCGTGCCCAGCACCTGCCAGCCGCGGAGCTCGACGTCGGGGGCGTCGCGGGGCGCCGCCAGCGCGAGGCCGCGCTCGGCCGTCGCGATCGCGTCGTCCAGACGCCCCAGCGCGCTCTGGAACCAGGCCAGGTTCATGAGCGCCTCGGCCAGCAGGAGCACGCGCTCCGTGTCGGACTCCGGCGCCGACGCGTCGGCGCGGTCGTCGGCCGCGAGGATGGATGCCGCGGCCGCGAACACCTCGGCGCCCTCGAAGAACCTGCCCTGGATGCCGTGGAAGAACAGCAGCGGCGCCATGGCGGCGTGACACTCGGCGTACCAAGCGCGCTCGATGCCCGCAGCCAAAGCCGCCCTGAGGTCCGGGTAGTCGGGGGCCAGCGTCTCGATCATGCGCGCCTGCTCCGGCCCGTTCACGCGGTCCTGCCAGCTCGCCAGCCGGCGCAGGTAGTGGCGCGCGTGAGCGTCCCGCGCTACGGCCGCCGCTCCCGCGTCCGCCTCGAGCCGGTGGCGGGCGAGCTCACGGAGCAGCGGGTGCAGGGCGTAGCGACCCTGGTCGGTCGCGAGCAGCAGAGACTTCTCGGCCAGGGCGCGGAGCACGGGACGCTTGGCGCCGGCCACGGCCGCTGCGGCGGCCTCGTCGAAGTCGCCGTGGAACGCCGCCAGGCGCCGGTACGCCTCGCGTTCCGCGTCGCTCAGCAGCCGCCAGGAGTGCTCGAACGCCGCGCCCAGGCTGCGGTGGCGGGTCGGGACGTCGAGGGCGTCGCTCGCGACGGTGCCGGCGTCGGCCGTCAACGCCGCCAGCAGCTCCCGAGGCGCGAGGGTGCGCAGTGAGGCGGCGGCCAGCTCGACGCCGAGCGGCAGGCCGTCGAGGAAGCGACAGAGCGCGACGGCGGGGGGCAGGTCGTCCCCGTCGAGCCTGAAGCCCGGCGCCACCTGCCTGGCGCGGTCGCTGAGCAGGCGGGCGGCCGCGTACGCCAGGGCCTCTGCGCCGTCAACGACGTCCTCGGGCGGGACGGGCAGGCCCGCCAGCGGCAGCAGCCACTCGGCCTGGAGCCGCAGGCGCTCGCGCGAGGTCACGAGCGCGCGCAGGCCGCGGCAGGACGCGAGGAGCTCGTCGACGACGAGGGCGGCGCCAAGCAGGTGCTCGAACTCGTCGAGGAGCAAGAGGGCGTGCCGGTCCCTCAGGGCGGCGACGACCTGGTCGAGGGGGGAGGGGCCGCCGCGCAGGCGGACGCCGGCCGCCTGCGCCACGGCCACCGACACGCCTTCCGGCGCGGCCACGCCCGCGAGGGGAACGACGATCACGCCGTCCGGGAACGCCGGCCGCAGCCGCTCGGCCGCCCTGAGCGCCAGGCGCGTCTTGCCGACCCCGCCGGGTCCCACGAGCGTGAGCAGGCGGCACTCGTCGCCGGTGAGGCGCGCGGCGATGAGGTCGAGCTCCTCCTCGCGGCCCACGAACGACGTGAGCGGCTCCCGCAGCCCGCCCGCGGACGCGGGCGGCAGCCCGGGGACCTCGGCCGGCTCGTCCCGCGGAGCGGAGTGCAGTATCTCCAGGGTCGCGGCCGCCGGCTCGAGGCCCAGCTCGTCCCGCAGCTGCGCGGCGAAGCGGCGGTAGAGACGCGCCGCATCCTCGTGCGAACCGAACCGGACGCGGAGCCGCAGGCTGGCCTGCACCACGGCCTCGTCGAGCGGGTCCAGCGCCAACAGCCTGTCGTACGTAGCCTCGGCCTCCTCCGGGCGGCCGGCGGCCTCGGCCGCCTCGGCGTGGCGCAGCGCGGCGCGGCGGAACGCCTCGCGCAGTTGGGCGCGCTCGAAGGCGA
>DATGNP010000286.1:0-19834 GCA_035306665.1 Trueperaceae bacterium
GGCCAGCGGCGTCGCGGGCACGCCGCCGAAGCGCCTCGCCAGGAGCGTGACGTCGGCGCGCGAGTGGCGCACGTCGCCCGCTCGCGGCGGGCCGAACTCGAGCTCGGGCCGCGCGCCGACGGCCTCAGCGACGGCCTCGGCCAGCTCCAGCACGCTGACGCTCTCGCCGCGGCCGACGTTCGTGACGGGCAGCTCGGGGTCGTCCTCGGCGCCGCCCTCGCCCTCGGCGGCGCGCGCCAGCACGTCGACGACGTCGGCGACGTAGACGAAGTCCCGCGTCTGCCCGCCGTCGCCGTGGACGACGAGGGGCCGGCCGGCGGCGGCGCGGTCGAGGAAGACGCTGATCACGCCCGAGTACGGGCTCTTCGGGTCCTGACGCGGGCCGTAGACGTTGAAGAAGCGGAAGGCGTGCCCGCTCAGGGCGCCGGTGCGGTGGTAGTGGGCGAGGTAGTGCTCGCCGGCGAGCTTGTCGGCGGCGTAGGGCGAGAGCGGCATGGGCCGCGCGTCCTCGCGCAGCGGCAGCTCCTGGTTGCGGCCGTAGACCGCCGCGGAGCTGGCGTAGACGAAGCGCAGGACGCCGGCGGCGGCTGCCGCCTCGAGCACGGTGACGGTCCCGACGAGGTTCGCCCGCAGCGTCTCGAGGGGCCGCTCCACCGACGCAGCGACCGACGCCACGGCGGCCAGGTGGCACACGGCCTCGCAGCCCTCGACGGCGGCGTCGACGGCGTGCCGGTCGGCGACGTCGCCCACCCTGAGCTCGACGCCGCGGCCCTCGAGCAGCGCGGCGTTGCGGCCCGCGGAGAGGTCGTCGAGCACGCGCACCTCGTGCCCGGCAGCGAGGAGCCGCAGCGCGAGGTGCGAGCCGACGAAGCCCGCGCCGCCGGTGACCAGGACCCTCATGCCGTCCGCCGGGCCGGGCGCCGCCCCGCCGGACCGGCGGCCACGACGCCGATGACGTTCGCGCTGGCGCGGCGCAGCCAGGCCATCGCCTCCCTGAGCTCCACGCGGTCGGTGGCGCGCGGCTCGGCCACGAGCAGCACCGCGTCGGCGCGCGCCGCCCGCTCGATCGCCTCGCCCGAGCCGAGCAGCGCCGCCCCGACCTTCACGCTCGCGGCGGCCCCGGCCTGGGCGTAGAGCCTGTCGAGGGCGGCGGCCACGTGCTGCACGGCGGCGTGGTCGGCCATGCCCGCCACGAGCACCTCCCCTCCCGCGCCGACGGTGCGGTCGAGGTGCGCCTTGAGGAAACCGAGCTCGGAGTAGCCGCGCTTGCCGGGACCGGGGGCGGGGGCCCGCGACAGGTCGGCCAGCATCGGCACGCCCGCGACCTCCGCGAGCCCGGAGGCGGCGTGGACGCGCCTGTCGGTGCCCGCCCTGGCGAGCCCGACGGCCAGCACGGCCAGGGTCGTGAGCACGAACACCGTGAACGCGTCGACGAGCGGGCTGGGGGCCACCTGCGAGGCGCGCGTGGCGGGCTGCAGGAACTCGAGGTTCCCGCGGGCCACGACGGCCTGGGCGCGCGAGAGCGCGATCGCGTCGCGCACGCGCACGGTGAGGAGCGACACGGCCGCGATCTGCGGCAGGTTCGCGCGGCTGCCCGACGCCCTGAGCGCGGCGAGCTGGTCCTCGAGCGTGGCGAGCTGGAGCTCGAGGGACGCGGTGACCTTGTCGGCCGCGGCCCGGGCCCGCGCGTCGTCCCAGGCGACGAGGGCGTCGGCGACGGCGTTGGCCCGCGCGATCGCGGCGTCCCGGCCGGGGCCGCGGGCGCCGACGACGATCGTGTACGAGCGCCGGCTCTCGTCCCACCTCAGGGACAGGCCGCGCGCCAGGTCGTCGAGGGCGCCGGGGGCGGCGGCCTCGGGTGGCTGACCGACGAGCCGCGACCACGCGTCCGCCAGCAGCTCGCGGCTCTGCAGCGCGGAGCGGTAGGTGCGGGGGGAGAGCGGCGTCGCGACGGGCGGCGTGTCGCCGGTCTCGAGCTCGACCGCGCGCAGCGGCGCGAGGAGCGTGGCCTCCGCGAAGTAGACGGGGGTGTCGCGTTGGCTGAGCGTGTACGTCAGGAGGGCGGCGGGCGAGCCGAGCGCGAGCGACCAGGCGGCGACCGTGAGGAAGAAGCGGCGCAGCGCCGGCCACGGCAGGCTCAGCTCGGGCGGCGGCGGGGCCGCGGTCCTGGCGGTCACGCCGCGGTCCTCAGCCGGCTACAGCCGGCGCCAGGCCCGTGCTCT
The DNA here is from genome assembly GCA_035306665.1 of Trueperaceae bacterium. GTDB lineage: Bacteria > Deinococcota > Deinococci > Deinococcales > Trueperaceae > DASRWD01. The sequence continues at coordinate 2,223 of DATGNP010000286.1, forward strand.
GCGGTTCGGAGTCGCGCGCGGCGCCGAAGCTGCAGCCCTCGAGGTAGGCCTCGAGCAGCGCGCGGATGCGCTCGTGGTCGCTGCGCTGGGCCGCGGCCTGGAGGGCCTCGACGGCCGCGTACAGGGTCTGCGGGTCCATCGGCTCGGCGCGGGCGACGAAGATCTTCTCGTGCCGCGTCCGGGAGCGCTCCTCCTTCTCGGTCATCAGCTCCTCGACGAGCCTCTCGCCCGGGCGCATGCCGGTGAAGCGGATCGGGATGTCGACGTCGGGGCGCAGGCCGGAGAGGCGGATCAGGTCGCGGGCCAGGTCGAGGATCCTCACGGGCTCGCCCATGTCGAGGATGTACACCTCGCCGTTCTTGCCGTGGCCGGACGCCTGCAGCACCAGCTGGGCGGCCTCGGGGATCGTCATGAAGTAGCGCACCATGTCGGGGTGCGTGACCGTGACGGGTCCGCCGGCCGCGATCTGGCTCTTGAAGATCGGGATCACGCTGCCGCGGCTGCCGAGGACGTTGCCGAAGCGGACCGAGACGAACTTCTGGTCGGGGCCGGCGCGACGGGCGGCGTCCTGGACCAGGTACTCGACGAGGCGCTTCGTGGCCCCCATCACCGAGGTGGGGTTCACCGCCTTGTCGGTCGAGATGTTCACGAAGTGCGAGACCCCGTACTTCAGCGCCAGCATGATCAGGTTCCGGCTGCCGATGACGTTGTTGAAGATGGCCTCTTCGGGGTTCTCCTCCATCAGCGGCACGTGCTTGTGGGCCGCCGCGTGGAAGACGACGTCGGGTCGGTAGCGGTTGAACACGTAGTCGAGCCGCGCGCCGTTCTGGATCGCGCCGATCACGCCGTGGTAGCGGACCTCGGGCCAGTCGCGGTCGAGCTCGCGCTCGAGGGCGTAGATGCTGTTCTCGCCGTGCCCGAACAGGATCAGGTCGGCAGGCTCGAAGCGGCAGATCTGCCGCACGAGCTCGGAGCCGATCGAGCCGCCGGCGCCCGTGATCATGACGCGCTTGCCGCGGAGGTAGCCGAGGATGCTGTCCGTGTCGAGCCTGACCGGCGGCCGGCCGAGGAGGTCGTCGATGTCGACCTCGCGGATGCGGCGCAGGTCGACCTGGCCGGAGACGACCTCGTACATGCCGGGGACGATCTTGTACGTGAGGTTGGGGCGGGCGCGCCTGACCTGCTCGATGACGTTGCGGACCTCGTTGCCGCCCTTCGACGGGATCGCGATCAGCACCTCGTCGATGTCGCGCTCGGGGATCACCCGCGCGGCGTCGGCGACGCGCCCGAGCACGGGCACGCTGGCGACGCGCTGCCCGACCTTCGAGGGGTCGTCGTCGAGGAACGCGACGGGCTTCATGCCGGTCTCGGGGTGGCGCAGCAGCTCGCGCACGACCAGGGCCCCGGCCTCGCCGGCGCCGACGACGAGCACCCGCTTGCGGAAGTCGGGGCCGACGACGGTGGCCTGGTGCTGCTCGTGGCGGTAGCGGGCGGCGGCGCGCGCCGCGGCCATGAGCAGGAACGTCAGGGTGCCGTCGAGCGCGGGGATCGAGCGCGGGACCACGGACGCGCCGCCCAGGGCGACGATCGCGACGGTGCCCACGGCGATGACGAAGCCGCCGAGCAGCGCCAGGCCGCCGAGGTCGTGGAACGTGACGTTGCTCCAGGAGCGGCGGTGCAGGTTGAAGGCGACGTAGGCGAACGCCTTGAGCGGCAGCGACACCGCCAGCGCGGCCAGCAGGGGCCCGGCGGCCGGGAGGCCGTCGAGGCGCAGCACGAACGCCAGCAGCGTGCCGAGGAAGAAGGCGACGAGGTCGACCGCCAGCCGCGTGGCCGTAAGCCGGCTGACGCGGCGAGCGCGGCGGCTCTTGCCGAGGGGCTCGGCGCTGGGGAGCACTCTCATACCTGCCTTCTGGTCAGTGGCCCGGCCGCCCGGTAACGGCGGGTCGTGAACGCGACGGAGTGGACGCCAAGCTGGCACGCATGCCTGCCTCCAGGTCGAGACATTGTCGACCACATTGGGCGACGACCATGTGACGCTTGCGTGACGGCGCCCTCATGAAGCCATCGCGGCGGCCTCGCGCTCGGGCCCCTCGCCGGTCCCCGCGTTCACCATCGCCTGGAACAGCGGGCTCGAGGCCAGCAGCTCGTCGTAGGTGCCCTTCGCCCTCACGACGCCGTGGTCGAGCAGGTAGATCGCGTCGCAGCCGCGGACCGTGCTCATGCGGTGCGCGATCATCACGATCGTCTTGCTCTTGCCCAGCTCGCTCACCGCCCGGAAGATGCTCTCCTCGGTGACGTTGTCGAGCGCGCTCGTGGCCTCGTCGAAGACCAGCACGCTGGGGTCGTGGTACAGCGCCCGCGCGATGCCCAGGCGCTGCCTCTGCCCGCCGGACAGCCTCACGCCGCGCTCGCCGACCATCGTCTGGTAGCCCTGCGGCAGCTCGGTCGCGATGAAGTCGTGGACGTTCGCGAGCCGGGCGGCGCGCTCGACGGCGGCCATGTCGATCCGGTCGTGCCTGACGCCGAAGGCGATGTTCGCGGCGATCGTGTCGTCGGCCAGGTAGATCTGCTGCGGCACGTAGCCGAGGTTCGCCTGCCAGGCGCGGCGGTTCTCGTCGGTGACGGGCACGCCGTCGACGAGGAGCTCGCCCTCCTCGGGGATCAGCAGGCCGAGGAGGATGTCGACGGTCGTCGTCTTGCCCGAGCCCGTCGCGCCGACGAGCCCGACCGTCGTGTTCGCCTCGATGCGCAGGTCGAAGCCGTCGAGGACCGGGCGGGGCGCGCCGGGGTAGGTGAAGCGCACGCCGCGGAGCTCGATCGACTCGCGGAACGGCAGCGGCGCGACGGGCCGGCTGGGCGCGGGGTGGCGGCCGAGGGCCTCGAGGTCGCGGTGGAGCACGTCGACGGACGGCGTGCTGAACCGCAGGGCCGTGAGCGAGGAGAAGAGGCTCTGGAGCGCGGGCAACAGGCGCATGGTGGCGAACGCGAAGACGCCGAGGGTCGGCACGATCTCGGCGACGCCCTGGCCGCGCAGCAGCAGCACGAGGACGATGATCAGCATGCCGCCGAACGCGATGGTCTCGAAGGCGTAGCGCGGCACGGAGGAGATCACCTGCTGGCGCGCCATCTGCTTCTCGTAGACGCGCGAGTGGCGCGCGAAGCGGCGCAGGAACGGCTCCTCGCGGCCGAGGATCCGGATGTCCTTGATGCCCGAGAGGGCCTCGGACGCGGCCTGGAAGCGCGCCCTGTCGGCGTTCGAGCGGAGCCGCCCCGACTCGGCCATGCCGCGCCTGACGATCAGGAACGTGACGCCGTAGGCGGCGCCGAGGAAGCCGAACGTCAGCAGGGCGAGCATCGGGTAGAGCGCCGCCAGGAGGGCGAGGATGAAGAGCGTGACGATGCTGCGCGTGATGAGCTGCAGCGCCGCCAGCACGAACCCCCTCACGGCCTGCTTGACCTCGGAGAGGATGTTCGTGGCCAGGCCGGCGGTGTTGCGGTCGAGGAAGAACACGTACGGCTTCGCGAGGTACTCGCGCAGCAGCTTCACCGACAGCGAGTGGTTGAGGTTCCACGAGTAGCGCAGCAGCAGCCACTCGACGAACGCCGTGAAGGCGTTGCTGAGCACGAGCACGACGAGGGCGGCCACGCCCGCGAACACGAGGAACGAGTCGAGGCTCTGGAAGCCGAGGTTCGCGTACGCCCAGGAGAGGTAGGAGTTGGTCTCGACGACGGAGGGGTCGGTGACGAGGGCCAGGAACGGCAGCACCGAGGCGATGCCGACGACCTGCATCAGCGCCATCACCGTGACGGCCGGCAGCAGGAGGAAGAAGCGGCGGCGGTGCCCCGCGTCCATCAGGGCGTAGAGCTTGCCGATGGCCTCGCCCACGCTCCGCGACTCGTGTGGTGTGCCCGCAACGGGCTGCAGCTTCGGTTCGCGCTTGGTCATGGGCGGCCGCATGATAGGCCCCTGGGGGGCCTCATCCTGTGATGTCGGCATGAGTAGCCTGGCCGACCCCGACGGTCTCCCCGCGTCCCCTCGCCACCAGGGCGCGGCGCCACAGCCCGACGAGCTTCCTCACGGACGCCGCGTGGTCCATCGTCTCCCTCACCAGCGCCTCGGCGGCGGCGCGCACGGCCGCGTGCTCGGCGGGCTCCGCGAGCGCGCGCGTCAGCGCCGCGGCGGCCGCGGCGTGGTCGCGGACGTCGACGAGGTAGCCGGTCCGCCCGTCCTCGACGAGCTCCTCGATGCCGATCGTGCGCGTCGTGATCACGACGCAGCCGCTGGCCATACCCTCCTTCACGGCGTTGGGCAGGCGCTCCATGTGCGAGAGGTGCAGCAGCACGTCGGCGGCGGCCAGCTCGCGCAGCACGTCGTCGTGCGACACGTGGCCGAGGAAGGCCACGGCGTCCGCGACGCCGAGCTCGGCGGCGAGGGACCTCAGCGGCTCCTCCTCCGGCCCCGTGCCCATCACGCGCAGGGTGGCGTCCGGGTGCCGCTCGCGGGCGGCGGCGAAGGCGCGCAGGGCGTCGTCGACGCCCTTGGCGGGCACCAGCCGCGACACGACCGCCACGCGTCCGGGCACCTTGTCGACCGCCCGCGCGATGCCCGCGATGCGCTCCGTGTCGACCCCGTCGGGCACGAGCTCGACGCGGTCTGCGCTCAATCCCGTCGCGGCCACGATCTCGGGGACGTTGCCGCGCGCCTGCGTCCTGACGACGTCGGCGAGCGCGGCGGCCGTGCGCGTGCCGGGGAAGCCGCGGTAGATGTCGTACGCCACTAGGCTCAGCGACACCACGCACGGCAGCCCGCGCCAGCGCACGAGCGGCACCAGCACCGACGGGTAGTGCCCCCACTCGAGGTGGACGACGTCGGGCGTGTCGCGCTCGAGCCTGGCGAGCGCCCAGAAGGCGAACGGCAGTACGGCCAGGGCCCGCCACAGGTGGACGGGCTCGCGACGGCAGGTCCGGACCAGCCAGGCGAGGGCGCGCGCCGCCAGCGCGGGGCGCGCCAGTGCCGCGAGGACGCCGCTGACGGTCGGCCCGGTGCCGTTGTGGACGACCGGCGTCCCCTCGAGGCGGCGCTCGCGCAGGAACCGCGTCCAGCCCTCCTCGGGCGTGCGGAAGGCCAGGACCCTGACCCGGTGCCCCAGGTCGAGGAGCGAGCGCACCCGCGAGGTCACGAACGTCTCGGCGGCGGAGGGGAAACGCACGGTCACGACCACGACGTCGAGCGGGCGTTGTCCCGCTTCGCCGGGCCGCGCGGCGGCCGCGGCCACGTGCGTGTCAGGGGCGGCCGTCACAGGAACCCGTACACCTCGCGGGCGCGCGCGAGCTCCTCGGGCGGAGGGAACTCGCCGCGGCCGGCGAGGCGCGCGAGGATCACCCACGCGGTCCTGGCGATGACCCTGAGGTCGTAGAGCAGCGACGCCTCGCGGACGTAGACGAGGTCGAGGGCGAGCTTCACCGGCAGGAGCTCGCGCGCGTAGACGTCGGCGACGTCCCCGGCCAGCTCCCGCTCGCCGTGCGTGTAGTTGTAGATGCTCCCCGGGCTGGCGAGGCCGGGCCGCACGCTCAGCGTCTCCATCTGCAGCGGCGTGTAGCTGTCGGCGACGACGTCCGGGTCCTCCGGCCGAGGGCCGACGATCGACATCTCGCCCCTGATCACGTTCACGAGCTGCGGCAGCTCGTCGAGCTTCGTCACGCGCAGCAGGCGCCCCAGGGGGAAGACGCGCGGGTCGTCGCGGCCGGTGATCGGCCCGCCCGGCACGCCGACGTGCATCGTCCGGAGCTTGTACATCGTGAAGGGCACGCCCCCGCGGCCCGCCCGCCGCGCCCGGTAGATCGCCGGGCCGGGGCTCGCGAGCGGCACCAGCGCCATGGCCAGGAGCAGCAGGGGGGAGGTGGCGACCAGGCCGAGGGTCGCCACCGCGAGGTCAAACAGGCGCTTGCCCATCCCTGTGGACCCTCCGGACCGTCATGAACACCTCGGCGGCGTCGAGCAGGACCTGGTTGCCCCACGCCCTGGAGCGGTGCTCGAGCGCCCGCAGCGAGCGCGGGTGGGGGTAGTCCCTGACCTCGGACTCGTAGCAGGCCATCGCCCTCAGCTTCGCCTCCAGGGTCGTGGAGATGTCCACCCAGGTGTCGGGGACGAACGTGCGCGGGTACGCCCACTCGGTGCTGCTGGCGGTGTCGAAGGCGTACACCGACCGCACGTGGCGCTCGACGGGGCGGGTGGCGACGAGCACGGCCTGGAACAGGAGCTGGTGGTCGCGGTTCACGTCGCCGCCGTACTGCGTGTAGACGATCGTCGGCCTCACCTCGCGCACGACGGCCTCGAGCGGGGCGATGACGTCGGTGAGGGTGAACGTGTCGAGGCGCTGGTCGGGGAAGCCCAGGCCGCGCACGTCGGTGACGCCCAGCGCCTCGGCGGCGCAGCGCATGTGCCGGGCCTGGCCGACGCCCTCCGGGCCGTAGCGCAGCGACTCGCCCTCGCACACGACCACCGACGTCACGTGGTCGCCGGCCCTGGCGTGCAGGGCCACCGTGCCGCCGCAGCCGAGGAGCTCGTCGTCGGGGTGGGCGGCGATGACGAGGACGCGCTCAGGCATCGGCCCAGCCCCGTCCCTGCCACCCGGCGGTGGCGAGCTCGCGGCCCCGCAGGACCCTGCCCGCCTCGTCCTCGACCTCGAGGAGCACGACGGCGCCCTCGCCGCACGCCACGGCCTGCCCGCAGGCGGCCTCCTCCGGGCTGTAGACGGGCCCGATCACCTCGCCAGGGCGGCCCAGGCGCGACCGCAGCGGGAGCAGCGCCGCCGACCAGACCACGTGCCGGGCCCCGTCCAGGTACGAGAAGGCGCCGGGGTAGGGGCGCGTCACGGCCCTGACGAGCGCGTAGACGTCTTCGGCGGGGGCGTGCCAAGGGATGAGCCCGTCGGCCGGCTTCCTGCCCGGCAGCGGCTCGTCGTCGACGTGGGGCTGCGGGGTCCGCGGGACCCTGCCGGCCGCCAGCTCGTCGAGGAGCCAGGTGAGCATCTCGGCGTTCGTCGCGGCCACGCGCTCGTAGACGGTCCCGCACGTGTCGAACGGCGTCAGGGGGATCTCGCGCTGCGCGATGACGTCGCCCTCGTCGACGCCGGGCGCGAGCCACATCAGCGTGTTGCCCGTCTTGTCCCACCCGCGCAGCAGCGCCCAGTTCACGGGCGCGCGACCGCGGCCGCGCGGGAGGAGCGAGGCGTGGGCGCCGACGGTGCCGACGCGCGGGAGCTTCAGCACCTCCTCGGAGAGGAGCTGCGACCAGCCCAGGACGACGAGCAGGTCGAGGTGGAGGCCGCGCAGGAAGGCCACGGTCTCGGGGTCGTTGACGTGCTTCGTGCGGTGCACGGGGATGCCGCGCGCCGCGCACAGCGGCGCGGGGTCGTGGACGCCGCTCCGCTTGGCGGCCGCCTCCGGCGTCAGCGTCACGCAGCCGACGACGTCGTGGCCGGCGGCCGTCACGGCCTGGAGGGCCGGGATCGCCTCGGCGTGGAACGAGACCCAGCCGATCCTCATGGGACGAGCAGGTGCCCTCGCCTGCCGGCGAGCTGCTCGGCGGCGACCTCCTTCACCGTGCCGATCACGTCCTCGACGTCCTCGTCGGTCAGGCGCGGGTGGAGAGGGATGGAGAGCATGCGCCGGTAGGCGTCCTCGGCGACGGGGAACTCGCCGGGCCGGTAGCCGTACTTCTCGCGGTAGTAGCTCATCATGTGCAGCGGCTTGTAGTGGACGCTGAAGCCGATGTTGCGCCGCTTGAGCTCGTCGACGAAGGCGTTGCGCTCGAGCCCGGGCAGGGGCGCCAGGCGCAGCACGTAGAGGTGCCACGCGCTGGTGCCGTAGTCGGCCTCTACGGGAGCCTCGAAGCGCTCGTCCGACCCGAACGCCGCGCCGTAGCGCGCGGCGACCTCGCGCCTGCGGGCGTGGAAGCCCGCCAGCTTCGCGAGCTGACGCAGGCCCAGGGCGGCCTGCAGGTCGGTCATGTTGTACTTGAAGCCCGGCATCTCGATGTCGTACTCCCACGAGCCCGACTTGTCGAAGCGCTTCCAGCCGTCGGCCGACATGCCGTGCAGGCCGATCACGCGCGCCTTCTCCAGCAGCTCGGGGTCGCCGGTGAGCGCGCCCCCCTCGGCCGTCGTCAGGTTCTTCGTGGCGTAGAAGGAGAACGATGCGAAGTTGCCGCGGCTGCCGACGGTGCGGCCCCGGTACGTGGTGGGGATCGCGTGGGCGGCGTCCTCGACGACGTGCAGGCCGTGGCGCTCGGCCAGCGCGAAGATCGGGTCGAGGTCGGCCGCCTGCCCGGCGTAGTGGACGGGCATCACGGCCTTCGTGCGCGGCGTGACGGCGGCGGCGACGGCCTCGGGGTCGATGCACAGCGTGTCGGGCCGGACGTCGACGAGGACCGGCCGGGCGCCGACGTGCTCGACGACGTTGGCCGTGGCCGCGAAGGTGAGGGTGGGCACGATGACCTCGTCGCCGGGTCCGACGCCCAGGGCGACCAGCGCCACGTGGAGGCCGGCCGTGCACGAGTTGAGCATCAGCGAGGTCCCGCCGGGAGCGCCGACGTACGCGCCGAACGCGCGCTCGAACTCCTTAGTGCGCGGCCCGGTGGTGATCCAGTCCGACCGCAGCGCGGCGGTGACCTCGTCGATCTCCTCCTGGCCTATCGACGGCGGCGAGAACGGCAGGAACGTGTCGCGGGCCATAGCTCTCCTATCGGCTCAGCTCGGCGCTGCGGGCCGAAGGCCCGCGCCGTAGCAGCAAGAAGTCCCTCAGTCCCGCCAGGTAGCCGAGGCCGTAGGCGGCGTGGAGGACGGCGAACGCCGCCATCACCCTGAGCGCGGGGCCGGGCGAGCGGGTCAGCGCCAGCGCGGAGCCCAGGGCCGCGGCGGCGTAGAGGACGAGGGTGGCGAGGAGCGCCCAGCGGGCCGGCCCCCAGAAGAGCCCGGCCACGAGCAGCAGGGCGAGCCAGGCCATCAGGGCGGGCGGCGCGAGCTGGCGCAGGTTCGTGACCGTGCCGTGCTTGCGGTTCACGTACACCTTCCAGTAGCCGTACTGGTAGTACTGGCGCCACAGCTTCTCGTAGCTGCCCCTGACGAAGTAGCGCGAGCGGATCCTGTTCGTGAACCAGATCTTGCGCCCGGCCCTCAGGAGCCTGAAGTTCAGCTCGTCGTCCTGGTTGCGCGTGAGCTCCTCGTCGAACAGGCCGACGCGCACGAGGTCGGCCTTGCGGTAGGCGCCGAACGCCAGGGTGTCGACGTAGCCGTCCTCCCCGCCGGTGCGGAACCGCGCGTTGCCCACCCCGAAGGGCGAGCGCATCGCCAGGGAGATCGCCTCGGACACGGGCCCCAGGTCGACGTTCTCGATAGGGCCGCCCACGCAGGCGCACTCCGGGTGCGCGGCGAGCGCGGCGAGGTTCTCCTCCAGGAAGTCGGGGTAGACCTCGGCGTGCCCGTCGACGCGGACGACGACGTCGTGGCTGGCGGCGCGCACGCCCCGGTTCATCGCGTAGGGGACCGTGCGCTCGGGGTTGTCGACGAGGCGCAGGCCCGGCACCTCGGCCATCAGGCCCTCCACGACCTCGCGCGTGCCGTCGTCGCTCTGGCCGTCGACGACGATGACCTCGAGGGCGTCGAGGCCCTCGCCGGCGCGGACGATCGACCTGATCGCGCCGGCTATGAACTCGGCCTCGTTGCGCACGGGCATCACGACGCTCACGCGGCGTTCCACGGCCCGCCCTCCCCGCGCCCCTGCGCGGCCGTCACGTGGCTGACCACGGCCCGGAACTTCCCGTTCGGGCCCCGCGGGATCGCGGCGAGGCGCCTGACCTCCACGGCGACGTCGCCGAGGCGCTGCCTGAGCCCCGTGGCGATGGCCCGCTCGTGCTCCTCGCCGAAGCCCTCGGCCGGCACGACGTTCACGACCAGGCGGCCGAGGTCGACCTGCACGACCTGCGCCTCGTGGAGCGGCAGGCCGTAGAACACGGGGTTCACCCAGAACACCCGCCGGCCGTCGGCGGTGACGAGGTTGTCGGTGCTGCGGCCCTCGAGCGCCGTCAGGCGCGGCATGTCGCGCCCGCAGGCGCAGCGGCCGGCGTCCGTGACGACGGCGCCGCGGTCGCCGACCTCGTAGCGCACCAGCGGCATGACCGTGTTGAGCAGGCCCGTGCACAGGAGGCGGCCGGTCTCGCCGGGCGCGACGGGCGCGTCGGCGTCGTCGTCGACGACCTCGACGTGGCCCGCGTCGGGCCACAGGTGCAGCACCCCGTGCTCGCACTCGCTGGCGCCGGCGACGGCCTCGGTCATGCCGTAGCTCTCGCGCGCCGCGCAGCCGAACGCCCGGCCGATCACCTCGCGCTGCCACGGCAGGAGGGGCTCGGCGTTCGTCACGACGACCTTCAGGCGCGGCGCCTCGAGCCCGTCCTCGACCGCGTAGCGGGCGAGCTCCGCGAGCGAGGAGGAGTAGCCGTAGGCGTGCACGACGGCATGATGGCGCATCGCCTCGAGGTAGGCCGGTGCGTTCTTCCGCTTGACGTGGAGGTTCGAGAGGTAGAGCTGGTGGCCGGCGGCGTTCCACACCCAGAACGGGGGCGTGTCCTGCTCGACGGGCACGACCTCCTGGCCGCCCAGCATCGCCCACGGGTCGTGGCGCGTCACGCCGTACCAGCCGCGCCAGCGCGCCTCCGTGAACGCGTACCAGGCGCGCATCGCGGCGCGGTCGCGCCAGACGGTGACGGGCGTGCCCGTGGTGCCGCTCGTCATCAGCTTGAAGAGCGAAGACGGCTTGGCGTCGTCGCGCAGGAACGCCTCGGGCCGGCGCCTGACCTCGGCCTTCGTCAGCACCGGCCAGCTGGCGAGGTCCTCGACGGGGGAGGTGTCGCCGGCGGCGCGCCGGCGGCGCCACGCCTCGCGGTAGTAGGGCACGTGCTCGGCGGCGTCGCGGAGGAGGGAGGACAGCCGCTCCTCAGAGTACGCCCGCCAGGCGGCGGCGTCCCACGACTCGCGGGCGCGCGCCTCGGCCGCCAGCTGCTCGGTCTCCGGGCCGTAGCGCCACGCCGAGAGGTAGCGGCCGTAGAGCGTGCCGGCCAGCTCCTTCAGCGGGGCGGGCACGCGCCGGTAGACGGGCATGAGCAGGGACTTGATGTTCATGCCTCGGCACCGCCTCGCGTGGCGACGCGGGCGAGCAGCCCGCGCCAGCGCGGCAGCGCCCGCGACCAGTCGAGCGCCTCGGCCCGTCCGCGGGCGGCGCGCGAGAGGCGTTCGGACAGGTCGGGGTCGGAGAGGAGCCTCCGCACCGCGCCGACGACCCCGTCGGGGTCGCGGGGGCGCACCAGGAGGCCGTCGACGCCGTCGGCGACCAGGTAGGACGCCCCGCCCCAGTCGACGCTGACGACGCAGAGCCCGGCGGCCATCGCCTCGGCCAGGCCGATCGGGGCGTCGTCGACGTCGGCGGCGTTGACGAACACGTCGTGGGTCGCGAGGAGCTCGGCCGTGGCCGTCGCCCGCAGCGGGCCCGTCAGGTGCAGGCCGCCTTCCACGCCTCCCTCGCGGGCGGCGCGGCGCGCGCCCTCGGCCGCCTCGGCGGCGGAAGGCGGAGCGACGAGAGTGACCTCGGCGTCGGCGTGCGTGGCGACGAGGGCTGCCAAGGCGGCGGCGGCCCCCGTGGGGTCGCCGAGCGGACCACCGCCGCAGACCCACAGCAGCCGCGGCGACGGGAAGCACCGGGCGCGGAACGGGTAGGCGGCGACCTCGATCGGGTCGGCGATGACCTCGGTGACGCCGCCGAGGTGGGACAGCGCCTCGTAGAGGTGGCCGGTGAGGGCCACCGACGCCGAGCCGGAGGCCAGCAGGCGCCGCAGGCGGCCGGGGTCCTCCGCCGCCACGTCGGCCAGGCCGGCGCCCCGGAGCAGGTGCACGACCGGCACGCCGGCGCGGCCGAGCATGCCCGTGAGGACCTCGGCGCGACGCATGCCGGCCGCGCCGTTGACGTCGACGACCGCGACGTCGACGTGGGAGCGGGCGCTCCAGGCGGTGATCAGCATGTCGGCGATGCGCCAGGCCCTGCCCGGGCGCGAGGACGTCGTCACGACCACGTCACCCGAGCGCCGCAGCCTCCCTGCCAGGCGCTCGAGCAGGCTCGGCCGGCCCTGCCCCGCGGTGGCGAGGTCGCCGGCCAGCAGCACCCGCGAGCGGGCGGGCGCGGCCACTGTGACTGACTCGACGGCCAGGCGGCCGTCCATGGTCCTCATCATCACGCACCCGGCACGGGCACCACCCCATAGAACTCCTGGTACCAGCTGACGAAGCGCCTGACGCCCTCCTCGATGGGGGTGCTGGGCTTGAAGCCGAAGTCGCGCTCGAGGTCGGAGGTGTCGGCGAACGTGGCCGGGACGTCGCCCGGCTGCATCGGCAGGTAGACCTTCTCGGCCCGGCGCCCCAGCGCCGCCTCGAGCGTCGCGATCATGTGGGGCAGCTCGACGGGCTCGGAGTTGCCGATGTTGTAGACGCGGTAGGGGGCGCTGCTCGACCCGGGGTCGGGGTCGTCGCCGCTCCAGGCGGGGTCGGGCTCGGGCGGCCCGTCGATCACGCGCACGACGCCCTCGATGACGTCGTCGACGTAGGTGAAGTCGCGGCTCATGCGGCCGTGGTTGAACACCTCGATCGGCCGGCCCTCGAGGATCGCCTTCGTGAACAGGAACAGCGCCATGTCGGGCCGGCCCCACGGCCCGTAGACGGTGAAGAAGCGCAGGCCCGTGCACGGCAGCCGGTAGAGGTGGGCGTAGGTGTGCGCCATCAGCTCGTTGGCCTTCTTGCTGGCCGCGTAGAGGCTCAAGGGGTGGTCGACGTTGTCGTGCACCGAGAACGGCACCTTCGTGTTCGCGCCGTAAACCGACGAGGACGAGGCGTAGACGAGGTGCTCCACGCCGTGGTGGCGGCAGCCCTCGAGCACGTTCGCGAAGCCGACCAGGTTGCTGCTGACGTAGGCCTGGGGGTTCGTCAGCGAGTAGCGCACGCCCGCCTGGGCGGCGAGGTTCACGACGACGCGGGGCCGGCTGGCCGCGAACAGGGCCGTGAGCGCGGGCTCGTCGGCGATGTCGACGCGGTGGAACTCGAACCCCGGGTGGCGCCGCAGGCGCTCCAGGCGCGCCTCCTTGAGCGCGACGTCGTAGTAGTCGTTGACGTTGTCGACGCCGACGACGCGGTCGCCCCGGGCCAGCAGCCGCTCGGCCAGGTGGTAGCCGATGAACCCGGCCACCCCGGTGACCATCACGGTGCGGGCTCCGGTGACGCCTGCCGTCCCGCCGTGGGCCCCGGCTCGGCTCATAGGCTCCAGTAGCGCACGTCGCCGAGGTCCCTGCCGCGCAGAGCGGCCTTGACGTCGACGAGGGCGCCGCCCGGACGTAGGAAGCGCGTCGGCTCGGACGCCACCGACAGGAGCTCGCGGTGGGGCACGGCGAGGACGAGGGCGTCGAGCCCGGCGAGGTCGGAGAGGGGCGCGAGCGTGATGCCGTACTCGCGCTGCGCCTCCTCGGCGCTCGCGAGCGGGTCGTGGACCAGCACCTCCACACCGTACGAGCGCAGCTCGGCGACGATGTCGGGGACGCGGCTGTTGCGCAGGTCCGGCACGTTCTCCTTGAAGGTCAGGCCCATCACGCCGACGCGGTTGCGCTTGAGCGGCCGGTCGCTCTGGGCGAGGAAGCGCACGACCTTCTGGGCGACGAACGTGCCCATGCCGTCGTTGATGCGCCTGCCGGCGAGGATCACGTGGGGGGCGTAGCCGACCTCCTCGGCCTTGGCCGTGAGGTAGTAGGGGTCGACGCCGATGCAGTGCCCGCCCACGAGGCCGGGGCGGAACGGCAGGAAGTTCCACTTCGTGCCCGCCGCCTCGAGCACGTCGACGGTGTCGATGCCGAGCCGGTCGAAGATCATCGCCAGCTCGTTCATCAGGGCGATGTTCAGGTCGCGCTGGGTGTTCTCGATCACCTTGGCCGCCTCGGCGACCTTGATGCTGCTGGCGCGGAACACGCCGGCGGGGACGATGCGCTCGTACGCCGCCGCCACGCGCTCCAGCGTGGCCTCGTCCTCGCCGGCGACGACCTTGACGACCTTGTCTAAGGTGTGCTCCTTGTCGCCGGGGTTGATGCGCTCAGGGGAGTACCCGAGCGTGAAGTCGACGCCGCGGCGCAGGCCGGAGACGCGCTCCAGCACGGGGCCGCACACCTCCTCGGTGACGCCCGGGTAGACCGTCGACTCGTACACGACGACCGCGCCGGGCGAGAGCGCGCGGCCCACGGTCTCGGAGGCGGCGCGGAGGTAGGAGAGGTCGGGCCGCCTGTCGGCCGTGATCGGCGTGGGGACGGCGACGACGAAGAACGTCGCGCCGCGCAGGTCGCCCTCGTCGCTGGTGAAGCGCACCGGCGTGGCGGTCAGCTCGGCCGCGTCGGTCTCGCCGGTGACGTCGATGCCCTCGGCGAGCCGCCGGACCTTGGCGCTGTCGACGTCGAAGCCCACGGTGCCAGGGAAGGCCCTGGCGAAGGCCAGCGTGACGGGCAGGCCGACGTAGCCCTGCCCGATGACGGCTACCCGCTCCTTGACCGGTGTCGCTGCGCTCGCCACGCTCCGGTGGCGTGATGTGGTCGTGGTGTCCAACGTGGCCCCTTCCGTCCGCACACTCTAAGTCGCCGCCATGAGCCGCATGAGGGCAGGCTTCACGCCGCTTGGTGAGCCTGCCACGGGCGCGCCGGGAAGCCGTGTCTATACTCCGCCCATGTCTAGGACGCGTACCTGGCGGCTGCTCGCGGCCGCGCTCCTGCTCACGCTGGCCGCCGGCGCCTGCGCCCCTCCCGGGGTGGCGAGCGCGGCCAAGCCCACCCTCGCCGAGCCGCCCAGGGAGACCCCGTTCCCGCGCGAGACGCTGGCGCTCGCCAGCGTCGACGAGGGCGGCTGCCGGCTCGACGGCGGGGACGTCGGCGCGGGGACGTGGGCCCCCGACTTCGACCTGCGCGGCGACCCCGGCTTCGACCCTTCAGCGCTGCCCGGGGAGGTGCGCTGCTGGTACGAGGCGCTCTGGGAGGTCCTCACCGACGACCGCAGGGCCGCCTACTTCACGAGCCGGGCCGCCAGGGCCGACCTCTACACGTACTCCCGCGAGGTGAACAACCACCTGGCGGCGCTGCTGACGGCGTTCCGCGTCACCGGCGACCTGGCGCTCCTCGACGAGGTCGACAGGCTCGCGCAGCACATGCGCTCGAAGCTCGACGACGCCTGGACGCACCGGGCGGCGCGCGCCGACGGCGCCGTCGACGGCTACCTGAACTGGGTGTGGGACCGCGACCACAGCGACGAGCACCGCGGCCGCGACATCAACGAGATCGACGAGATGCGCACCCACGCCGCCGTCGCCCAGCTCGCGTACGCCTTCGCCGCGAACGCCGAGCTCGAGAGCCCGAACGGCGTCGACTACGCCGAGAGGGCGGGGTTCTGGCTCACCTACCTCCGCGACCACTTCGAGGCCAAGTGGCGGGAGCGCAACCGCGTCCCGTGGCCCGAGTTCCCGTTCCTGCAGCGGCCGCACCTCCACGAGACCCTCGAGTTCGCCCGCTACCACCACTACATGCACCTCCTCACGGGGGAGGAGGCCTACGCCGAGGAGGCGGCGCGGCTGAGCCGCGTCTCGTTCGAGAACTTCCGCGTCGCGGAGTCGGACGCCGGCCCCGCGCTCGTCACTCCGCGCAGCGTGCTCTCGATGGGCGGGCGTCAGGACTACCTGATCCCCTCGATCTACTTCCGGCACATGGTCCCCACGATCGTCGACCTCTACTTCGAGGGCGTGGCCCCGTGGGACGACGACGAGGTCATGGTTCAGCTGACGCGGTCGGTGTCGGAGTTCATCCTCGACGAGCAGGGCAACGGCTTCGCCCGCGACATCGGCGGCGGGCGCGAGCGCGCCGGCATCCCGGCCAGCGGCGAGGACGACTGGGCGCGCATCTCGCCCGGCGTCTACAACCTCAGCCCCTTCCCGCTGTTCGCCGCCTGGGACGAGAGCGGCGAGGTCGCCGAGACCTCGCTGGCCGTGCACCTGCACGTGGGGCAGAGGGAGTGGAACGTCTACACGCCCACCGGGCTGCTGCTCGACGCGGCGCTCAAGCGGGCCGACGTGGCCGCCGACCGCGACTAGCCATCCCCTCCAGGTAGGCGCAGGTGGCGTCCAGGACGCTGCCGGCGTCGTAGCGCTCCACCGCCGCCGGCAGCGCGGCGCGGTCCGGCGGGTCGTCCAGGACCCGCGCGATCGCCGCCGCCATCGCGTCGACGTCGCCCACCGGGACCAGCGGGCCCACGGCGCCGTCCCGCAGCACCTCGCGCGGGCCGCTCGGGCAGTCGGTGGCGACGGCCGGGCAACCGCACGCCAGCGCCTGCACCAGCGCTCCGGGAAGGCCCTCGAGGGTCGAGGACAGCACGAAGACGGCTGCGCGCGACATGAACGCGAAGGGGTTCTGGGCGAAGCCGGGGAGGTCGACGCGGCCCGTGAGGCCGAGCTCGGCCACGAGCGCCTGCAGCGCGGCGCGCTCCTCGCCCTCGCCCAGGATCACGAGCCGCGCGTCCGGCCGCTCGAGGCGCGCGAACGCGCGCACCAGCGTGGCGAAGTCCTTGCGGGGCGTGAGGCTTCCCACGCCCAGCACGACCGGCGGCTCGCCGGCGGCGAACCAGGGGTGGCAGGGGTCCTCGCGCGCCAGGCGCTTCAGCTCGGGGGCGACGACGGGGTTGTAGAGGGTCGCGACCTTGCCCTCGGGCACGCCGAGCACCGTGACGAGGGCGTCCTTGACCCCGTCGGAGACGGCGATCACGCCGTCGGCGCCGCGGTAGGTGAGGGGCGCGAGCCGGTGCGCGAGGAGCGTGCGGCCGCTCACCCAGCCGGGGTAGGCCGCCTGCGGGGTGTTCGCCTCGCGCACGACCGTCGGCACGCGCACGCCCGCGGCCGCCCGCGCCAGCACGGCCACGAAGCTCGTGTGGGCGAGCGTCGTGAGCATGACGTCGGGCCGCCGGCGCCGCAGGTGGCGCGCCAGCGGCAGCAGGGCGCGGCTCACCGAGCCGGTGCCGAGGTCCACGACCCTGACGGCGTCCGCGACCTCCTTCACGTAGGGGCCGCTGACGTCGGCGAGCACGAGGTCGACGTCCATGCCGCGGGCGGCCATGCCGTTGGCGATCACGACCATCATCCGCTCGGCCCCGCCGCCCTGGAGGTCGGCGAGGAAGACGGTGAGGCGGGTGGGGCGCCCCGGCTCAGGCGGCATCGGCTGGGCGGGCGGAGCCCGGCGGCTCCGCGAGGACGTGAGCCAGGAGGAGGAGGTAGAGCCAGGTCGTCCGGCCCGAGTACGACACGCGCGCCACGTCCATGAGCAGGTACACGACCAGCACCGCGAGGACGACCCACGCCGAGCGCTGGCCGGCGATCACGCCGCGCGCGGCGCGGTAGCCGAGCACGGCGAACAGCACGTAGTAGAGGGCGGTGCCGACGACGCCTAGGTTGGCCAGGAGCTCGACGTAGTTGTTGTGCGAGTAGGTCGTGAACGAGCCGACGTA
>DATGNP010000287.1:0-5852 GCA_035306665.1 Trueperaceae bacterium
CCCTCGAAGTAGGCGATCGCGGCCTCGACGGCCCGCGCCACGCGGTAGACGCGGCTCGAGGCCTCCGCCGAGAGCGGCCTGCCGTCGGACCGGCGGCTGTGGAACGTGCTCTCGGGGATGTCGGTCGCGGCGAGGACGTACCTGTCAGGCACGCCGAGCCGGCGCGCGAGGGCCTGCACCGCACCGGGCGGCAGACCGGCGTTCACGCGCGCCGCCATCTGGAACTCGTCGGCGTCGTCGATGCCCAGGACGCGGGCACCGAGGACCGGCTCGGGCGACCGGGTCGGGACGAACCGCACGGCCATCGCGTCACCTCCTCCCTGGAGACAGCATACTCCACGGATGGAGCGCGGCGCGCCCCCGGGCGGACGGCGACGGTGGGGGCGACTGGGGCGGACGCGGCGGGAGCCGTGCTTGCCGCGCGCGTGCGGGGACGGCGCGGAACGCGCCTCAGCCCGACAGCTCCTGCCGCAGCGCCGTCAGCAGCAGGTCCCTGTGACCGAACGAGCGGCGCAGGTCGCTCTCGAGGTCCTTGACGATCAGGAGCTGCTGCGGGGCGCGGGGGTCGTGGTGGTAGTCGGTCGCGTAGGCGGGCAGCGTCGCCGCGGTCCAGTCCGCCAACGCCGCCGCCTCGGCGCGCGAGAGCGCGCTGTTCGCCTGGACCCTCACCAGCCCCAGGCGCGGGTCGACGCCCGGCGCCGCCCCCCGCGGCCTCATCACCCACTCGAGCCGGCTCAACAGGCTCCTGTCGCCGCCGTGGACCCGGTACACCGGCGAGCGCTGGCCGGGCGCCAGGTCGGCGAGGACCCCGCGCTGCGAGGGCGGCAGGCGCTCGCGCGACGTCGACTTCACGAAGCCCAGGACGTTCTGCACCGAGGCGTCCGACCGCAGCGGGCCGTCGAGCAGCACGACGTCGCCCGGGTGAGCGTGCGCGACCTCCTCGGCCAGCTCGGCCTCCCAGCGGAGCATCAGGCGCTGCGCCTCGGCGGCGAGGTGGTGCTCGCCGCCCGCGACGCGCCGCGGCTCGTACTCCAGGCCGTAGCGGGCGACGCGAACGGGCTCGAGCGGGACGTCCTCCTCGGTGCCGACGATCACGTAGCGCCGCGCCGGCGCGTGGGCGGGCGGGGCGACGGGCGCACCGAGGCGGCTCGTGACGCTGCCGACGGCGATGACCGTGAACAGGCACGGCCACGCGCCGAGCGTGCCCGCGGCGTCGTGGCGCCTGGCGCCGTCGACGAAGTGCACCGTTCGCGGCGGGGCAGCCGCCGGCGACAGCGGCTGCCACGCGTCCTCGTCGACCTCGAAGCCGAGTTCGAGCTGCTCGTCGCCGACGTCGTCCTGCTCGGTGATCGTCAGGAGCGTGTCGGGGTCCCACGGGTGCAGCAGGAAGCGTGCCGCCACGGGCCGATGGTAACGCGGCGCTCGGCATCCTCCCGACCCGGCCGGCGCGGGCCCGCGCGGTAACCTCAGGGGTCATGCGCGTCCTCCACACCGGCGACTGGCACGTGGGCAAGACCCTCTACGGGTACGACCGCACGCCCGAGATCGCCGCCGCGCTGGAGGAGAGCCTCGACGTCGCCATGCACCACGGCGTCGACGCCGTGCTCGTGGCCGGCGACCTCTACCACTCGCGCAACCCCGGCGCCGAGGCCGAGGCCGCGGTGTTCGAGTTCTTCAGGCGCGCCACCGAGGCGCGCCTGCCCGTCGTCGTGATCGCCGGGAACCACGACAGCCCGCGGCGCCTCGACGCGATCGCGGGCTTCATGCGCAACCACCGCGTCCACATCGTCGGCCGGCCGCGCCGCCCCGAAGAGGGCGGGGTCGTCACCGTCGACGTCGGCTCCGAGCGCATGGTCGTCGCCTGCCTGCCGTTCGTTAGCGAGCGGGTCCTGAGGACGAGCGGCGAGCTCTTCCAGGAGGGCCTCGGGGACGCGATCACGACGTACCAGCAGAAGACCGCCGCGCTGATGCACGGCTACGCCGCGGCCTTCCGCAACGACACCGTCAACGTGCTCCTGATGCACGGCACGATGGACGGCGCCAAGCTCTCGGGCTCCGAGTACACCTTCCATAGCGGCCGCGACTACGCCATCAGCCCCAGCCACGTGCCCGACACCGCGACGTACATCGCCATGGGCCACATCCACATGCCCCAGGCCGTCAGCGGCTTCCCCGAGGAGCAAGCTCGGTACTGCGGCAGCCTCGTGCAGCTCGACTTCGGCGAGGCCGGCGACCGCAAGTACGCCTACGTCGTCGAGCTCGAGCCGGGCAAGCCCGCCCGCACCGTCGCGGCCGAGCCTCTGCGCTGCGGCCGGGAGCTCCGCCAGGTGCGCGTGACCCTCGCCGAGCTCGAGGCGCGCGACGCCGAGCTGCGCGCGTTCACCGGCCACCTGAAGCTCGTGCTCGAGCTCGAGCGGCATGACCCCACGGTCCGCGAGCGCGTCAGGGAGCGGCTGCCGAACGCCCGCATCGTCCAGGTGGAGGTGCCGCGGAGCGAGGCCCCCGGAGTGGCGAGCGACGCCGCGACGCGGACGCTGCGGGAGAACTTCGAGGCCTACTGGCGCGAGACGCACGACGGGCACCTCGACGAGGGCGTCATGAGCAAGTTCGCCGAGCTGCACGCCCTCGTCGAGGCCGAGGAGCTCGCGCGGTGAGGCCCAAACGCCTGCGGCTGCGCAACTTCGGCTGCTTCCGCGGCGAGCACGACGTCGACTTCGGCAGCCTGGGGAGCGACCTCTTCGCGATCGCCGGGCCCACGGGCAGCGGCAAGAGCACCCTGCTCGACGCCATGACCTGGGCGCTGTACGGCGCCACCCCCCGCCTCGGCGCCCGGCCGAACGAGCACATCCTCACCCCCGGCGAGAACGACCTCTCCGTGGTCCTCGAGTTCACGGCGGGCGGGCAGGAGTACCGCGCCACGCGCGGCCTCAAGCGGCGCCCCTCGGGCACCGCGAGCGAGGCCAAGCTCGAGCGGCGCGCCGCGGACGGCACCTGGAAGGCGCTCGCCGAGACCGACAGGATCAGCGCCTACGAGGCCAAGCTGCGCGAGGTCGTCGGGCTCGACTACGACGGCTACGTCAGGGCCGTGACGCTGCCCCAGAACGCCTTCGACGAGTTCCTGCGCGGCGACGACAAGAAGCGTCGCGAGGTGATCAAGGCCCTGCTGGGGGCGCGCACGATCGAGAGGATCCGCGACCTGGCGGTGCGCGAGAAGGAGCAGGTCGCGGCGGCGCGCGACCAGGCCAAGGCCCGCATCGACGGCGAGTACGACGGGGTGACGCCCGCCCGCGAGGCCGAGCTCGCCGCGGAGCTGAAGGGGCTCGAGGCCGACCTGGAACGGGCCCGCGAGGCGCACCGGGCCGACCTCGCCGCGCTACAGGAGCACGAGCGCCTCGAGCAAGCCGACGCGGAGCTGCGCGCCGCCGCGGACGAGCTCGTCAGGCTCGCCGGCGAGGAGGCGGCCGTCGCCACGGCCCGCGAGAGGCTGGAGCGCGGGACCGCCGCCCGGTCGGTGGCGCCGGCCGTGAAGGCCTTCCGCAGCCGCGAGAGGGAGCTGAGCGACGCGGCGCGCGAGGCGGCGGCAGCCCGGGAGGCCTCGGCGCGGGCCGCGACCGAGCGCGAGAGCGCCGCCGCCGCGCTCGCCGCGGTGAGCCGGGAGCGCGACGCCGCCAAGCCGGAGCTGACGCGCCGGCTCGAGGCGATAGAGGGGGGCCGCCGCGACGCCGCCCTGCTCGCCAGGCACGGCGCCGCGCTGACGCTGGCGGCGGACGCCGACGACGGGCCGTTCGACGCGGAGCGCCTCGACGAGCTCGTGCGGCTCGCCGGCCAGGCCGGGGAGCTGAGGCACCTCGAGCGCGCCGCGTCCGAGGCCGCGCGCGCGGCGGCCGAAGCTCGTGCCGAGCTCCGGCGCCGGCGCGAGCGCCTCGCGGGGCTCGAGGCGCGGCTCGAGCGCATCGTCGCCGACGGCAAGGGGCTGCGCGCCGCGGCCAACGCCGCCAAGGAGGCCTACGAGGCCGCCCGCGTCGAGCACGCTGCCCAGGCGCTGCGCGAGCACCTGCACGTCGGCGACACCTGCCCGGTGTGCCACGGGACCGTCGCGAGCGTCCCGCCGTCCGACGCGGCCGTCGACCTCTCCGCCCTGAGACGCGCCGCGGAGGACGCCGAGGCGAGGGTCAAGGACCTCCTCCAGGCGCACGCCGCCACGAAGGAGGAGGTGCGCGCCGAGCAGGAGGCCGTCGCGAGGCTCGACGCCGAGCTGCGCGACCGGCACGAGCCGGCCGTCCGCAGCGCCGAGGCCGAGCTGCGAGCGGCGCTGGAACCGTTCGCCGCCTTCGGCGCCACGGCGGCCGACGTGGCGCGGGCGCTGGAGGACGAGCGGCGCGCCCAGCTCGCCCGGCTGGCGAAGCGGCTCACGGCCGTGACCGGCGGCCGCGACTTCGACGCCCTGCTGGCCGAGACCACCGGGGAGCTCGAGCGGCTCGACGCCGCCGTCGAGGCGGCGCGGACGCGGCTGGCGGCCGCCGACACAGCGCTGGCGGCCGCGAACGCCACGCTCGGAGCGGCCGAGGCGCGGGAGGGGGCCGCGCGGACGAGCCTGGCGGAGGCCGAGACCGACCTCGCCGCGGCCCTGTCGGCCTCGCGGTTCGCCACGGCGGCCGAAGCGGAGTCCGCGGTGCTCGACCCCGCCGAGGCGGAACGCCTGCGCGCGCTCGTCGCGGGGCACGAGGCGCGCCGCGCCGAGGCGGACGCCAAGCGCGCCGCCGCCGAGCGGGCGCTGGCTGGCCGCGCTTACGACGCCGGCGCGCACGGCGCGCTCGCGGGCCGCGTCGCTGCCCTCGCGGCGGACGTCGCCCGGCTCGGCGAGGAGCTCGGCGGGGCGCGGCAGCGGCTCGAGGACGTGCGGCGGCGCTTGGAGCAGCTCGCGGCTCTCAACGCGGAGCTGCGCGAGCTGGAGGAGCGGCTGGCGGTGCTCGCGAACCTCGACCTCTACCTGCGCTCCGACCGCTTCGAGGCCTACGTCCTCGGCCACGCGCTCGCCGACCTGGCCGCGAACGCCAGCGTGATCATCCACGAGCTCACGGAGGGGCGCTACGAGCTCACCTACGAGGACGAGTTCTTCGTCCGCGACACCTGGATGGACTCCTACCGCCGCTCGGTGAAGACGCTCTCGGGCGGCGAGAGCTTCATCGTGAGCCTGTCGCTGGCGCTCGCCCTGGCCGACACGATCGCCGGCAGGCAGAGCCTCGGCGCCCTGTTCCTCGACGAGGGCTTCGGCACGCTCGACGCCGAGTCGCTCGACAGCGTCACCGAGGTGCTGACGAACCTGACGAGCACGGGACGCATGGTCGGCGTGATCACGCACGTGACCAGCCTCACCGAGCGTCTGCCCGCGCGGCTCGTCGTCAGCAAGGGCCAGCTCGGCAGCAGCCTCGCCTGGGACGCCTGAGCCGCGCGTGGCGGCCCTTCGCGGGCGAGCTCCACGCTGCGCCCGGCGAGGTCCCGGCGCCCGGCGCCGACCCGCCGCACGCACGTCCCCAGCCCCGCGCCGGGGCCGGCGCCCGGCCGCGGCGCCGTCCGTCTGATAGCCTCGGGGTCGGTGAGCGGTCAGAGCGTCGGCATCGTCCTGGCGAACGACAGGAGCCGGCCCCTCGAGTTCTGGGTCAAGCTCGACGTGGCCGCGCGCGTCCAGCTCGACGAGCTCGTCGCCGTGGACGTCGACAACCCCTTCAACCCCGAGCGGCCCGTGACCGTGTACGCGGTCGTCGACGACCTTGTCGACAGCGTCGAGGGCCTGACCTTCCCCGGCGACACCGAGCTGCTCGAGCAGGGCGCGAGCTACGGGCGGCGCATCC
>DATGNP010000288.1:0-2507 GCA_035306665.1 Trueperaceae bacterium
CTGGTCGGGCGCGATGCCGCGGCGCGCGAACTCCTCCGCCAGGGTCTGCGCGTAGGACGGCGTGCACGCGATCATCTCGGGCCTGAGGTCCATGATCAGCGTGACCTGCCTGTCGGTCATCCCGCCGGAGACGGGCACCACGCACATCCCCAGGCGCTCGCCCCCGCCGTGCAGGCCGAGGCCGCCCGTGAACAGGCCGTAGCCGTAGGCGTTGTGGAAGACCATGCCCGGCCTGCCCCCGGCGGCGGCGAGGCAGCGGGCGTTGACCTCGCGGAAGAGCTCGACGTCGTTGCGCGTGTAGCCCACCACCGTCGGCTTGCCCGTCGTGCCCGACGAGGCGTGGATGCGCGCGAGCTCGTCCTGCTTCACGGCGAAGAGCCCCAGCGGGTAGTTGTCGTGGAGGTCGCTCTTGCGCGTGATCGGCAGGCGGGTGACGTCGTCGATGGAGCGCACCGAGCCGGGGTCCACGCCGGCCTCGTCCAGGCGCCGACGGTAGAACGGCACGCGCTCGTGCACGTACCTCACGAGCCGCGCGAGCCTCTCGCCCTGCAGCTCCCTGAGCCTGTCCTGCGGCATCGTCTCGATCTGCGGGTCGAACATCTGCCCTCCCGTGCCCGGTCAGCGCCCTCTCAGGCGCGCTCCACGACCATGGCGATGCCCTGGCCGACGCCGATGCACATCGTCGCCAGGCCCACCTCCACGTCGGTCTTGACCATCTCGTGCAGCAGCGTCGTCAGGATGCGCGCGCCCGAGCAGCCCAAGGGGTGCCCGAGCGCGATCGCGCCGCCGTTGGGGTTCACGCGGGCGTCCTCGGTGTCGAGGCCGAGCTCCCTGAGCACGGCGATCGACTGCGCCGCGAACGCCTCGTTCAGCTCGATGAGGCCCACGTCGTCGAGGGTCATGCCGGCGCGCTCCAGCGCCCGGCGCGTCGCGGGCACGGGGCCGATGCCCATGATCCGCGGCGGCACTCCCGCCACGCCGGTGGCGACGACGCGCGCGAGGGGCCTCAGGCCGTGGGCCGCGGCGTAGTCGCGCGAGGCGACGAGCAGCGCGGCCGCGCCGTCGTTGAGCGAGCTGGAGTTGCCCGCCGTGACGGTCCCGCCGGGCCTGAAGGCCGGGCGGAGCCGGCCCAGGGCGTCCATGCTCGTGTCGGGGCGGGGGCCCTCGTCGGTGTCGACTACCGTTACGCCCTGCCGCGTTGGCGCCTCGACCGGCACGGTCTCGGTCGCGAACCGGCCCGCGGCGATCGCGGCCGTGGCCTTGCGGTGGCTGGCCAGGGCGAAGGCGTCCTGCTCGTCGCGCGAGATGCCGTGCTCCTCGGCGAGGTTCTCGGCCGTCTCGCCCATCGACTCGGTGCCGTACTCCTCGGCCATGCGGGGGTTCACGAAGCGCCACCCCAGGGACGTGTCGTAGGCGGTGACGGGGCCGGTGGCGTAGCCCCGCTCGGGCTTCGGCAGCGCCCACGGGGCGCGGCTCATCGACTCGACGCCGCCGGCCGCGTACAGCTCGCCCTCGCCGAGCATCACGCAGCGCGCCGCCTGCGCCACGGCCTCGAGGCCGGAGCCGCAGAGGCGGTTCACGGTCACGCCCGGCACGCCGACGGGGAAGCCGGCCAGCAGCGCGCTCATGCGCGCGACGTTCCTGTTGTCCTCGCCGGCCTGGTTCGCGCAGCCCAGGTAGACGTCGGCCACGTCGCCCTTGGGGACGCCCGCCCGCTCGGTCACCGCCCCCAGCGCGAGGGCCGCGAGGTCGTCGGGCCTCACCGCCGCGAGCGCGCCGCCGTGGCGGCCGATCGGCGTGCGCACGGCCGCCACGATCACGGCCTCCCTCACGCTCGTCATGTCTTCCTCCCGAACCGCTCGGGCAGCCCGTCGGTCCCGGCCGCCGCGCGGCTCAGCAGCCACGGGTGCGGCGCGAACCGCGCCTCGAGCGTCCCCTCGGCGAGGGACCGCAGCGCTGTCGTCACGTCCCTCGAGCCTAACGCCTCGCCCCACTCGAGCGGGCCGGCCGGGTACCCGACGCCCAGGCGCATCGCGAGGTCGAGCTCCCGCTTGGTCGCCAGGCCCTCCAGCAGGGCCCTGACCGCCTCGTCGAAGAGGCGCCCCACGACCCTGAACGCCACGCCGCCCGGCACGTCGGGCACGGTCACGACGCCCACGCCGGCGGCGGCGAGCAGGCCGCGCGCCCGCGCCAGCGCCGGCGTGGGGGCGTCCCCCGGCAGCGCGCCGGCGGCGCACAGCTCCAGGGCCTCGACGCCGCCGCCGGGCGGCGGCACGCAGCCGAAGCCGAGGGTCGCGCCGGCCGCTGCCGCGCTCCGGCCCCAGGTGAGGACCGCGACGCGGTCGCTGCCGGGCGGCGGGGCGTCGAGGCGCGCGTCAAACACCAGGTCGGCGGCGCCCTCGTCGGCGGCGAGCGGCAGGGCGGCCCGCAGGGCGCGCGCCACGGCGCTGTCGCCCCTGACGGCGAAGGCGGGGGGCGAGGGGGCGCCGGCCGCGGCCGGCTCGACG
>DATGNP010000289.1:0-15621 GCA_035306665.1 Trueperaceae bacterium
GAAGTACAAGGACGACCGCGAGAAGCTGACGCAGGAGACGATGAAGCTCTACCGCGAGGCGGGCGTGAACCCCGCCGGCGGGTGCCTCCCGATCCTCGTCCAGATGCCGCTGTTCCTGATCCTGTGGCGCGTGTTCGTGAACTTCGAGTTCGCGGAGGGCTTCCTGTGGATCCCGGACCTGGGCCGGAGCGACCCGACGTTCATCCTGCCGATCCTCTACGTGCTCGTCATGGTCGCGATGTCCTACTTCTCCTCGCGCAGCAACCCGCAGATGATGCGCCAGTCGATGATCATCAACGTGGTATTCGGCTTCATCATCTTCGGGTTCCCCGCCGGCGTGCTGCTCTACTATGTGGTGTCCATGCTGGTGCAGGTGTTCCAGTACTGGCTGCTCTACCGGGGCCAGAGGGCCCCGGCCGGCGCGACCCCGGCCTTGGCGACCGGCAAGCGCGGCAAGTGAGGCCGACTAGATGAGCGATTCGGACCTGGACCGGTACCTCGAGGGCATCGGGATCAACGTCGGCGAGGAGGACCCCGCCGCCGAGAACCTGGCGCACCTCGACGAGCCCGAGCCCGAGCTGGAGGAGTTCGACGTCGCGGCGTACGACGCCGCGATCGTCGTGCAGGGGGACCCCGCGGAGCGCGCCGAGACGTTCCTCGTGAACCTGCTCCTCAACATCGACCCCGGCTACGCGGTCGAGATCGACGCGGTGACCGACGAGGAGGTCTTCGTCGAGGTCTACGGCGGCGACCCGGGCAAGATCATCGGCCGCGCCGGGCGGACCCTGGCGGCGCTCGAGTACGTCACGAACGCGGTCGTGAACCGCGAGGGCGAGAGGCCGACGCGCGTGAACATCGACGTCGGCGGCTACAAGCGTCGGCGCGACGCGCGCCTCCGCGACACGGCACTGGCCGCGGCGGCCCGGGTGCGCAAGAACGGCGTCGCCGTCGAGCTCGAGCCGATGACCGCCGCCGAGAGGCGCGTCGTCCACATGGCCCTGGCCGAGGAGGCCGGCGTCACGACGGAGTCGACTGGCGAGGGCGCGGAGCGCCGCGTCGTCGTCAAGCCCGCCTGACGAGCGGGGTGCAGCCCGACGGGGAGCGCCGCGCCGGCACGATCGGCGCGGCGCTCGCGTACGGGGAGCGGCGGCTGGCCGAGGCCGGCGTCGACAGCCCGCACGTGGACGCCGCGCGGCTGCTCGGCCACGTCCTCGGCCTCGCGCGCACCGAGCTGCTCGTACGCCGCGGCGAAGCCCTCACGCCCTCGCAGGCGGCCGCGTTCGACGCGCTCCTGGCGCGGCGTTCCGCCCGCGAGCCGCTGCAGACGGTCCTGGGCGAGGCCGCGTTCCTCGACCTGACGCTGGCGGTGACGCCGGGGGTCTTGGTGCCCCGCCCGGAGACGGAGCGCCTCGTCGAGCTGGTGCTCGCCGAGCTGGCCGCGCGCCCGCCCGCCGCCGGCGACGTCCTGCTCGACGTAGGCACCGGCACGGGGGCGATCGCGCTGGCGCTGAAGGCCGCGTACCCGGAGGCCGAGGTGTGGGCCACCGACGTCTCGGAGGCGGCGCTCGCGCTGGCGGGCCGGAACGCGCGCGCGCTGGGGCTGGAGGTGGCGCTCAGGCGCTCCGACCTGCTCGCCGACCCCGCCGTGAGGGCCGCGGCGGGCAGGGCCGCGGCCGTCGTCTCGAACCCCCCTTACCTGCCCGACGCCGACAGGTCCTCGGTGCCGCCCGAGGTGGCCGCAGAGCCGCCCGAGGCGCTCTTCGCCGGCCCCGACGGGCTCGACGTGGCGCGCAGGCTCGTAGCCGAGGCGGGGGAGGTCATGCGGCCTGGCGGGCTGCTGGCGCTCGAGCTCGACCCGCGCAACGCGCGGCGCCTGGCCGCACGGATGGGCGGCTGGGCCGCTGTGCGGCTGGAGCGCGACCTGGCCGGGCGCGAGCGGTTCGTGCTGGCCAGGCGCTAGCGCGCGGGCTTCGGTCGAGAGACCGGCTCCGGTCGGGAGGCCGGCATCGGCCGGCAGCCGGCGCGAGCGGACCCGCCGCCGTCCCGACGCGCCTAGTCGACCTCGGAGGCGCGCCGCAGCGGCGGCAGCTCGGGGTAATCGTCGAGGGGGCGCTTGCGCTCCCGCACGGTCGCGGCGGGCCCGTGCGGCGCGCGGGCGGCGTAGGTGACGGGCTCGTCCTCCTCGGAGGTGTCGTAGCCGTCGGGCGGCCCCGCGGCCGCCGCCCGGGGCGCGGGGCCCCGCAGCCCGCTGAGCACGAGCAGGGTGGCGCCCACGACGATGCAGGCGTCGGCGACGTTGAACACCGGGATGCTCAGGGCGCCCGAGCGCACGTGGATGAAGTCGACGACGTAGCCCAGGCGCAGGCGGTCGATCATGTTCCCGAGCGCGCCCGCCAGGACAAGGCCGAGGGCGACCCGCTGCGGGACGGCGAGGCGGCGTCCGTTCCTGGCCAGGTAGACCGAGAGGACGACCGACACCACGGCGGACAGCAGGCCGAGCAGCCTGGTGCCGTCGACGTGCAGTCCGAGGACCGTGAGGTCGAGGTCCCGCAGCATCCCGAACGCCGCGCCGTTGTTGCGCGTGTGGGTGATGCCGAGGCCGGGGATCACGGGGATGTCCACCTGGTTCAGGGGGAGTGTCCTGGCGATCCAGGCCTTGCTCAGCTGGTCGACTGCGACCAGGAAGGCCGCCAGGAGGAAAGCCATAGCACCCGAGTATATGCCGCCGGCAGCGCGCGTCCTCCCGCCGGGCGGCGTTCTCCCCGCCGCCAAGTGGCCCACGCGGCCGCGCGGCGACCGGCGATATGGTGACCGCAACGACGCTGAGGGCCGCTACCCGGCCCCGGGAGTGATCAGGCATGACGGCAACCGTAGACCTCGTGCGCCAGCACATCGGCCGCGCGCCCGCAGGCGCCGACGCCGCGCTGCTCGAGCGCTTCGTCACCGCCCTGTTCGACAAGGCCGACGAGGCCTTCGCCGAGCAGTTCGACAGCGCCGAGCTGTACGCGATGGCCGTGGACGGCCTCGCGTTCCTACGCGACCTCGCCGGCGTGTTCAAGGTCGAGGCGTTCAACCCCGACCGGGCCGCGCACGGCTGGGAGGCGCCCTACACGGTCGTGCGGCTGGTGATGACGGACCGGCCGTTCATCGTCGACTCGGTGCAGGCCGAGATCGCCCGGCAGGGCCTCGACCTGGCCTTCCAGCTCCACCCCATCCTCGACGTCGCCAGGGACGAGCAGGGCACCCTCGTCGACCTCGACGGCCGCCCGGGCCGGCCCGAGGCGTTCGAGATGTTCTTCGTCGAGCGCGTCGAGGGCGAGGCGCTGGCCCGGCTCGCACGGCGGATCGAGGCCGTGCTGCAGGACGTCTACCTCGCCACCCGCGACTACCGACCGATGCGCGAGCGTTCGCGCGAGACCGCCGACTACCTCGTGACGCTGGCGAAGGCGGGCACGAAGCCGGCCGAGGGCGTGAAGGCCGACGAGGTCGGCAGCGACCTCGAGGACGAGCTGCAGGAGTACGCCGCGTTCGTCGACTGGCTGCTCGACGACAACTTCGTCTACCTCGGCTACCGCGAGTACGAGCTCAAGGACGTGAACGGCGAGCCGCACCTGCAGGTCAGGCACGGCAGCGGCCTCGGGGTCCTGTCGGACGAGGCCGGCAGCCGCTACGAGAAGCCGGTCCCGGTGTCCAAGCTGGCGCGGCAGCTCCGCGAGCGCGTCGTGGGCGGGCGGCTGCTCGTCGTGACGAAGACGAACGCAGAGGCGACCGTCCACCGGCCCCGGCGCATGGACTACGTCGGCGTCAAGGTCCTCGGCGACGCCGGTCAGGTCGTCGGCGAGCGCCGCTTCATCGGCCTGTTCACGAGCAAGGCGCAGAACACGCCCGTCGAGGCGATCCCGATCCTGCGCCGCAAGCTCAGGCAGGTCCTCGAGCTCGACGAGGCCGTGCCCGGCAGCCACGACTACAAGGCGATAGTGGCGGCGTTCAACTCGCTGCCGCGCGAGGAGCTCTTCGGCACCGACCCCGAGCAGCTCCACAAGGACATCAGGGCCATCCTCTCGATGGAGCAGGAGCGCGGCGCCAGGCTGCGCCTGCGCCCGGACCCGCTCAAGCGCGGGATCCTCGCGATGGTCGTCGTCCCGCGCGAGAGCTTCAACAGCCAGGTCAGGCAGCGCATCCAGGACCACCTCAAGGAGGCCCTGGCGGCCACCCACGTCGACTACCGCCTGGCGCTCTCCGAGGACCAGGCGCACGCGCGCTTCCACTTCTACTTCGCGACCGACGTCGAGTTCGCCGACCTCGACGTCAAGGGCCTCGAGCAGGCCGTCGCGCGGCTGGCCCGCACCTGGCGCGAGGAGCTGCGCGACCGGCTGGTGGCGCGGTTCGGCGAGGCCGAGGGCAGGGCC
Organism: Trueperaceae bacterium; assembly: GCA_035306665.1. Lineage (GTDB taxonomy): Bacteria > Deinococcota > Deinococci > Deinococcales > Trueperaceae > DASRWD01. Next base: position 4,410 of record DATGNP010000289.1, read on the forward strand.
CTCGCCAAGCGCTACGCCAACGCCTTCGGCGAGGGCTACGAGGCCGAGGTGACGCCCGCCCGCGCCGCCGAGGACGTCGCGAACCTCGAGCGGCTGGCCCCCGACGAGGTCGGGTTCGACCTCGTCAACGACGACGACGACCCCGAGGCCACCGCGCTCGTCTACTACCCCGCGGGCGGCCTGCGCGCGCTGTCCGACGTGCTGCCGATGCTCGAGAACCTGGGCCTGCGGGTCCTCGACCAGAACCCGTACGACGTCACCGTCGACGGCCGCCGGCGCGCGATCGACGTCTTCCGCGTCACGGACCGCCGCGGCGCGCGGCTCGACGTCGCGCGGGACGAGGGGCGTCTCGTCGAGGCGCTGATCAAGGTGGAGGCGGGCGCGGCCGAGAACGACGCCCTGAACGGGCTCGTGCTCGAGGCCGGGCTCACGGTAAGGCAGGTCGCGCTGCTGCGCGCCTACCAGATGTACTACTCGCAGCTCAACCTCGTGACCAGCCCGGCGTTCGTGACCAGCACGCTGCTGGCGCACCCCGAGGTCGCGCGGCTGCTCGTCGAGTACTTCGAGCGGCGCTTCGACCCCGCGTTCACCGGCGGCGGGACCGAGCCGCTGGCCCCCGCCGCCAGGGGGCCGCACCTGGCCGACGCGGCGGCGGCCGTGCGGGACGCGCTCTCCTCGGTCGCCTCGCTGGCCGGGGACCAGGCGCTGCGCGGGCTCCTCGACCTCATGGAGGCGACGGTCCGCACGAACTACTACCTCGGCCATACCCGCATCAGCTTCAAGATCGACTCGCACCGGGTGGGGAGCATGCCGCAGCCGCGGCCGCTCTACGAGATCGGCGTGCACTCGCCGACGGTCGAGGGCACGCACCTGCGCGGCGGCAAGGTCGCGCGCGGCGGGATCCGCTGGTCCGACCGGCCCGACGACTTCCGCACCGAGGTCCTGGGCCTGATGAAGACGCAGATGACGAAGAACGCCGTGATCGTGCCCGTGGGCTCGAAGGGCGGCTTCGTCGTCAAGCGCGCCCCGTCCGACCCGGGCGCGCTGCGCGAGCACGTCAGGGCCCAGTACCAGGAGTACGTCCGCGGCCTCCTCGACGTCACCGACAACGTCGTCGACGGGCGGACGGTCCACCCCGACGGCGTGCTCGTCTACGACGAGCCCGACCCCTACCTCGTCGTCGCCGCCGACAAGGGCACGGCCACGTTCTCCGACCTGGCCAACGCCACGGCCGCGGAGTACGACTTCTGGCTCGGCGACGCGTTCGCCTCGGGCGGCTCCGCCGGCTACGACCACAAGGGCATGGGCATCACGGCCCGGGGCGCGTGGGAGTGCGTCAAGCGCCACTTCGCCGAGCTGGGCATGAACGTGTTCCGCGACGAGTTCACCGTCGTCGGCATCGGCGACATGTCGGGCGACGTGTTCGGGAACGGCATGCTCTACACCGACAAGATCAGGCTGGTGGCCGCCTTCGTCCATCGCCACGTCTTCGTCGACCCCGACCCCGACCCGGCGGCCTCGTTCGCCGAGCGCAAGCGCCTCTTCGCCCTGCCGCGCTCGTCGTGGGCCGACTACGACAGGAGCCTGATAAGCCCGGGCGGCGGCGTCTTCGAGCGCGGCGCGAAGAGCATCGCGATCACGCCCGAGATGAAGCGCGCGCTCGCGATCGACGCCGACGAGCTCTCGGGACCGGAGCTGATCAAGGCCGTCCTGCGCGCGCCGGTCGACCTGCTGTGGAACGGCGGCATCGGCACCTACGTGAAGGCCTCGACCGAGCGCCACGCCGAGGTCGGCGACTCGGCCAACGACTCCGTGCGCGTCGACGGCGCCGAGCTGCGCTGCAAGGTCGTCGGCGAGGGCGGGAACCTCGGCTTCACCCAGCTGGGGCGCATCGAGTACGCGCGCGCCGGCGGCCGCAACGACACCGACGCGATCCACAACTCCGCCGGCGTCGACACCTCCGACCACGAGGTGAACCTGAAGATCTGCCTCGCGCCGCTCGTCCGCTCGGGGCGCCTGAGCCTCGAGGAGCGCGACGTGCTGCTCGCCGAGATGCAGGACGAGGTCGCCGGGCTGGTGCTGAGGAACAACGACAGGCAGTCGCAGGCGATAAGCCTGGCGCTGCGGGCGGCCGCCGCCGACCAGGAGCTGTTCGGCTCGCTGCTGGACTACCTCGTCGAGTCCGCCGGCCTCGACCGCGGCGTCGAGTACCTGCCCACCGCCCGGCAGCTCGCCGAGCGCCGCGCCGAGGGCGTGACGTTCACGCGCCCCGAGCTCGCGGTGATGCTCGCCTACGTGAAGATGGGCCTCTACCGGCGCCTGCTCGAGACCGACGTGCCCGACGACCCGCAGCTCGAGCACTACCTGACCGAGTACTTCCCTACCGTCCTGCGGGAGCGCCTCCCGGACGCGATCGCCGCCCACTCGCTGCGGCGCGAGATCACGGCGACGCAGGTGACGAACGCGATCGTCGACCTCCTGGGCATGGAGTTCGTGCACCGCGCGGTGCGGCAGAACGGCGCCACCCCCGTCGAGGTCGTGCGCGCGGCCCTGGTCGCGATGGAGCTCCTCGGCACCCTCGCCTTCGCCGAGGACCTGCACGCTCGCGACGACGCGCTGCCGCCCGAGGCCGCGTACTCCGCCCTGCGGGCGATGGCGCAGGCCGTCGAGGGCGTCGTGGCCTGGCTGCTCGCCAGCGACCTCGCGCGGCGCCCGCTCTCGGAGGTCGTCGCCGAGTACGGCGAGCCCCTGGCGACGTTGCGCCGCGACCTCGAGCGCTTCCTGCCCGCCGCCGAGAAGCGGCGCTTCCGCGCCAGCGTCAAGCAGCACGTCAAGGCCGGGCACGACGAGCCGTCCGCCGAGCGCGTGGCGGGCCTCGAGTACGTGCCCGCCAGCGTGGGGGTCGTCGACGCCGCGCGCGCCGCTGGCGTCGCGCTGGAGGTCGCGGCCACGGCGTTCTTCGCGCTGGGCGAGAGGCTGTCGCTCGGGGTCCTCCGCGACGCGCTGAGGGCGCTGCCGACGCAGGGCACGTGGGAGAAGATCGCCCAGACGGGGATCGTCATGGACCTGCGCGCGGCCCAGCGGCGCCTGACGGCCGCGTACCTCGAGGCCGCGAAGAGCGACCCGAAGCTGACCGTCGAGGCGTTCGTCGGCCGCCAGCCGTTCGCCAAGCGCTACGACGCCGCCGTCAGGGAGCTGATGGTGCCGGGCGAGCTGAGCCTGGCCGGGGGCTCGGTGCTGGCGCGGCTGCTCACCCAGGTCGGGGGGTAGGGGGCCGGCCCGGAACGCGCGGGCCGGCGCCTCGCCGCGGCGGCCGCGGCCTCAGGCCTGCCGGGCGGTCGTCGCGGACGTACGATCGGCGCCGCCCGGCGTCCCGCGCGTCGCCACGAAGGCGCGCAGGACGGCGTCGAGCCGGGCCACGCCCGCCTCCGTGGCCCTGAGGCGCCGGCCCTCCAGGGCCAGCAGGCCGTGCGACAGGCAGTCGGCCAGCCAGCGCTCCGCCGACGCCTCGACCGCGACGCCGGACGCGGCCTCGACCGCGGCCAGGTCGACGCCCTCGAGCGTCCGCAGACCCGTCATCAGCCGCTCCAGCACGACGTCGTCGGCGGTGAGGACGTCGACCTCGGGCGGCTCGCCCGCGAGCCAGCCCTTCAGCGGCGGGTTCCGCAGCCGGACGCCGAAGCCGTCGCCGCCGGGCAGGTGCGAGGCTGCCGAGGGCCCGGCGCCGAGGTAGTGGCCTCCGCGCCAGTAGACGAGGTTGTGCAGCGACTCCTCGCCTGGCACGGCGTGGTTGCTGACCTCGTAGCGCCGCAGGCCGCGCGCCGCCAGCACCGACGCGGCCAGGTCGAACGACGCGGCGTCCAGGTCCTCGTCGACGGTGACGCCCCGCAGCGCGAACGGGGTGTGGGGCTCGACCGTCAGCGAGTAGACCGAGACGTGCCTCGCGCCGAGGTCGAGCACGCGCCGCAGGTCGAGCTCCAGGTCCTGGCCGGCGATCGCCGTCATCACGTCGACGTTCACGCGCAGGCCGGCGGCCAGGGCCGTCGCGACGGCCTCGAGGCCCTGGGCGCCGTCGTGGAGCCGTCCCAGGAAGGCGAGCACGCTGTCCTGCGTCGACTGGAGGCCGATCGAGAGGCGCGTGACGCCGAGGTCGGCGAAGCGGGTCAGGCGGTCGGCGTCGAACGTCAGCGGGTCGGCCTCGAGCGTCGTCTCCAGGCGGCCGGGCCCGCCGAAGGCGTCCCGCAGGGCCGCGAACACGCGCTCCAGCTCGTCGTCGCGCAGGTGCGAGGGCGTGCCGCCGCCGAGGTAGAGCGTGTCGAGGGGCCCGCCGTGCCGCTCGCCCAGCGCCGCGAGCTCGCGCGCGAGCGCGTCGACGTAGCGGCGCGCCAGCCCCTCGTGCCTGAGCATCTTGTGGAAGTCGCAGTAGGGGCAGACGCTGGGGCAGAAGGGGACGTGGACGTAGAGCGAGGCGACCGCCATGCCAGGCGAGGTTACCCGGCGCGCGCGCCGGCGCCGGTGGCGGGGGCTCGCCTGGGCGGGGTGACACGAGGCCGGTGGCGGGCGGCTCGGGCGGGCGGAGCGGGCCCAGGGCGCCACGCGCGCCCCAGTCGAGGGGCGGCGCCAATCCAGGCGCCGCCCCTCGTCGCGTGAGCGTGCGGCCGGTCAGTCGAGCTCGGCCATCTGCTCCGCGAGGATCTCGTTGGCCTCCTCGTTCAGTTCGGTGAGGGCCGCCTGGACGTCGAGGCTCGGGTCGCTGACGATGTCGGCCATCGTGGCCGTGACGATGTCGCGGACGAAGTCGTAGCCGGGTACGGGCGGCTCGGCCACGCCGTACGGGAGCAGGTTGAAGGCCGTCTCGTAGCCGGGGACCGCCTCGAAGACCGGCCCGAGGCCCGCGGCCACGCTCTGGCGCACCGGGAAGTACTGGCTGGCGGCGGCCCAGGCGGCCTGCGCTTCGGTGCCGGTGTAGTACTTCAGGAAGAGCCAGGCGGCGAGCGTCTCCTCGGGGGTGTGGCCGGCGGGCAGGCTGACGCTGGCGCCGTAGATGTTCATGACCGGGTCGGGCGTCGTGTGCGGGATCGCGGCGACGCTCCACGCGTGGCCGGCGCCCTCCTCGACGGCGCTGGCGTAGAACGGCAGGCCCGAGGACGAGCCGACGGTGAACAGGGTGCGACCGGCGCCGAAGTTCGTCTGGTCGCCGAACGCTTCGGTGCTGAGGGCGCCGCAGCCGTCGGCGAAGAGCTGCTGCAGGAACGTCATGGCCTCGACGGCCGCAGGGGAGTCGTAGGTGAACCGGCTGGCCTCGTAGTCGAAGACGTCGCCGCCGAAGGCGAAGGTCCAGGAGGCGAAGCGGCTGGCGTCGGCGGCGAGCTCGTAGCCGATGCTCGCGCCCGAGGCGGTGGAGCCGGAGAAGGGGTTCGCGGCGGCGGCGCAGGCGGCCTGGCGGAACTGGTCGGGCGTCTGGGGCGGCCCGTCGAAGTCGATGTGGCCGGCCGCGCGCAGCTCCGCGAGCCAGTCGATGTTGTAGTACATCATCTCCATCGACCGGTTCGGGGCGATGCCGAGGCGCTTGTTGTCGAAGCTGGGGAAGACGTCGGAGGACCAGAAGCCGGGGAAGAAGTCGGCGATGTCCTCCTCGGAGAGGCCCCAGCGCTCGGACTCGACGAGCGGCGTCAGGTCGACCATGCCGTCGACGAGCTGGTAGGTGGCGGCCTGGTTCTGGTAGGCCACGACGATGTTCGGCGTGTCGGACGTGCCGAGCAGCGCGAGCATCTTCTGGAAGATGTCGCCGTAGCCGCCCTGGTACTCGGCGACGACGGTGATGCCGTACTCGTTCGTCGCGTTGAACTCGGCGATGATCTCCTGGAGCGCGGTCTCGCGCTCCTGGGTGTGCTGGTGCCAGAACGTGACGGTCTGGCCCGACGGGTCGACCTCGTCCCAGTTGACGCCCTCGAGGCTCCCCTGGGCCAGGGCGCCGCCGACGGCGACCGCGAGCAGTGTGGCGAGGAACGTCCTGCGTAGCATCATGCGAGCTCCCTCTCGGTCTTCGGGCCCTGCGGGCCCACTGGCTAGGCTGTCGTGAACGATGTTAGACGGCTGGCCGCGCGTTGCCTCGTTCGTCTGAGTCGCTCCTGTCTCATCACCCCTTAAGGCCCGAGGTCGCGATGCCCTCGGTGAACTGCTTCTGCGTGAGGAAGTAGACGAGCAGCACGGGCAGGACCGTGATCACGGCGCCCGCCATGAGCAGGTGCGTCTGCGGCCCCGCCTCGGAGATGAAGGTGTAGAGGCCCACGCCCAGCGGCCGCCACTTCGGGGTCGTCGTGACGAGCAGCGGCCAGAGGAACTCGTTCCAGCTCGAGACGAAGGTCAGGAGCGTGGCCGTCATGATCACCGGCTTGCTCATGGGCACGACGACGGCGGTGAGGAAGCGCAGGTGCCCGGCGCCGTCGATGCGGGCGGCGTCGTAGAGCTCGTGCGGGATGCCCAGGAAGAACTGCCGGAACAGGAAGATGACGAACGCCGTCGACATGAAGGGCACCGTCAGCGCCGGGAGCGTGTTCAGCCAGCTGCCCCACGGGATCACCTCGCCCCTGACCATCAGGAAGTTCGGCAGGAACGTCACGGTGCCGGGGATCATCAGCGTCGCCAGCAGCACGAGGAAGATCGTCTCGCGGCCGGGGAAGCGGATGCGCGCGAAGGCGTAGCCCGCGAGCGTGCAGGTGACGAGCACGCCGACGATCACGAGGGCCGTGATGATCACGCTGTTGCGGAAGTAGAGCGCGAAGTCGGCCTCCGACCACGCCGTGCGGTAGTTGACCCACTGCGGCGTCGCCGGCAGCAGCCGGCGGTTGATCGTCTCGCCCAGGGTCATGAGGCTCGTCGAGACCATGTAGAGGAACGGGCTCATCGAGACGACGGCGCCCACGACGAGCGCGAGGTAGGCGGGTAGGTGCGCCAGCCGGAACTCGTACGGCTCGCGCGCGGCCGCCGCCTTGGCCCTGACGGGCTCGGCCGGGGCCTGGCGGCGGACGGCGGCCGGCTCAGTCACTGAAGACCCTCCGGCCGAACAGGCGGTTCTGGAGCAGGGTCAGGATCAGGATGATCGCGAACAGGATCACCGACTGGGCCGCCGCCAGGCTGAAGTTGTTGCGCCCGTAGAACGTGTCGAAGATCACGATGGAGGCCGTGTCCACTGCGTCGCGGGTGTTCGGCGCGCGCATCACGTAGATGTGCGTGAAGGCCTGGAACGTGCCGATGAAGCCGAGCACCGTCAGGTAGAACGTCACGGGCGAGAGCAGCGGGACCGTGATGTGCCTGAACTGCTGCACGCGCGTGGCGCCGTCGATCGCCGCGGCCTCGTAGAGCTGCTTGGGGATGTTGCCGAGGCCGGCGAGGAAGATCACGGCGTTGTAGCCGGTGTAGGTCCAGACGCCGAACACGATGACGGTCACCAGGGCCAGCGACGGACCGGCCCAGAAGCCGCTGAGCTCGATGCCGAGCCTGTCGAGTAGCCCGCCGAACAGGACCTGGGACACCGGCCGCGTCTCGAACAGCCACTGCTGCGTGGGCAGCCCGAGCCACTCGAGGACCGTGTTCGCGGGGCGCTCGGGGCGCGGGCTGAAGATGTTGCGGAACACGGCGGCCGCGGCGACGGCCGGCGTGACGTACGGCAGGAAGTAGAGCATGCGGAAGAGCTCCTGCCCGCGCAGCTTCTGGAACAGCAGGGTGGCGATCACCAGCGCCAGGACGATCTGCACCGGCACCGAGCCGAAGCCGTAGTAGACCGTGCGGGTCAGGCCCTGCAGGAAGCGCCTGTCGCCCTCGGCGGTCATCAGGCGCCAACCGAGCGAAACGGCGACCCCCGATCCGAGCAGCACCAGCGCCCCCAGCAGGCGGCCGGCCAGCGCCACGGTGCCGTCGTCGCGCCTGAAGGCGTCCACCCACAGCCAGTGCGCGGCGATGATCAGGAGCAGGCCGCCGAAGAACGCCAGCGCGCCCCACCAGTCGCCGACGACCGACAGGTAGTTGTCGAGGCCCACGAAGGCGCCCTTGCGGATGCGCCAGCGGTGCAGGCTCATGTAGATCGCGTAGCCGATGGGGAAGATGCCGAAGACGGCGATGATCAGCGCGGCCGGCAGCACGAAGAGGTAGCCCGTGAGCCACTCGCGCCGGGCGCTGGCCGAGACCCGCGGCCGCCTGATGGCTGGTGTCGTCGCTGGCATGCTCTAGGCGGTCCTCGCGCCGCCGGGTCGGCGGTCCTGACGAGCGTAGCTGGCGTACGTCATGGTCCGGTCAGCTTCGGCCGCGCGGCCGAGACTGGGCTGGGTCGTGGCACCGCCTCCATCATAGCCGCGGCCCTCCGCGCGCCCGTCCGCCGCCGTGGGCCGCCCGGTACCATGCGGCGTGAGCGCGCGTCCGTACGTCGCCGACGTCGTCGGCGGCCTCGAGGACCTCGCGGCCGCGGAGCTGAGGCGCCTCGGAGCCGCGGCCGTGCGCGAGGGCCGCGGCGAGGTCGCGTTCGCGCACGCCGACGTCGGGCGCGTGCTGCGCGGCGCCCGCATCGTGTCGGCCGTCTACGCCGCCCTGACCTTCGACGTCCCGCGACCCAAGGCGCTGCTCGGCGACGCGGCGTTCCGGCGCCTCGCCGCGGCGTGCCGCGAGGTCGCGCGGTCGGGCGGCATGCGCTCGTTCCGCTTCGCCGCCGCCGGCGCGGGGTCCCCGGCGTTCCGGCGCCTCGCCGCCGAGCTTTCGGCGGCCACGGGGCTGACGCACGACCCCCAGGACGGCGAGCTGCTCGCCCGCTTCAGGCGCGCCGGCGCGGGCTGGGAGGTCCTGCTGCGGCTGACGCCCCGACCACTCTCGACGCGCGCGTGGCGCGTCTGCCACATCCCCGGCGGCGCGAACGCCACGGTGGCGGCCGCGATGGCGGACCTCGCCGGTCCGGAGGGCTCGTACCTGAACCTGATGTGCGGCTCCGGGACGCTGCTCGTCGAGCGCGCCCTGGCCGGGGGCGGAGGCCCGCTGGTGGGCGTCGACGTCTCCGCGGCGGCCGTGGCGTGCGCGCGGGAGAACGTGGCGGCTGCCGGGCTCGAGGGCGTCGAGCTGCTCGTCGACGACGTCACGCGTCCCGGCTTCGACCTGGGCCGAGGGTTCGACGTCGTGGCGGCGGACGCCCCTTGGGGCGACGCGGTCGGGGACCACGCCGCCAACGAGTCCCTCTACCGCGCGCTGCTAGAGGCGGCGCGGCGTCACCTCGCGCCCGGCGGGCGCTTCGCGCTGCTCAGCCACGAGGTGCGGCTCGTCGAACGGCTGCTGGACGAGGGCGGGTGGCGGGTCGTCGTGAGGCGGCGCGTCGAGCACGGCGGCCACCGGCCGCTACTGCTCGTGATGCGGGTCACGAGCGCCGACGCCGGCGGGGACGCCTGAGCTAGACTCCGCGCGTGCGAGGCATCAAGCCCGGCTGGTACGTCCTCGCGGCGGTCACGGTCTACGCGGCCGTCGCCACCGTGCTCCTCCTCACGCGCCCGCCGCAGCCGTCGGCGCCTCCGGCCGCCGGCGCCGCGCCGACGGCGCCCGAGCCGGCGGGTCGCGCCGAGACCGCGTACGGCCCCGAGGGGCTGTGGTTCCCCGTCCCCGGCGCACGGCTCCCGCGCAGCGACGCGAACCTGCCTAGCGCGCCGCGCCCCTACCGCAACGGCGTCAGCCAGGGGTTCGACTTCGTCGATGGCGACCTCGACGTGCCGCTGCCGTACGGGGCGGCCGTGATCGCCGCGGCCCCCGCCCAGGTGATCAGGGCCGACACCGGCTACGTCGAGCTCAGCCCCGAGTCGTGGGAGCGGCTGCTCGACGACGTCGCCGACGGCGCCAGCGAGGAGGAGCTCGACCGGCTCCGCGGGCGCCAGGTGTGGCTCCAGACCGCCGACGGCACCGTGCTCCGCTACGGGCACCTGTCGCGGGTGGCCGGCGGCGTGAGCGTCGGGCGCTCTGTGTATCGTGGCCAGGTGGTGGGCTACGTGGGCAACTCCGGCACCGACGCCGGGGTGTCGGGCGGTCGCGACGGGGCGCGCCTGCGCTTCGAGGTGTGGCCCGCCGAGGACACGTACTTCGGTGAGGGCCTGACGCCTGAGCAGGTGAGGCTCGAGGCCGCGTCCCTGTTCGTGGGGCCATGAGGGAGACCCGCGTCAGCCCCGACCCGCGCCCGGCGGAGGAGCAGCTCCCCGCGCTCAGGTGGGCGTGGCGGCACCCGTGGGTACGGGCCGTCGTCTACGTCAGCCTCATCGTCCTCGCGCTGGTCGTCCTGTGGCGCGCCAGGGCCGGCTACATGTTCGCGCTGCAGGTGGCGCTGTTCGGCTTCCTGCTGGCCTACATCCTGAACCCGCTGGTGAGCCTGCTGATGCGCCTGCGGCTGAACCGCGGCTGGGCCGTGTTCGTGACGTACCTGCTCCTGGGCGGGCTCGTGGCGCTCGGCTCGATGCTCGTCGGGCAGGTCGTCACCGAGGCCGCGACCTTCGTGAACCTGCTCCCCGACGCGTTCGAGAGCCTCTCGCGCATCGCCTCGACCGTCCAGGCGCGCGTGCTGAACTGGCTGGACAGGATCCCGTTCTTCCTCGCCGGGGAGCTCGACGAGGTGGACCCCAACGGCATCCTGGGCGCGGAGATCAGGGACCGCATCATCGCCGCGCTGCAGCAGCTCGGCAGCGACTTCGCCAGGTTCGTCGAGAGCTTCCTCAGCCGCGGCCCCGGCATCCTCTACACCGGCGCCACGGTGGTGATCTCGACCGGGCTGCAGATCGTGCTGATCGTGCTGGCCAGCGTCTACTTCCTCTACGACTACCCCCGCTTCACCGCGCAGTTCCGGCGCCTCGTGCCGACCCGCTACCACGGCATCGTCGCCGAGCTGAGCGAGAAGGCGGACACGGCGGTGGGCGGCTACCTGCGGGGCCAGCTCCTGATCACGGCGATCCTCGGCGTGCTGATCTGGGTCGGCCTGTCGCTGCTGCGGGTGCCGCTGGCGACGGCCATCGCCTTCCTGGCGGCGGTGTTCAACCTCGTGCCCTACCTGGGGCCCGTCATCGGGGCGGTGCCGGCGGTGCTGCTGGGCCTCACGGTGAGCCCGCTGACGGCCCTCCTCGCGATCGGCGTCTTCATCGCCGCCAACCAGATCGAGGGCAACCTGCTGTCGCCGCTGGTCCTGTCGCGCGCCACGAACCTC
>DATGNP010000290.1:0-2811 GCA_035306665.1 Trueperaceae bacterium
GCCCGGCGCCGGCGCGGGTGCCCTGTCGGGAGCGGGCCAGGACGCGGTCGAGGCGCTGCTGGCCCTGGGCTACCGCGAGTCCCAGGTCAAGGGCGTCGTGGCCGAGCTGCTGCGCGACGACCCCGGCGCCGCGGCCGAGACGCTGATACGCAAAGCGCTGGCGAAGGTGCGATAACGCTCCGGGTTCCTGGCCCTTCCGGGCCAGGAACCCCGTGCGGAGCGCGTAGGAGCCTGCCAGCTCGGTCCCGTAGGGTCAGGGGCCCCGCGCGGATCGCGTGGGAGCCTGCCAGCCAGGTAGCTGGGGTCCGTCGGCCCCTCAGGCCACCGCGGCCCTGAGGGCGTCGCCGGGCGGCGTCCAGGCCATGTCGAAGGCGTTCGCCACGCCCTCGTGGGTCAGCCTGCCGGCGTAGGCGTTGAGGCCCTTGAGGAACGCCGGGTCTTCGGCCAGCGCGGCCAGCCCGCGGTCGGCGAGCCGCAGCACGAACGGCAGCGTCTGGTTCGAGAGCGCGCGCGTGCTCGTGTTCGGGACCGCGCCGGGCATGTTCGCGACGCCGTAGTGGACGACCCCGTCGACGACGTAGGTGGGGTCGTCGTGCGTCGTGGGCCGGATCGTCTCGATGCACCCGCCCTGGTCGACGACGACGTCGACGATCACGCTGCCTTCCTTCATGACGCCGAGCATGTCGCGTGTCACGAGCCGCGGCGCCCGGGCCCCGGGGATCAGTACGGCCCCGATGAGCAGGTCGGCGCGCGGCAGCATCTCCATCACGTGCCCGAGGTTGCTCGTCATCGTCTGCACCGCGCCGCGGAAGACGTCGTCGAGGTACTGCAGGCGCGCGTGGTTCACGTCGAGCAGGGTCACGCGGGCGCCGACCCCGAGGGCGACCTTGGCGGCGTTGATGCCCACGGTGCCGCCGCCGAGGATCACGACCTCGCCGGCGTGGACCCCGGGCACGCCGCCGAGGAGCACGCCGCGGCCGCCGTGCGTGCGCTCGAGGTAGTGCGCCCCGACCTGCGCCGCCATGCGCCCGGCGACCTCGCTCATGGGCGTGAGCAGCGGGAGCGAGCCGTTCGCGAGCTGCACGGTCTCGTAGGCGACGGCGGTGGTGCCGGCGCGCAGCAGGGCGTCCGTGAGGGGCTTCGCGGCCGCCAGGTGCAGGTAGGCGAAGAGGATCAGGTCGTCGCGCAGGTAGCGGAACTCGGACTCGACGGGCTCCTTGACCTTGAGTACCAGCCGCTGCGCCCACGCCTCCTCGGCGCTGACGCCGGCGCGCGCTCCCGCGGCCGCGTAGTCCGCGTCGGCGAAGCCGGAGCCCAGCCCGGCGCCCTCCTCGACCCAGACGCGGTGGCCGGCGGCCACGAGGGCCTGCACGGCGCCGGGCGTGGCGGCCACGCGGTACTCCTGAGGCTTGATCTCCTTGACGACGCCGATGTCCATGCGTTTCTCCCGGCGCGCGGGCGCGCCGGTGCCGCTTCCGCGCGCATGTCGTGGTCCCCCGACTCTACCGCGGCCCCGCGGCCGCGGCCGACCGCGTGCACGTCAGGCGAAGACCCGGAGCAGCCGGTAGCCCGCGGCGTCGGCGGCCGGCTCGGCCAGCGCGACGAGGGAACCCGACCCGTCGACCAGCGCCGCGCGGCCGGGCAGCGTGAGGGGCGGGCGGCGCCCGTGCCTGACGTCCGCGACCGCGGCCGGCCCGAGCGTGACCGTGGGCAGCTCCAGCGCCGTGACGGGGTCGAGCGGCGGCGTGTCCGCGATGGCTTCGAGCGGCGCCGCGTCGGCCAGGTCGACGGCGCCGCTGGCGGTCCGGACCAGGCCCGAGAGGTAGGCGGGGAGGCCCAGGGCGGCGCCGAGGTCGCGGGCGAAGGCGCGCACGTACGTCCCGGCGCCCACGGTCAGGCGCACGAGGGCCGTCACGCGGCGCGCGGCGGGGGGCGGCTCCAGCCCCTCCGCGAGCGCGGGGTCGGGCGGCAGGGTGAAGCTCCGTCCCGCGGCCGCGGCCTCGTAGCGGCCGGGAGGCGCCCCGTCGGGGCGGGCGAAGGCCGCGGGCAGGTCGGCGCGGTCGGCGGCCAGCGCCAGGAGCGCGACCTCGCGGTATGCCACCGGGCGGGCCGGCGGCTCCTCGAGCTCGCCGCGGCGGGCGGCGGCGTAGCTGCGGACGCCCTCGCGCTTGACGGCCGAGTAGGCGGGCGGGCGCTGCGTCGTCACGCCTCGGAAGGCCGCGAGGGCGGGCGCGAGCCGCGCGGCCGTGACGCCTGAAGCGTCGGCGACGCTCACCACCGGGCCCTCGGCGTCGAGCGTCGGGGTCGCGGCGCCGAAGGTCACCCACGCGAGGTAGGTCTTGTCGTGACCGGTCAGGTACGGCGAGAGCTTCGTCGACTCCTCGGACATCACGAGGAGCACGCCGGTCGCGAGCGGGTCGAGCGTGCCGGCGTGCCCGACGCGCCGCGTGCCCAGGAGGCGGCGCGCGCGCGCGACGACGTCGTGCGAGGTCAGCCCCAGGGGCTTGTCTACGGCGTGGAGCGGCACCGCGGGGCGGGTCGCGCGGTCAGCCGAAGAACAGGCTGCGGACCCAGGGGCTCACGGTCACGGCGACGAGCAGGCCGACGTGCAGCGTGAGCTGGGCGATCAGCGGCTCGGTCACGTTCGGGCGGCGCCGGTACCCTTCGGCCAGCAGGAGGCCGAAGACCAGCAGCAGCGCGACCGGCGTGCCGAACGTCAGGGCGTAGAGCGCGCCGGACACGACCACGGCGCTGCGCTTGTCGTAGCGCCGCGCCAGCGGCGGGAACGCGAGGCCGCGGAAGAACACCTCC
>DATGNP010000291.1:0-8265 GCA_035306665.1 Trueperaceae bacterium
CGTTGCAGGCGAGCACGACGCCGACTATGTTCTTGCCTATGTCGTGGACGTCGCCCTTGACGGTCGCGAGCACGACCTTCCCGGCCTGAGTCCTGCCGCCCGCGGCCTTGCGCGCCTCGAGGTGCGGCGTGAGCGCGGCCACGGCGCGCTTCATCACGCGGGCGCTCTTGACGACCTGCGGCAGGAACATCTTGCCGCTGCCGAACAGGTCGCCGACGACGTTCATGCCGTCCATCAGCGGCCCCTCGATCACCTCGAGCGGCCCCGGCAGCTCCGCCATGGCCGCGAGGGCGTCGGCCTCGACGTGCTCGTCCAGGCCGTGCACCAGCGCGTGCTTGAGGCGCTCGGCGACGGGCCAGGCGCGCCACTCCTCCTCGGCCCGCTTCCGGTCCGCGACCTCCTCGTGGCTGGCGGCGTAGGCGACGAGCCGTTCGGTGGCGTCCTCGTGGCGGTCGAAGAGTACGTCCTCGACGAGCTCGAGGAGCTCGGGGTCGACGTCGTCGTACACGGTGAGCGTCTCGGGGTTGACGATCGCCATGTCGAGGCCGGCTGCGACGGCGTGGTACAGGAACGAGGCGTGCATGGCCTCGCGCACGCGGGCGTTCGAACGGAACGAGAACGAGACGTTCGAGACGCCGCCCGAGGTCAGTGCGCCGGGCAGGTTGCGCTTGACCCACCGCACGGCCTCGATGAAGTCGACGGCGTAGCGCGCGTGCTCGCGCATGCCGGTACCGACGGTCAGCACGTTGGCATCGAGGATGACGTCTTCGGGCGGGAAGCCGGCACGCTCGACGAGGAGACGGTAGGCGCGCTCGAGCACCGTGATGCGCCGCTCGTAGGTGTCAGCCTGGCCCCTCTCGTCGAAAGCCATGACGACCACGGCGGCGCCGAAGCGCCGCGCGACCGCCGCCTGGCGCAGGAACTCCTCCTCGCCCTCCTTGAGCGAGATCGAGTTCAGCAGCGCCTTGCCCTGGACGTGCTTCAGCCCCTCCTCCAGGACCTCGAAGCTCGAGGAGTCGAGCATCACGGGCACCTTGGCGACGTCCGGCTCGGCGGCCAGTAGGTCGAGGAACGCCGCCATCGTGCGCGGCCCGTCGACGAGGCCGTCGTCGAGGTTCACGTCGATCGCCTGCGCGCCGCCCTCGACCTGCTCGCGGGCCACGTCGACGGCGCCCGCGAGGTCACCGGAGACGACGAGGCGCTTGAAGCGCCGGGAGCCGGTCAGGTTCGTGCGCTCGCCCACGTTGACGAACGACGAGCCCCGCGGGGCGCCCTGCTCGCCCGGCGCCGGGCCGATCACGAGGGCCTCGAGCCCCGAGAAGCGGGGCCGCGGGTCGCGGGGCGGCGGCACGCGCGGCGCGGCGTCACGGGCCGCGGACGCGAACAGCGCGATGTGCTCCGGCGTCGTGCCGCAGCAGCCGCCGATGACGTTCACCCAGCCGCCGGCGAGGAACTCGCGCAGGTGCGCCGTCATGTCGTCGGGGCCGAGGTCGTAGCCGCCGAAGGCGTTGGGGAGGCCGGCGTTCGGGTAGGCGACCGTGTAGGTGTGCGCGAGGCGCGAGAGCTCGGCCACGTAGGGCCGCATCTCGGCCGGGCCCAGCGAGCAGTTCAGGCCCACGGCCAGGAGGTCGTGGTGCCGTACCGACGTCCAGAACGCCTCCAGCGTCTGCCCGGAGAGCAGGCGGCCGGAGGCGTCGACGATCGTGCCCGACAGCATCAGCGGCACCTGCCGACCGAGCGCGGCCATGGCGTCCTCGCAGGCGATGAGCGCGGCCTTGGCGACGAGCGTGTCGAAGACCGTCTCGACCAGCAGCAGGTCCACCCCGCCCTCCAGGAGCGCGGTGGCCTGCTCGAGGTACGCGGCGTGCACCTGGTCGAAGGTGACGGCGCGGTAGCCCGGGTCCTCGACGCGGGGCGAGAGGCTCAGCGTCTTGTTCGTCGGGCCGATCGCGCCCGCGACCCAGCGGGGTCGCTCGGGCGTCGCGAGCTCGTCGGCGACCGCGCGTGCCAGGCGCGCCGCCTCGCGGTTGATGTCGGCGACGGCGTCCCCCAGGCGGTACTCGGCCAGGCCGATGCTGGTGGCGTTGAACGTGTTCGTCTCGATGACGTCGGCGCCCGCCTCGAGGTAGGCGCGGTGGATGCCGGCGATCACGTCGGGGCGCGTGAGCACGAGCACGTCGGCGGCGCCCTTGAGGTCGACGGGGTGGTCGGCGAAGCGCTCGCCGCGGTAGTCGGCCTCGACCAGGCCGGCGCGCTGGACCATCGTGCCCATGGCCCCGTCGAGCACGAGCACGCGCTCCCTCAGGTGGTCGGCGATCGAGGCGGCCACGCTGCGACTCTACGACCTGGCGGTGGGGTCGGCGCCGTCAGGCGCACGTGCGGGCCCGCGCGGCGACGCGTGGCACGCCGCTGCGGCCGCCGTCATGCAACGCCGGGTCCCGAGGTTGTACCCTGCGGCCACACGGGAGCGGTGATGGACGTCTTCGAGGCCGTAAGGCAGGACCTGTTGGACCGGGGGGCGTGCGTCACCACGCCGTACGGACGCCGCCGCGTCACGTACGCCGACCACATCGCCTCCGGCAGGCACCTGCGCTCGGTCGAGGAGAGGCTGGCGTCGGCGGTCCTGCCGCTCTACGCGAACACCCACACCGAGGACAGCGCGCTCGGCGCCTACACGACGCGGCTCACGCACGAGGCCGCGGCCTACGTGAAGCGCTGTCTGGGGGCGGGGGACGACTACAAGCTCCTCTTCCCGGGCACCGGGGCGACCGGAGCGCTCAAGCGCCTCCAGGAGATCCTCGGCGTCAGCGTCCCGCCGCAGCACCGCGAGCGGCTGCTGGCCGCCCTCCCGGAGCGGGAGCGGCCGGTCGTGTTCGTGGGCCCGTACGAGCACCACTCGAACGACGTGACCTGGCGCGAGTCGCTGGCGGAGGTCGTGCCCGTACCCCTCGACGACGACGGGCTCATCGACCTCGCGGCCCTCGAGCGCGCCCTGCGCGACCCTCGCTTCGAGGGCAGGGGCAAGGTGGGCGCGTTCTCGGCCGCCTCGAACGTCACGGGCCTGATCACCGACGTCAGGGCCATCGCCGGCCTGCTCCACCGCCACGGCGCCGTCGCGGTCTTCGACTACGCCGCGAGCGCCCCGTACGTGCGCATCGACGTGCGCCCGACCCGCGAGGGCGGCGACGACCGGCTCGACGCCGTCGTCCTCAGCCCGCACAAGTTCCTCGGCGGCCCGGGCTCCCCCGGCCTGCTGCTGATCCACGGGTCGCTCTACCGCCTCGAGAGCCCCACGACGGCGGGCGGCGGGACCGTCACGTACGTCAGCCGCTTCGACCGCAGGTTCGTCGACGACGTCGAGGTGCGCGAGGACGCCGGCACGCCCGCGATCGTCCAGAAGCTGCGGGCGGCGCTGGCGTTCCGGGTCAAGGAGCGCCTGGGCGTGGAGAACATCGAGCGGCGCGAGCGCGAGCTGATCGCCCGGGCCCTGGACCGGCTGCGCGCCATCCCCGGCGTGCGCGTGCTCGGCAACCTGTCGGCCCCGCGCCTCGCCGTCGTGTCGTTCCTCGTAGCGTCGGGCGGGGCGCAGCTGCACGCGAAGCTCGTGGTCAGGCTGCTGTCGGACCTCTTCGGCATCCAGGGCCGTGCCGGGTGCTCCTGCGCAGGGCCATACGGGCACGCGCTCCTGGGCATCGACGACGACACCTCGCGCGTGTTCCTGCGGGCGATCGAGGCGGGCTACGAGGGCGTGAAGCCCGGCTGGGCGCGCCTGAGCTTCCACTACCTGCTGACCGACGAGGAGTGCGACTTCATCCTCGACGCCGTCGCGTTCGTGGCGCGGCACGGCCACCTGTTCGTGCGCGAGTACGCGTTCGACTGGCGCACCGGCGCCTGGCGCCACCGCTGCGAGGGTCGGGAGGAGCACGCGGGCTTCGACCCCGACGCCTGGGAGCCCGTCGACTACTCGGACCGGTCCGCCGCCGAGGACCACGCCGCCTACCTGGCCGAGGCCCACCGGCTCGCCGCGGAGCTGGCGGCCGCGTCGGTGGACGCGAGACCCGCGGCGCCCGCGGAGCCGCCGGCCGGCCTCGACCCTCGCACCCTCTGGTTCGCCGTCTGAGCCTGGCACCGGGTACCGCCGACCGCCGCTGGACGCCGCGTCAGCGCGGCCCGTCGCCTGCCAGGTCCACGCTCGTCGCCCGGGGCTCCCGGCCGCCGTGAGCCGCTCAGCCCGCGCCGGCGGCGGCGGCCGCCAGTCGTCGCAGCTCGCCGCGGCCCCGCCACCACAGCCAGCCCACCTGCGCCGCCGTGGCGAGCACGAACGCGGCCATCGCGTACGGGAGCGCGGGGAACGCGTCCCAGAACGCGCCCACCCCCAGGATCACGGCGCTGACACCGAGGAAGACGAACATCGACTCGCTGACGTGGTTCGTGTGCCGCCCGTGCACGGCCACGCCTTGGAAGAGGTTCCGCACGACGTCCAGCGCCGGCCACAGCAGCGCGGCCGTGAACCCTAGCGTCGCCAGCCTGGTGAGGTCGGGCGGAAGCCCCGAGACGACGGCGAACCAGAGCCGCGACAGCGGGGTGAATGCGACCAGGGCGGTCGCCGCCAGCACCGCGGAGCCGAGGGCCAGCGTGAAGCGGCGTAGGGCGGGGTAGGCGTCGCGCCTGTCGAGCATCGCGACTACGACCTCGTTGAACGCGAACCCCAGGGAGCGGAACATGAACAGCAGCCCGCCGACGACCGGCCAGGCCGCCAGCGAGGGGAGCGCCTCGGGCATGCGGCTGATCGCCGCGCTCCCCAGCGGCGTGACGGCGAGCGCGACGAGCGACGTCAGGGCCAGCGGCCAGTAGAACGACAGGAAGGCGGGCATCGTGAGCGGCGGGTGCGCCGGCTCCGCCCGCGCCAGCGGGCCGGTCACCACGGGCCTGGCGACGACGCCGGCGTAGGCGGCCTCGACGGTGACCGCTACGCCGATCGCCAGACCGCCCGCGACGATCCCGCTGGCGCCCGCGAGCGCGGCGGCGAGCAGCACGACACCCAGCGCGACGATGCGCAGGACCGTCCCGATGGTCACGTGCCGCGCGCGGTCGTTGCGGATCAGGAGCCCCTGGTGGAAACGGCGGTAGGCGATCGCCCAGCTCCAGGGCAGCATCAGCTGCAGGCCGAGCTGCGCCGGCGCGCGCACGACCTCGGGCGGGTCGAGGAGCGGGACGACCGTGACGTCGTAGAGGGGCGTGAACGCGACCGCCGCGTGCACCACCGTGAGGGCCAGGCCCGCGAGCAGCATGAAGCGGTGCATCAGCCGGTACGAGGCCGTGTCCTTCGCCAGCGCCGTGCTGGCGGTGAGGAGCATCATGATCGGCGCCTCGATCAGCAGCGCGACCGGCATCACGACGCCGCCGTAGGCCGCGAGGTTCACAGCCGGGTCGGCGAGCCGCGCCATCACGGCCGCGACGATCGGCTGCTCCATCCCCATGGCCAGCCAGCTCAGCGCCAGCGGCGCCCAGCGCCGCGCCACGTCGACCTGGCTCACGGGGGCGGGGCCCTCGAGTCCGGGTCTAGGCTCGGGCCGTGGGACGGTGCGCGCCACGGACGCTGACTCTACTCCCGCGACCGCGCCGTCCGCGTCTCACCCGGCCGCGGGTAGCATGTCCCATGGGAATCAGGGACAGGGAAGGGGCCTTCGACGTCGACGTCGAGGCGGCTCGGCGGGCCGACGGCGAGACGACGCCCGACGATCGCAGGCGGATGGCCGTCGACACCGACGACGGCGTCGAGCAGGGCTCGCACGACGACGGCCGGCCCGTGAACATGAACCTGATCTACAACAACCCGGAGAAGTGGGAGATCGGGCGGCAGATCCTCGAGCGCTACACCGGCACGCCGCCCGAGGGCATGCAGAAGCAGGTGCTGCTCACGAACTTCGAGTACTACTCGGAGCGCTTCGGGCGGATGTCGGACGACGTCGTGACCACGCGCGGCTCGGCGATGACGGCGCGCCACTCGGAGAAGCTGGGCGTGTCGCTGATCAACTTCTCGGTCGGCTCGCCGGTCGCGGCCCTGATCATCGAGGTCCTCGCCACCGCCGAGCCGAAGGCGACGCTGTTCCTGGGCATGTGCGGCGGCCTGCACCGTTCGCTGAAGGTGGGCGACTTCATCCTGCCGACGGCGGCGATCCGTGACGAGGGCGCCTCCAAGCACTACATGCCGCCGCAGGTGCCGGCCCTGCCGACCTTCAAGGTGCAGAAGTTCGTGTCCCAGATCATCGTCGAGAAGGGCCACGACTACCGCACCGGCGTGGTACACACGACCGACACGCGCTTCTGGGAGTTCAACGAGCAGTTCAAGCAGCTGCTCTACGACGAGCGGGCCCTCGCGATCGACATGGAGACGGCCACGCTGTTCTCGGTCGGTTTCGCGTCGAAGGTGCCGATCGGCGCGCTCCTGCTGGTCTCCGACCTGCCGCTGAAGCGCGGCGGCATCAAGACGCGCGACTCGGCCGGCAGCGTGTTCAGGCGGTTCACCGACCTGCACATCGAGATCGGCATCGAGGCCATGAGCGAGATCGCCGAGCGGGGGGAGCACATCAGGCACTACCGCTGGTAGTGATCCACCGGCGGGGAATCGTTCGCGACCGCACTTCATTGCCCCTGGGGCGAAAGATGGAGAAGCCGGCTACGGTTGCTCGCCTGTTGGCAGGCCGGCTGCGCGGCTCTCCAGGAGGTTCTGCGTGAACCGTGAGATGTCCTCCGTCAAGCGTGGGTCGGCTCGAGGGTGCGGTTCTTCGCGGCGAACGGTTTCGAGCACCGTCTCGAGCGCCTCGTCTATGGTCGGTTCAGGGTCGGCGAAGCCCCAGGAGAGGGCTTCTTCGATGAGGTGGGTCCGTGTGATGTGCGCGTGGCGGTACTCGCCAGCGATCGCGAGCGCCATCTCCCCGTCGTTCCGTTGGTGTGCTTGCGGCACGAAGTCGTAGGCCGGAGCCAGCTCCACGGTTCCCTCTTCGAGGTGTAGGAGGGAGATGTTCTTCGCGTGCATGTCCAGGTTCCCGACGGCGGCGGCTAGCGTCACCATCCGGAGGAGCGCCTCGAGGCTTTCGGGCCCTGCGTACTGTTCGAGCACGCGCGCGACGCGCGCCAGGCTGGCCTTTCCACCGTACCGTTGGTACTTCTCGTCGCCGCTCGCGCCGAGGGCCTGATTGAAGTCCTCCTGATGGAGGCGTGCTTGTGGAGCTTCGGGGGAGCGGTCGTAGCGCTCGATGACCAGCGCCGGCACCCCTGCGAAATCTTGGATCCACGTGCGGTATGGGATCAGCCCTACGGCGCGGGCCAGGCGGGCGCCGTACTCCTCGTCGTAGATGACGGTGGGGAGGTCCTCGGGCACGGGCTTGAGGATGTGGGTGGAAGGATAGCCGTCGAGGGCTCTGTTCCAGCCTTCCGCGGTATGCGCCAGGACGATCTTGTCCTGCACCCCGGCCAACGACGACTTGCCGCCCCGGGGCTTGTTGCCTAGCGGGAAGTCCTGTACGTTCTCGAGCAGCCCTGCTACCCCGGCCTCGTCGAGCGGTTCGAGCCTCGGTTGGCGAGGTTCGCCGGGTATGTCCGGGTCCCAGATCTGCAGTGCCCCGGCGACGTCGCGGCCGTAGCGGCGGAGCAGCCCGATGGTGTCGCTCTCGGGCACGCTCGCTTCTTGGGCTAACCGTTGCAGCATGCGACCTTCGGGAAGGAGCTCTTGGAAGAAGTTGCGCCGCTTCTGCTTGTGTGCTCGCGTGGGCACCAACGCCAGCGGGACGGCGACCGACAGTATGGGGCTGTCGATGCCGAACGTCCTCACGGCGTCCGGTTCGAACTCCAGATCGAACGTGCGCCAGTCGCCCTTCAGTGCGCCAACGCGGTTGCCGTACAGTTCGACGACCAGGTCAGCCACTTGTCTCGGGCGATCTGATGGTGGCGGAGAGCTCGACGTCGATCTCGCGCATCATCGCGAACAGCCGCTCCACGAAGATGGACGGTTTACCGGCCTCTATCTCCCATATGTAGCGTTGCGTGGTGCCCAAGCGCTCGGCAAGCTCGCGTTGGCTCAGGCCTTGGAGCAGGCGCGCTTGTTGCAGGATCCTTCCCAGCGACTCGGCGCTTGTGACCTTGCCGGTGAATTCCACTTCCGCCTCCTGACTACTAATACGTAGTCATCCTAGGCGACTACTAAAAGGTAGTCAAGAGGTTTGACTACGAAGTAGTAGTCAGGAGGCCCTGATGGTGGATCGA
>DATGNP010000292.1:0-33623 GCA_035306665.1 Trueperaceae bacterium
CAGTACGGTCGCGGGAGTCGACGGTTTCGACCTCGTCGGCGTCATAGGCGGAGGCCCCTACGTGCCCGCGGGCCCGGCGCCCCACCTAGGCTCGGACCCGGCGCTGGTAGTGGCGTTCGAGGAGGCCAAGCGGCTGAGGGAAGCCGCTGCCGAGCGCTGAGCCTGGAAGAGGTTGAGGGCCCCGGCGGAGCCTAGCCTCCGGCCGCCGACGCATCGGGGATCGCCTCGAAAGCCTCCGGCGCCGGTAGCAGGCGCCAGTTCCACTCGCCGTCGCGGCGGGGCGGCCATATCACGGCCGTGGCGCGGCCGGCGATCGCGATCGCGTCGATCGGGCCGAAGTAGCGCGAGTCCTCGCTGCCGCTCGGCGTGCGGTTGTCGCCCATGACGAAGTAGGTGCCCTCGGGCACGACGAGGTCGAGCACCACCGGCACGCCCTCCGGCGTGCCGGGCGGCACCTCGATGTTCGCGAGGACGTTGCCGTAGAAGAGCTGCGCGCGCGGGTCGTTGACGGCCACCACGCCGCCGCCTCCCAGCCGCGGCAGCCAGTTGCCGTTGGCCGAGCGTTGGAAGTCCACGACCATCCCCGCGACCTCGCCGTCCTCGACTACGACCCGCGGGAAGTCGACGGGGGCGACGTAGACCGTGCCGCTGTCGGTGATGAAGCCCTGGTCGACGGGGTGCCCGTTCACGTACACCTGGCCGCGTTCGATGCGCACCCTGTCCCCGGGCTGGCCGATGACCCGCTTGATGTAGAAGCTGCGCCTGCCAGTCTCCAGGGCGGTGGGCGCGTTCGCCGGCTCGCGCAGGACCACCACGGCCCCTCGCTCGTACTCGCCGAGCACGCCGGCGCGCCTGAGCCAGGTGTCGTACTTGGGGATGAAGACGCGGTCGCCGGTGAGGAGGGAGCGGATCAGGTTCCCGCGCCCGACGCCGCCGTCGAGGTTCGGCTCCATCGAGCTGCCGATCACCCCTACCGTGGTGAAGACGAACGTGACGACGAGGTAGGCGATCGCGAGGGCCTCGGCGTAGCCGCGCACCTCGCGCCAGAACCGCCCCTGCCACGTCGTCGGCTGGGCCGCCGTCCGCGCGGCGGGCCGGGCCCTGGTTCTCGCCGCTTCCGACGGCGTGCTGGTCTCGGGCATGACGGGACAGGTTACCGCGTCGCCGCTCACGTGCGGGTGTGCAGGCGGTCTCACCGAACGTGGCTCCCGACACCTTATCATCTGAGGTATGGCGGCAGAGGACGGCGGCCGGCCGCGCGACCCGTACGCCCACCGCGGCAGGGGCGCGCGGCTCGACCCGCTCAACCGCTACACGCGGCTCGAGGTGGAGCTCGACCCCGAGGAGGTCACCGACGACGACCTCAGGGCGCGCACGCGCTACCTCGACGACACGTCGCGCTCGGCCGTCGCCTCCAACGACAGCCCCGACGTCGGCTTCGACTTCAGCGTCAACCCCTACCGCGGCTGCGAGCACGGCTGCAGCTACTGCCTCGATGGGAACACGAGCGTCCTCATGGCCGACGGCAGCAGCAAGCGCCTCGCGGACGTACGCGTGGGCGACAGGGTGCTCGGCACCGAGGGTCGGGGGCGCCACCGCCGCCTGGTGGAGACCGAGGTGCTGGACGAGTGGGCGTCCTACAAGCCCGCCTACAGGGTGAGGCTGCGCGACGGCACGGAGCTCGTCGCCAGCGGGGACCACCGCTTCCTCACCGAGCGCGGCTGGAAGCACGTCACGACCTGCGAGGAGCACCGGCGCCCGCACCTCTCGACGGCCGACCACCTCGTGGGCGCAGCGCTCGAGTCGAACGCCGACCTGCGCGTCGTCGCCGTCGAGCGCCTCAACGACGGCCAGGAGCTGCGCGACCTCACGACGGGCACCGGTGACTTCATCGCCAACGGGGTCGTGGCCCACAACTGCTACGCCCGCCCCACCCACGAGTTCCTCGGCCTCTCGGCCGGCCTCGACTTCGAGCGCGTGATCCTCGTCAAGCGCGACGCCGCCAGGCTCGTCGAGGAGCGCCTCCGCTCCCCGCGCTGGCAGCCCACGGTCCTGGCGATGTCGGGCGTGACCGACCCCTACCAGCCCGTCGAGCGCAAGCTCGGCATCACGCGCGCCGTGCTGCAGGTCCTGGCCCGCTACCGCAACCCCGTGGGCGTGATCACGAAGAACGCGCTGGTCACGCGCGACAGCGACGTCCTGGCGGAGATGGCCGCGTGGAACGGCGCGAACGTCTTCCTCTCGATCACGACCCTGGACGAGACGCTGCGCGCGCGCCTCGAGCCGCGCACCAGCACGGCCGCGAACCGCCTCAGGGCCGTGCGCGAGCTGGCCGCCGCCGGCGTGCCCGTGGGCGTGAACGTGGCGCCGATCATCCCCGGACTCACCGACCACGAGGTGCCCGACATCCTCGCCGCCGCCGCCGAGGCCGGCGCCACGCACGCCGGCTACACCGTGCTGCGTCTGCCGGGTCCCGTCGCGACGATCTTCGAGGAGTGGCTCGAGGCCAACTACCCGCTGCGCAAGGAGAAGGTGCTGAACCGCGTGCGCGAGTCGCACGCCGGGTCGCTGTCCGACCCGGTGTTCTACCGTCGCATGCGCGGCCACGGCGCCATCGCGGAGCAGGTGCGCGAGCTCTTCCACCTCACGTGCCGCCGCCTCGGGCTCGTGAGCGAGCGCTACCCCGAGCTCGACACCGGCCGCTTCAGGCGACCGGGCAGCCCGGAGCAACCGTCCCTCTTCGACCCGTGACGCGCCCTGCCGGCCCCGGCGGCCGACCTTCGTTCCGGCCCCGCGCCCGCGCTGCCGGCCCCGCCCGGCGCGCGCGGCCGCGACGCGAAGCGTGTAGCATGGGCCGTGCCATCTACCAGGGTCACGCTCCTGCGGGGCGCGCTCGCCGCCGGGCTGCTCCTGGCGGCCACGGGCGCGGCCCAGCAGCCGCTCGTCACGCCGCACTACTACGGGTTCCAGCTCCCCGAGCTGCTGCCCGGCGAGGCGATCGAGGGCGAGCTCACCGACTCGGACGGCCAGAACTTCAAGGACGGCAGCCGTCTCGACCTCTACGGACTGACCGCCGCGGCCGGCGAGACGCATACCGTCACGGTCAGCACCACAGCGTTCGAGCCCGTGCTCAGCGTCTTCGGGCCGGACGGCAGCTTCGTCGCCCACGCCGACTTCGGCGCGAGCTTCGGCGAGGTCAGCGCCACCTTCGTCGCCGACACCAGCGGCCGCTACGTCGTCGTGGTCTCGGGCTGGGCCGACTACGACATGGGCGCCTACACGGTCAGGCGCCTCGCGACCGCGGCGGGCCCCTCGGAGGCGCGCGCCGTGACGCTCCCGACGACCCTGGACTCCCGGATCACCGCAGACCTGCCCCCGCTGCCCGTGGGGTTCGGCGGCGGCGCCGAGTACTTCAGCTTCGAGCTCGAGGAGGAGACGCTCCTCCTCGCCGCCATGCGCTCCAGCGAGCTCGACGCCTACCTGACGCTCTACGACGCCACCGGGGCCGTGGTCGCCGAGAACGACGACGACGGCTACTCGACCGACGCGATGCTCGTCGCCCTCCTCGAGCCGGGCAGCTACGTCATAGCGGCCAGCACGTACTTCTTCGGACAGGTGGGCGAGTACACCCTCACGTTGGAGCCGTACTACCGGCGCTGAGCACGTCTTGACGGCGCCCAGGCAGTCGGGACTGTTCGCCGGCGCGGCGGCCGAGCCGCTGGCGGCCCGCATGCGGCCGCGGACCCTCGACGAGTTCATCGGCCAGGACCGCATCGTCGGGCCCGGGCGGCTCCTGAGACGCGCGATCCAGGCCGACCAGCTGAGCTCGGTGGTCTTCTACGGGCCTCCCGGCACCGGCAAGACGACCCTCGCCCGGGTGATCGCGAACACCACGAGGGCCGACTTCCTAGCGATCAACGCCGTGCTCGCCGGCGTGAAGGACATCCGCGAGGCCGTCGCCCGCGCCCAGGCCGCGCGCGAGGCCGGACGGCGCACGATCCTGTTCGTCGACGAGGTCCACCGGTTCAACAAGGCCCAGCAGGACGCGCTGCTGCCCTGGGTCGAGAACGGCACCGTGATCCTGATCGGCGCCACGACCGAGAACCCCTACTTCGAGGTGAACAAGGCGCTGCTGTCGCGCAGCCGCGTCTTCGAGCTGACGCCGCTGAACGAGGACGACCTGCGCGCCGTCGCGCAGCAGGCCCTCACCGACCCGGAGCGCGGCTACGGGCGGCTCGACGTCCTTCTCGACGACGACGCCCTCGATCACCTCGTCAACGTCGCGAACGGCGACGCCCGCGCGCTCCTCAACGCGCTCGAGCTGGCCGTGGAGACCACGGAGCCGGACGCCCAGGGCCGCGTCCACGTCACGCGCGAGGTCGCCGAGGAGTCGATCCAGCGGCGCGCCGTCCTCTACGACAAGGAGGGCGACGCGCACTTCGACACGATCAGCGCGTTCATCAAGAGCGTGCGCGGGTCCGACCCCGACGCCGCCCTCTACTGGCTCGCGAAGATGGTCTACGCCGGCGAGGACCCGCGGTTCATCATGCGCCGCCTCCTGATCCTGGCCAGCGAGGACGTGGGCCTCGCGGACCCGCAGGCCCTCGTCGTGACGGCGGCGGCCGCCCAGGCCTTCGACTACGTCGGGCTGCCCGAGGGGCGTTTCCACCTCGCCCAGGCGACGCTGTACCTGGCGACGGCGCCGAAGAGCAACTCGACGCTCGGGTTCTTCGACGCCCTCGCCGCCGTCGAGCGCGAGCGGGAGGACGAGGTGCCCGACCACCTCAAGGACGCGAACCGCGACGCCGAGGGCCTCGGCCACGGGCAGGGCTACCTCTACCCCCACGCCTACCGCGACCACTGGGTCGCGCAGCAGTACCTGCCCGACTCGCTCCAGGGCAAGCTCTTCTACCAGCCCAGCGACATGGGCTACGAGGCGACGGTGAGGACCGAGGTCATGCGCCGGCGCGAGGCGCAGCTCGCGGCGATGGTAGAGGCGGACGGCATGGCGTACACCAGCGGGGCGGCACCGCGGCGGCCCCTCCACGAGCGGTCGGTCGAGCGCTGGCTCGAGCGGACGGTCTCGCGCGCCGGCGAGCGCCTCGCCGCGGTGCGGGACCGCCTGTTCGCGGTCGCGCCCCCGCGACGCGACGACCTCGTGCTCGACCTCGCGGCCGGAACCGGCCTGCTGACGTGGGAGGCCGTGCGGCGCGCCCCCGATGGCCAGGTGTGGGCGCTCGCGGCGACGGAGAGGGACGCGGCCGCGCTCGAGCAGTCCGCGGCCGCGCTGCCCGAGCCGCAGCGGCCCGTGGTCGTGGTGGGCCCGCCGGAGGACGCGCTCGCACGCGTCCGGGCGGCTGCCGCCGACCAGGGGCTGCCGACGCCGGCTTTCGACCTCGTCGTCGGCCGCGGCGTGCTGGGCGGCTACGACCCGGGTCTCGTCCTGGCACAGGCCGCGGGGCTCGCCGCTCCCGGCGGCCGCCTGGCGCTCGCCGAAGTCGACCGCGCCGCCGCCCAGCGCCTCTACCGGCTGGTGGACCTGGGGGACGATGAGCTGGCCGCCGCGGTGGCCGCCGCCGAGGAGGCGATCTACGCCGGCGCCGCCGACGAGGACGCCACGCTGCTGGCCGCGGCCGAGGCGGCCGGACTGAGCGGGGCCCGGCTCGAGCGGCTCCGACTCGAGACCCGCGAGACCCTGCCGCGCCGGACGGTGGAGGGCTGGTTCGAGCGAGGCGGGCCGCGGCCCAGCTACGCCGACCACCTCGCCTCGCGCCTGTCGGAAGCAGCGCTGGAGCGCGTCAGGCGCGCGTTCCTCGCCCAGCTCTCCGACGCCGAGACGGCCTGGGAGGCGACGTACCGCGTGCTCACGGCCACGCGCGGGTAGGGCGTGGGCCTCTGTTATCATCGCCGGACATCGTGATCGTGGTCGGGGTACCGGCGTGCCGCCGGTGAGAACTGGGGGGAAGGACACCTTGAAGCCGGGCGAGGCCAGGGCGCTCACGTGGCGCTACGCCGCGCTGGCGGGCTCGCTCGAGCTCGCCATCGCGATGCCTATGCCCGTGCTCGTCATGCACATGACCGGGCGCGGCCTCGACCTGGCGCTGATCGGGCTGGCGTTCACGGTGAGGGCGCTCTTGGTGGTCCTGCTCGAGCTGCCGACGGGCGGCCTCGCCGACGCGATCGGCCGGCGCCCCATCGCCCTGGCCTCGCAGCTCTTCACGCTGGTGTCGTTCGCGGTGCTGCTCTTCGTCACCGGGCCCGTCACGGCTCTCGCCTACGCGGTCCTGCAGGGCATCGGCTCGGCGCTGCACTCGGGCGCGATGGACGCCTGGTTCGTCGACGAGCTCGGGCGCGTGGCCCCCCAGGCCCCGCTGCAGCGCCACCTCGCCGTCGTCGACGTGGCGCAGGCCGCCGGCATGCTCCTCGGCTCCGCCGTCGGCGGGCTGCTGCCCAGCCTGACGGCGGGGCTCGACCTCCCCTGGCCGCTGTCGGGGTTCGGGGTCGCGCTGTTCGCAGGTGTCGTCGTGCGGGCCCTCGTCTGGGTCGGGACCGCGCTGCTCGTGCGGGAGCCGCAGCGCCCGCGCCTCGACGCCGCCGCGCTGCGGGCGGGCGTGAAGGCGACGCCCGGCGTGCTGGCGGGCGCGCTCCGCCTCGCCCGCGACGTCCCGGTGCTGCGGTGGCTGCTCGTCGCGGCGGCCGCCAGCGGCCTGGCGATGGTCAGCGTCGAGACGTTCTGGCAGCCGATCGCCGCGACCGTGTTCGGGTCGGCGGCCGCGGACAGCGGCGGCTTCGCGGCCCTCGGCACGCTCGCCGGCGTCGCGGTGCTCGCCGGCAGCCTGACCGTGATGCGCTACGGCCACGGCTTCCCGGGCGGAAGCGCCGCGCTCGCCGGAGCGAGCATGCTCGTCCGCGGCGCGGCGATGCTACTGTTCGCCGCCTCGGGGCACGCCGCCGGCCTCGCGACCGGGCTGGGGCTGGCCTACTTCGCGCTCGCCACCAGCAACGTCCCGCACGACACGCTCCTGCACAAGGCCGTGCCGTCGGCGCGGCGGTCGACGATGCTCAGCGTCCACTCGCTCGTCTTCTCGCTCGGCATCGCGCTCGCCTCCGGTCCCCTGGGGTGGCTCGCCAGCGCGACCTCCCCGCGGCTGGCCCTGTGGGTCGCCGGCGTGGCCACGGTCCTCGCCTGCACGGCGTACGCCGCGATCGGTCGGCTGCAGCGCGGCGCGGCCGAGGCCGCCGCGCCGGCCCCGACCTCCGGCGTGCCGGCCGACATCCTGCTCGACGACCTGACGGTGCCCGACGTCGCCGATGGAGCCGCGGGCCCATGAGGCACGCGGACGGGGGCGCGCCCGGCGACGCGCTCGAGGCCAGGCTCGACCTCGCCTACGGGGCGCTGCGGCTGAAGGACGTGGAGCGTGCGGGCTGGGCGCTCCGCGGCGTGGCGGCGCCGGAGTCCGTCGCCGACCACTGCTACGGGACGGCCCTCCTGTGCCTCCTGTACGCCGCCGACGCCGGCGTCGACCGCGACCGCGCCGTGGCGATCGCGCTGGCGCACGACCTGGCCGAGGCCGTCACCGGCGACTTCGTCGCCCGCGCCGACGCCGCCGACAGGGACGTGAGCGAGGACGAGAAGGCTGCGGCCGAGCGCGCCGCGATGGCCGAGCTCGTGCCCCCCGCGGCCGAGGAGGTGCGCGCCCTGTGGCGCGAGTACGAGGAGCGAGCCACCCCCGAGGCGGTCTTCGTGCGCGACATGAACCTCCTCGACATGTGCCTGCAGGCCCTCTACTACGAGGCCTCGTCGCGCTACGACGCCTCGCGGCCGGTGCCGTCGTCCGCGGGCTACGCGCACCTCGACGAGTTCTTCGCGAGCGCCCGGCCGCGGCTGGGCACCCCCCTGGGACTGGCGCTGTTCGCGTCCGTCGAGCGGCGCTACCGCTCGGTGCGCTCCCGCGGCGGCTAACATGGGCCTCGATGACGCGGCCCCGTGACACGGGGCCGGGACGGAGGCACGATGCTTCGGAGACTGCTGTTGGTGTGCGTGGCCGCGGTCCTCGCCGCCGCGTCCGCACAGGACCTCGTCGTGTACACCAGCGTGGACGAGGAGAACGCCCGCAAGCTCCTCGACGCCTTCACCGCCGACACGGGCATCCGCGTGCAGATGGTGTTCCTCTCGTCCGGACCCGCGCTCTCCCGCATCGAGGCCGAGCGGGCCCGCCCGCAGGCCGACGTGTGGTTCGGCGCACCGAGCGAGAACCACATCGTCGCGAAGGAGCGCGGCCTGACGCAGGCCTACCGCGTGCAGGAGGCGGACGCGCTGCCGGACGAGTTCAAGGACCCTGACGGCTTCTGGCACGCGATCTACATGAACCCCATGTCCGTGGGCGTGCGCACCGACATCCTCGAGCAGCGCGGCGCGCCCGTGCCCTCGACCTGGCAGGACCTGCTCGACCCCGCCTACAGCGGCCTGATCCAGATGCCCTCCCCGCAAGCCTCGGGCACGGCGTACAACCTCGTGCTCACGCTGCGCGCGATCATGGGCGAGGACGCGGCCTTCGAGTTCATGCGCCAGCTCGACGCGAACGTCCAGACCTACACGCAGTCCGGCACCGCGCCGTCCGGCGCCCTGGGCGTCGGCGAGACAGCCGTCGCGATCCAGTTCTCGCCCGGCTTCCTGCGGCTGATCGACGAGGGCTTCCCCGTGCAGATCGTCTTTCCCGCGGAGGGCGTCGGCTACGAGGTCGCGGCGATGTCGATCCTGCAGGGCGCACGCAACCTCGAGAACGCCCGCGCCTTGGCGGACTGGATGACCTCGCAGGCCGGCCAGCAGGCGCTCTCGGCGCAGCAGACCTACTTCATGCCCATCAGGCCCGACGTCAGCGCCGGCGAGGGCGTGCCGTCCCTCGACACGATCAACCTCGTCAGCTTCGACCCGCAGGAGGCTGCCTCCGAGAGGCAGCGCCTGATCGACCGCTGGGTCGAGGAGGTCCTGGGCCAGTGACGCCGGGCGCCTGAGGGCCG
Source organism: Trueperaceae bacterium (assembly GCA_035306665.1). Taxonomy (GTDB): domain Bacteria; phylum Deinococcota; class Deinococci; order Deinococcales; family Trueperaceae; genus DASRWD01. Next base: position 9,022 of record DATGNP010000292.1, read on the forward strand.
ACAGCCGGTGCGCAGGGCCGCCAGGGAGCTGAGGCTCCTCGCCCGCGACCCCCTACTCCTGGGGCTCGTGGTCGTGATCATGGCGGCCCTGCTCGTGTTCGTCCTCTACCCCATCGTCCTCGTGCTCAGGCAGAGCTTGGTCACGCCGGACGGCGTCGGGCTCGACAACTACGCCCTCCTCGCCGAGCGGCGCCTCTACCGCAACGCCCTGCGCAACAGCGTGGGCGTGGCCGCGCTCGTCGGCGCGCTCAGCGTCGTGACCGGCTACGTCGTCGCGTTCACGCTCGCGCGCACCGACGTGCCCCTGAAGCGCGTCCTGCACAACCTGACTATCTTGCCGATCGTCTCGCCGCCGTTCTCGGGAGCGATCTCGATCCTGTTCCTGTTCGGCTTCAACGGCCTCGTCACCCGCCGCCTCCTGGGCCTGCAGGACTTCAGCATCTACGGCTTCTGGGGCGTCGTCGCCTCGCAGGTGTTCACGTTCGCGCCCATCGCCTACCTGAACCTCCGCGGCGTGCTGGCCGGCATCAGCCCCACGCTCGAGGACGCCGCGATGAACGTCGGCGCCTCGCGCTGGCAGGTGTTCAGGCGGGTCGTGCTGCCCCTGTCCCTGCCCGGGGTCGCGAGCGCGTTCCTCGTCGTGTTCATCGAGTCGATGGCCGACTTCGGCAACCCGCTGGTCCTGGCCGGCGCCGCGTTCCCCATGCTGGCGCCGCAGGCCTACCTCGAGATCACCGGCTCGTTCAACCTGCCCCGCGGCGCGATGCTGGCGGTCGTCCTGCTGCTGCCGTCGCTCACCGCCTTCGCGGTCCAGCGCTACTACATCAACAAGCGCCAGTACGTCACGGTCACGGGCAAGCCCACGGCTTCGACGACGAAGGCCGTCAGCGCCGCCGGCAAGTGGGTGCTCTACGCCTTCGTCCTGCTCTTCGCGGTCGTGGTCGTGGCGTTCTACGCCGTGATCCTGGTGGGGGCCACGACGGCGGTGTGGGGCTTCGACTACACGCCCACGCTCCGGCACTTCGCCTACGTCTTCCAGGTCGGCTGGGACACCGTGAAGGACACGGTCCTCGTGGCGGTGACGTCCACTCCGGTCTCGGGCCTGCTCGGGATGCTGATCGCCTTCCTCGTCGTCAGGCGCACGTTCCCGGGCAAGCGCGCGATGGAGTTCCTGTCGATCCTGAACTTCGCCGTGCCCGGTACCGTGGTCGGCATCGGGTACATCCTGGCCTTCAACGGACCGCCCCTCCTCCTGACCGGCACCTTCGCGATCCTCGTGCTGAACTTCGTGTTCCGGTACGTGCCGGTAGGCATCCAGAACGGTATCGCCGTGCTGCGGCAGGTCGACCCGTCGATCGAGGAGGCGGCCCAGAACCTCGGCGCCGACGGCGTGACGACGTTCAGGAAGGTCACGTTGCCCCTGATCGCGCCCGCGTTCTTCTCGGGCCTCGTGTTCGCGTTCGTGCGGGCGATGACGGCGATCAGCGCCGCGATCTTCCTCGTGTCGGCGAACTGGAACCTGATGACCGTCCAGATCCTGAACCAGGTAGGCTCCGGCAGGCTCGGCGTCGCGGCCGCGTTCAGCATCGTCCTGCTCGCGATCGTCCTCGTGGCGGTGCTGGTCATCGGCGGCCTCGTCGGGCGCCGCGCCGAGACGGCCGCGACGGTGCGGTTCTGAGAGGGGTGTAGCGGTGGCCGTCGACCTCAGGCTCGTCGCCCTGCGCAAGGAGTTCCCCGGCCACGACGGCGGGCCCGTCGTCGTGGCGGTCGACGACGTCAGCCTGGAGGTCGAGAAGGGCGCGATGGTCACGCTCCTCGGCCCGTCCGGCTGCGGCAAGACGACGCTGCTGCGGATGATCGCCGGCTTCGAGGAGCCCACGCGCGGGGAGATCTACTTCGGCGACAGGCGCGTCGACAGGCTGGCGCCGAACGTCCGCGACACGGCGATGGTCTTCCAGTCGTACGCGATCTTCCCCCACCTCGACGTCTACGAGAACGTGGCGTTCGGCCTGCGGATGGGCCGGGCGCCCGAGGCGGAGGTCCGGGAGCGCGTCGGCCGCGTGCTCGAGCTGGTGGGGCTGTCGGGGCTCGAGAAGCGGGCGCCCAGCCAGCTCTCCGGCGGCCAGCAGCAGCGCGTGGCGTTGGCCCGGTGCATCGTCCTCGAGCCTCACGTGCTCTTGTTCGACGAGCCCCTGTCGAACCTCGACGCCAAGCTGCGCGAGCAGATGCGCTTCGAGGTGCGCGAGCTGCAGCAGCGCCTCGGCGTCACCAGCGTCTACGTGACGCACGACCAGGCCGAGGCGATGGCGCTCTCCGACCTCGTCGTCGTCATGAACCGCGGCCGGATCGAGCAGGTAGCGCCCCCGCGGGAGGTCTACTCGCGGCCGGTGAACCGCTTCGTGGCCGACTTCATCGGCAAGGCGAACTTCCTCACCGGCACGGTCGTCGACGCCGACGCCGTGGACGTCGCCGGCGCGCGCTTGCCGCTCAGCTCCGAGGCGCCCGTGCCCGCGGGCGGGCGGGTCGAGCTCGTCGTGCGGCCGGAGGCCGTGGTGCTCCAGCGCGACGGCGCCGGCGCGCCGGGCGTGGTCACGCGCGCGGCGTTCATGGGCGACCACGCCGAGTACGAGGTGCGCCTGCTCACCGGCGAGACCGTGGTGGCCCACGAGTCGAACCCCGCCGAGCGCGGCATGTTCGCCGTCGACGAGGCGGTGAAGGTGGCGACGGGCCGGCTGCACCCGCTGCCGCCGGTTCCCGACGCTTGACCGTGGCGGGCGCCGGCGCCGCAGGCGGTACATGGCGCGCGACCGTCGCCGCCGCCGAGGCTCGGCGGCGACCGAAGGACCCGGCCCGAGGGACCTAGGCCACGCGCTGGCGCAGGGCGAACGACCGGAACGCGAGGTACCCGCTGCCGCCTACGGCCTTCGCGACCTTCTTGACGCTCCAGTGGAGGCGCTGCCGGGCGCGTGAGACCGAGCGCTCCGCGACGAGGTCGGCGACGGTCGCGGCCGGCGTGTGCGCCTGGACGTGGAAGCGGCCGAGCAGCGTGCAGCCGGCGACCGTGGTGAGCCGCAGCGTCGGCTCCGACGTGAACAGCCACCGGATCCCTGCCGCCGCGGCCGCGACGCCGACGCGCCGCGAGTAGTAGCCGTTGGGCACCGAGGCCGTGTCCACCCTCGCGCCCAGCACGTCGGAGAGCACCGCGACGCTGTGGCCCCACTCGTAGCGGAGCTCGTCGTCCGACAGGGTGCTCATGCGCTCGGGATGGGAGCAGGTGTGCGAGCCGACCACGTGACCCCGGCGGTGCAGGTCGCGGACCTGGTCGGCGGTCATGAAGCCGTCGCGGCCGATCTCGTCGGTGACGACGAAGAAGTGCCCGCGCCAGCCCCGGGCCTCCAGCAGCGGGGCGATGACCGAGTGGGCGCTGACGCCTCCGTCGTCGAAGGTGAGCAGCACCGGCGCCCGGCCCGGAGCGAGGTCGCCCATGCTGCCGAGGGGAGGCGCGGCGCGGCCCGCGCCCGCGAGGGCGGCCAGGTGCTCCTCGAACGCCTCGAACGTGAGCTTGTAGGGCGCGGCCGTGGCCGTCATGAAGCCGCTGGCGGACCGAGCGGGCCCGCTCTCGTCGGCGGGAGCGTACACGTCGTGGTACAGGAGCGAGACGACCTCGGCGGGCCGCGCCGCGACCGGACCGGCGGCCGGCGCCGGGGTCGGCACGGGCCGGTCCTCCACCGTCGTCTGCGGGCCTGCGGTCATCCATCCCCCCTGTCCCGCGGCGGTCGCGGCCGCGCGCGCCCGGCGGGTGGTGCCGGGTCTCTCGGGTCGCTCCGCCGGCAGGCGAAGCCTGCGCCGCGCCGGCGGTCCATGAGGAAGTGTACGGTTTCTGGTGAGACATGTCTGCCCAATCCGCCCCTCTCCCCCAGGCGTGGGCTTGTCGGGCTGTGAGATTTCCGACATACTCGTTAGGCGACCATGACAGCCATGCGCCATGACGATCCCCCCTTCTACCTGAAGGCGCAGCTGAAGTCCGCCGTGCAGGAGGTCCGCGAGCTCGCCGAGCAGAAGGGCCTGACACCGGCTTTCGAGATGGACCTCTTCGCCCTCGACCGCACGTGCCAGGAGGTCCTCGTGGCCGGCGACCGCGAGGCCGTGCAGCGCGCGTTGGCCCAGGCCCAGGAGCTCGAGGCCCGCGTCCGCGCGGCGCCGGGCAAGAGCGACCCCCTGCTGCTGCGCTGAGGCGGGCCCGGCGGCCCGCCGGCCTCTTCCGGCGCGTGCCGCGGTGCTCGCCAGCCGCCCGTGCCGTCCCGCCCGCCACCGCGCGGGCGGGCGACGCCTCCCGTGGCTAGGATGGCGTGATGGAGATCGTGATCCTGCCCACCGCCAAGGCGGCCGAGCGGCTCGCCGCGCGGATCGTCGCCGACCGCCTCACCGCCAAGCCGGACCTGGTGCTGGGCTGCGCCACGGGCGCGACGATGGAGGGCATCTACGCCGAGCTGGTGCGGCTGCACCGCGAGGAGGGCCTGAGCTTCAAGCGGGCCACGACGTTCAACCTCGACGAGTACGTCGGCCTCGAGCCCAGCGACGAGCGCTCGTACCACCACTACATGCGCCGGCACCTCTTCGACCGCGTCGACATCGACCCGGCCAACGCCCACCTGCCCAACGGCGTCGCCGACGACCTCAGGGCCGAGGCGCGCGCCTACGAGGCCTCGATCGAGCTCGCGGGAGGCATCGACCTGCAGCTGCTGGGCCTGGGGCGGACCGGGCACATCGGCTTCAACGAGCCGCTCTCGGCGCTGATGTCGCGCACCCGCCACATCGCCCTCACCCCCACGACGCGGGAGCAGAACGCCCCGATGTTCGGCGGCGACGCCGCGGCCGTGCCGGAGCGCGCCCTGACGATGGGGGTCGGCACGATCCTCGAGGCGCGCGAGCTGCTGATGGTCGTGACCGGCGCGCGCAAGGCCGAGGTCCTGGCCCGCGCCACCGAGGGGCCGATCACCTCGATGATCAGCGCCACCGCGCTGCAGCTCCACCCGCACTGCGTGGTGATCGCCGACGAGGCCGCGGCGGCCGAGCTCGAGGGCCGCGACCACTACAAGTGGGAGTTCGAGAACGACCCCGAGTGGGCGCCGTACCGCGCGGCGGTGTAGCCGGCAGGGGCCGGGGCGCGCTCCGGCGCCACGTCGGTCGCGCGCCCCGCCGGGGACCGTCCTCCGTAGCGCCGACTAGGCGCCGGCGGCCAACGCGCTCGCGATCCCTACGACCTCGTCGACGCGCGCCAGCACGTAGTGCGGCCGGCAGCTCTCCACGTCGGCCTCGGGATGGAAGCGGCGGTGAGGCGAGGCGGACAGCGAGCGCGCGATCACGTCGTCGACGGCGCGGTGCGCCGCCCGCTCGGCCGGCGTAAGGGGCAGCAGCTCCGCGGGCAGCCGCGGGTGCAGCCACGCCGACGCCACGCCGGCGCCCCTGGCGCCGAGCACGTCGTGCACCAGGGTGTCCCCGACGAAGAGGTCCAGGTCGCCGGCCGCCTCGAAGATCCGCCGCTGCGGCTTCGCGGCGCCGGCGCGCTCCGGCGTGACGACGGCCGCGAAGTATGGCAGCAGGCCCAGCGCCGCGAGCACCGGTTCCTGGTAGGCGGCGAAGCCGTTCGTGACGACGACGAGGCGCGCGCCCTGGGTCTTCAGCCCGGCGAGGGCGGCCTCCGCACCGGGCAGCGCGGCGATGTGCCCGTCCTGGCCGCAGCACTCGACGACCCACGTCGCGACGTCGATGTCGCCGGCCAGCTCGGGGGCGCCGCCCAGCTCGCGCGCGACCTCGCGGTAGATCGCGTCCCAGTCGTAAGCCGAGACGAGGTCGCCCTCCAGCATGCGCCGCTGCCAGCCGCCCGACACGCGCCGCCTGACGGCGCGCGCGGCCTCCTCCTCGTCAAGGCCCGCGAGGCCGCGCGTGGCGGCCAGCAGCGCCGCGAGGCGCGGCACGACGCAGGTCTCGAACGGGTTGCGCATCAGCACGCCGTCGAGGTCGAAGCCGACGGCGATCCGGCGCCGCCCGACCTCGGCCGGGCGCGCCTCGGGGACGGGCACGGTCATCCCTTCAATGCTCCCACGGTGACGCCGCGCAGGAAGTAGCGCTGGAAGGCGAAGAAGACGACGATCACGGGGATCGCGGCCATCACGGCCGCGGCCATCTGGAGCCCGAAGAACAGAGGCTCCTGCTCGCGGATCAGCACCAGGCCGACCTGGAGCGTGCGCATCTCGCTCGAGCGCGTGACGACGAGCGGCCACACGAACGAGTTCCACTGCGCGACGAACGTGATGATGCCGAGGAAGGCCAGGCCGGGGCGCACCAGCGGCAGCACGACGTCCCAGAAGATGCGCGGCTCGCTGGCGCCGTCGACGCGGGCGGCGTCGATCAGCTCGCTCGGCAGGGTCTGTATGAACTGCTTCATCAGGAAGATCGCGAAGGGCGCCGCCATCAGCGGGAGCAGCAGCCCCAGGTAGGTGTCGACGAGGCCCAGCCGCGTCACGACGAGGAACAGCGGCACCAGGATCGCCTCGAAGGGCAGCATCATCGACAGGATGAACAGCCAGAACAGCAGGCGCGAGCCGCGGAACGGCAGCTTCGCGATCGCATATCCGGCCATGCTCGCGGTCGCGACGATCACGGCCGTCACGCTCAGGGACTGGATCAGCGAGTTCTTGACCCAGCTCCAGAAGTTCGGCTGCCTGAGCACGGCGCGGTAGTTGTCGAGGGTCGGGTCGGAGGGGATCAGCTCGGGCGGGAACCTCACCGTCATCGCCGAGGGCGTCAGCGACGTCGCGAACATCCAGTACAGCGGCACCAGCGCCGCCAGCGACAGCGCGATCAGCACCAGCAGGATCACGACGGCGCCCAGGGGCGTGGGCTTGACCGGGTGCGACCGGTCGCGCAGGAAGGGGTCGGGGCGCGTGACCGCGGCCATCAGTACTCCACGTTCTGGCCGAGCATGCGGAACTGCACGGCGGCCAGGACCAGCGTGATGAGGAACAGGACGATCGCCTGCGCCGAGGCGTAGCCGAGGTTGAAGCGCTGGAACGCCTCTTGGTAGATGCGGAACACGACCGTCGTCGTGGCGAACTGCGGGCCGCCCTGCGTCATGACGTAGACGGCGTCGAAGACCTGGAACGTGTTGATCGTCCCGGTCACGACGAGGTAGAGGAGCGTCGGTCGGATCAGGGGCAGGATGACCTTGGCGAAGATCGTCGGCCGCTTGGCGCCGTCGATGAGGGCGACCTCGTAGAGGTCACGCGGGATGCGCGCCAGCGCCGCCGACAGCAGCACGATGCTCGAGCCGCCGCCCATCACGACCTGCATGACCATCAGGGCGGGTAGCGCGGTGGCGGTGTTTCCCAGCCACGCGACGGGCTCGACGCCGAACAGCCCCACGAAGGCGTTGAGGAGGCCGAAGGTCGGGTTGAATATCCACAGCCAGATCAGCGAGATGATGATCGAGGAGGTGACCGCCGGCAGGTAGAACGCCGACTTGAAGAACGTCTGCAGGGTGCGGTTCATGGGGTCGAGCAGGTACGCGATGAGCAGCGCCTTGCCGAGCCAGAACACGACCACGACCGCGGTGAACACGCTCGTGTTGATGAGCGCGCGGTGGAAGAGCTGGTCGCCGAGCGCGCGCTGGAAGTTGTCGAGGCCCACCCAGGTCATGCGCGTGGGCCTCACCTCCATGAAGGCCAGCGCGAAGGCGATCACGACGGGCACGAGGAAGAACGCGACGAACAGCAGCGTCTGGGGCGCGACGAAGACGGCGCCCCAGACGCCGGTCCGCCCGAGGGCGCCGGAGCCGCGCCCTCGGGGCGAGCCGTCAGCGCGACCCCGGGCGGTCGCCCGGGGTCGCGCCTCCCCGCCGGTCAGGCCGGAGGGGGTGGTGGTGGTCGACACCTAGTGCACCGACTCCGGCGTCAGTTGCCGAAGACGGCCCTGTTGGCCTCCCTCACGAAGTCGTCGAGGGCCTGCTGCGGGGTCTTGCTGCGGCTGAGGGCCGCCTCCATCGCCGCGGTGAAGTACTCCATGCCCTCGGAGATGTCGAGGTCCGAGGGGCCGAAGAACGGCACGCCGTGGTCGATCGCGGACTGGTACACCTGCACCTCGGTCTGGACGTCCTCCGTGTAGTCGGCGACGTTCACGAAGTCGAGCTCGGCGTTCGCTGAGCGGCGCGCGGTGATGTAGAGCAGGCTCTCGAGGAGCTTGATGTTCTCGGTGCTCGTGAGGAAACGCGCGAACTCCATCGCCATGTCGCGCTTGTAGTCGTCGTCCTGCTTGAAGACGAGGAAGCCGCCCGAGGTCTCGTAAGCGATGGGGCCCACCGCGGGGTCGTGCGGGAACGGCGCGATGACGACGTCGATGGCCTCCGGCATGCGGCCTTCCTTGAGGTAGCGGTCGATGCGACCGATCTCGTAGATGCCGCCGTAGCCGATCGCGGCCCGGCCGTTGTGCAGGTTCTCGATCGTGCCGTAGACGTCGAGGGCCTCGCCGCCGCGCGGGGCGTAGCCGTGCTCGTAGATGAGGTCGACGATGAACTGGAGCGCGCGCACGCCCTCCTCGGAGTTGAGGACGAACTCGGTGCCCTCGTCGTTCATCAGCTTGGCGCCGAAGCGCATCAGCCAGGAGAGCATGTTCTCGGTGTCGCGGGCGGCGAACGTGATCGCGTAGACGTCGGTGGTGCCGTCGCCGTCGCGGTCCATCGTCAGCTTCTCGGCCGCGGCGAGGAACTCGTCGATCGTCCAGGCGCGGTCGGGCAGCGCCGGGACCTCGACGCCGGCCTCCTCGAACAGGGCGGTGTTCAGGAGCAGCGTCGAGCCCATGCCGTTGTTCGAGTTGTTCCACGGCCAGATGTAGTGCTGGCCGTCGATGTTGCCCTTCGCCAGGGCGTACTCGAGGAAGTCGGCGCGGTCCTCGTCGGTGAGGTAGGCGTCGATCGGCTCGAGCAGGCCCTCACGCGCCCACTCGGGGTTCCAGTTGAGGTCCTTCACCACGTCCGGCGTCGTGCCGGAGAAGATCGCGGTCGTGATCTTCTCCCCGTAGCCGGCGTTCGGCACGAGCTCGTACCTCACCGTGACGTTGGGGTGGAGCTCCATGAAGCGCTCGCTCATGTAGCGGGCGTACTCCTCCCCCGTGGGGCTCTGGCCCTCTTCCATGTCGGGGGTCACGATGCGCCACGGGTTGATCCACCACGTGAGCTCGATCTCGGGCTGGGCGGCCGCCACCGGCATCAATGCCAGCAGGCCGACCAGCAGCTTCAGAGCGGTCCGTCGCATTGGGCACCTCCTGGGGGTGAGCGCGTTACGGGGGCGACTATACCAGTCTCGTACCAGGCGCCACACCGGCGACCTCGAGCAGCGCGGCGACAGCGCGGTCGGGGTCCATCTCGTCGGGCGGCGCCACGCACTCGAACGACCGCCCCTGCCACACCGCGACCATCGCGTCGGCCAGCGCGGCGGCGTCGCCGATGGGCACGAGCAGGCCGCTGCGGCCGTGCGCGACGAGCTCGTCGATGCTGGCGCCGTCCGACCCGATCACGGGCACGCCCAGCGACAGGCTCTCGATCACGGTGTTCGGGAGGTTGTCCATGCGCGACGGCAGGACGCTGGCCACGGCGCCGGCGACGACCCCGTACAGGACGGGCTTGTCGAGGGGGCCGAGGTACGTGACCTGGTCGACGCGCTCGCCCCAGTTCGCGCTGTAGCGCTTGAGCGCCGATTCCCTGAGGGGGCCGGCCCACACCATGCGCAGGTCCGGGGCTCGCTCCCAGGCCAGCGGCAGCGCCTCGGCGATCACGTCGCTCCCCTTGCGCCGGCCGAGCATGCCGTAGTGCACCAGGTACCGCTCGGGCAGGCCCGGCGGCGGCGCCGCGCGGGTCGAGACGTCGGTGGGCATCGGCGGCCTCACGACCTTCACGGGCAGGCCGTAGCGCTCCGAGAAGTAGCGCTGCAGGAAGGCGCTGGGCGCGTAGGTGACGTCGGCGCGGCGCTGGGCCCTGACGTCCAGGAGCTCGAGGACCCGGCTGAGGACCGTGGCGCCGCGGCTGTAGGAGGCGTCGTAGAGGAGGCGCGACGTGCTGATGCGCACCAGGTGCCGCCTGCCCTCGCGCCGCCTCACGTACAGCCCGACGACCTGCAGGTTGGCCGACTGGACGACGTCGAACGGTGCCATGGCGTGCTCGGCCTCCAGCGCCGCGGCCAGCAGCCGGGCGGTGGCCACCTGCGAGACGACGTAGCCGCCGAACGGGTCGAAGCGCCTGAGCACCCAGGTGAGCGCCCGCACCGGCAGCGCGCGGCTGCGCGGGACCCTGACGACCTTCACGGGGCCGTCCCACAGCGTGCCGGGCTCACGGCTGACGACGAAGACGGTGCAGTCGTGTCCGCGGCTGGCGAGCAGGTGAGCCATCTTGTGGACGTAGCTCGAGACGCCGCCCTCGCCCGTGAGCTCGGTCGGGTACTCGGGGGTCAGGAAGGCGAACCGCCGGGGCCGGTCCGACTGGGTGCCGGTCGCGGTGGCGGTCAAGCGGGCAGCAGGCGCTTCCGCATGCGGTAGGCGGCGCGCCCGAGGCGGTAGCGCCACGGTGGCGTGCAGCCGAGGGTGGCGTGCACCGCCGCCATCGCCTCCCGCCGGGCGGCGGGGTCGGTGAGGCGCAGCGCGCGGTGGTAGCAGTTGCGACAGAAGAACGTCCGCGCCTTTGCCTCGAAGGCGCGGTCGGGCATCGCGGCAGACGGCGACACGAGCTCGGCCATGAGCTGCACCAGGTAGGCGGCGTCCTCAGCCCAGGCCTTGACGGTGGCGGCCTTGCCCGAGCTCGCCTTGTGCTGCCTGAACGTGGCCTTGACCTCGGGCACCTCGACGGTGCCGGCGTCGGCGGCGACGCGGGCGTAGGCCGCGACGTCGTTGAAGAGCTGGCGGGGCGTGTCGAAGCCGCCCACCCGGCGCAGCGAGGCCAGGTTGAAGAGCGTGGCGCAGAAGTAGAACGAGGTGCGGTTGGCGAACCACGCCTCCAGCAGCTCGCGGACGCCCGTCCCGGGCGCCTGGTTCACGCGCTCGTAGATGAGCCTGTCGCCCTCCCCCACCACGCGGACGCCGGTGCGCACGAGCCCCGGCCGCCGGTCGCCCATCGCCGCCACGCAGGCCGCGACGAAGTCGGGGTCGACGCGGTCGTCGTCGTGGAGGAGCAGCAGGTACTCGCCGGTCGCCATCTCGACGATCGAGTTGTAGTTGCCCTGCGAGCCGAGGTTGCGCTCGTGGCGGTGGTACCTCACGCGGTCGCCGCCCAGCTCGCGCACCACGGCGGCCGTGTCGTCGTCCGAGGCGTTGTCGGCGACGAGGATCTCGAGGCGCTCGTAGGTCTGCGCCAGCGCCGACGCCAGCGCCTCGCGCAGGTAGCCGTCGGCGCGGTTGTAGGTCGGGATCCCTATCGTCACCAACGGCGGCTCGTGTCCGCTCATGTCTCCCCCTTCACTCGGCGCGCACCCAGGCGCGAGCCGCCTCGTCCCAACGCTTTATCGGCCGCGCCGGCACGCCCGCCACGACGGTGCGGGGCGGCACGTCCCGCGTGACGACGCTGTTCGCGCCCACCACGGCCAGCTCGCCTATCCGCACGCCCGGCAGCACGACCACGTTCTGGCCGAGCCATGCCCCCCGCCCGATGCGGACCGGCGCCACGGGCGCGATGCCCTGGTACTTGTACGGCTCGTCGCCGGTCGTGGTGGCGTGCGTGCCGTCGGCGACGAACACGTTCGCGGCGAACATGACGTCGTCCTCGATGACGACCTCGGAGAACGCCACGACCTGCAGCGAGGCCGTGGCGGTCACGCGGTCGCCGATGCGGATCTTCGGGTCGAAGCGCTGCTCAAGGTGCCGGCCCTCCGGGTGGCGCATCCACCCGCCCGGGTAGCTTACGTTCGCCTTGAGCTCCGAGCCGGGCCCGAGCTTCACGCCGCGGCCGACGTGGATGCGCTCGGCGCCCACGACGCTCCGGGGCGGCTGCATGACGAAGCCCTCCCCGAGGCTGGCGAAGCGCGGGAGGCTCTGGCGGTCCCACCAGCGCCGCGTTCGGCGGCCGAGGGAGGACAGACGCGAGACGATGGCCGGTCCGATGGCGCGCTGCACCCCCACATGCTAGGCCGGGGTGGGGACCTGCGTCGGCGACCGTTGTCGCTCCAGGGGTCGGCGAGGCGCCCGGCTGCCGGCGGTCCCGTCTCGCGACCGGCGGCCGGGAGTGCCGTACGACCCGGCGCGCTCGCGGCGCGGCTCCTCGCCAAACAAGAGGAGGCGCCCCGCTGGGAACGCGGAGCGCCTCGAACCACGCCTACTCGGCGTCAGCAGCGCTGCTCAGGGCAGCTCCCAGTCGAAGTAGAGGACCGGAGCCTTCTCGGGGGCGTCGTTGTGCGTGGCGATCTGGCGGAAGTTGCTGGCAGGGTCGCCCGAGTTGTTCTCGATGATGATCATCGCGTCGCCCGTCTTGGACCAGGCCGGCAGGTCGACGAGCTCCTGGAGGATCGCGGAGATGTCGGCGGTCCGCTGCGCCTCGCCGGTGACGCCGTGCCCGACCCACACCGGGATGTCCTCCCAGATCACCTGGGCCGTCGTGCGGGGACGGGAGGTGATGTTGTTGCCCGGCTCCTGCTGCGGGATCGTCGCGTGGCTGGCGGCGGCGACGCCCGTGATCTTCAGGCTGGGGTCGCCCTCGGACGGCCGGTAATCCGGATCCGTACCCCGGTCGATGGTCGTGAACTGGATGTAGGCGCGCGTGACCGTGGCGCCGGCCGGGATGCCGAGGTCGCGGAACACGAACGCGTTGGCGACCTCCGCCTGGTACCTGGGGATGTAGGCCAGTCCCGAGTACTGCAGCCCGATGTGCGTGGCTCCCAGCACGTCGTCGGGGCCCGCACCGACGGGCGCCGTGACCCACTCGACGGCGTCACGGTTGTCGGCGTTGACGGCGACGCTGTGGGCGGGCACGCCGGGATCGTCCGGCGCGTTGAAGGTGGCGAGGACCGTGAACGGGGTCTTCGAGAGCGTCACGACGCAGGGGTCGTCCGTGCCGCAGCTCGCGGCGTCGCCGCCCCAGCCGGCGAAGACGCTGTCGCCGGTGGCCGTGGCCGTGAGGGTGACCTCGGAGCCGGTCTCCAGCTCCTCCACGGTGCAGACGTCCCCGGTGCCGTCACCGCAGTCGATGCCGATGGGGCTCGAGACCGCGCCGGTGCCGGTGCCTTCGATGACCACGTTCACGGTCACGGTCTCGGGCGGCAGGGCCACGACCTCGGTGAACGTCGCCGTGACGCTCTTGTCGGCGTCCATGGTGACCTCGCAGGTCGCGTCGTCGCCCGAGCAGGCTCCGGTCCACTCGTCGAGCTCCCAGCCCGTGGCCGGGACCGCGACCAGGGTCACCTCGGAGCCGGCGGCGTGGGAGCTCGTGCCCGCGGCGTCGTCGCCGGTGGCCGTGTCGAACCTCACCTCCCCGCTGCCTTCGATGCTCACGACGAGGTCGAACGTCTCGGCAGGTGGCGTCGGCCCCGAACAGGCCGCGATGAATACCGCAAGTGCCGTGAGGATGCCTAAAGTCCGAAGTCTATGCACGTCGTCTCCTTCTGGTACTCGCACGCTTTGCGCCCCGCGCGTTCTGCGCCTGGGCCTCGACTGTCTGGCCGCGCCCATGCGCCCCTCCGCAGTGGTGGCCACAGGCGGAGTCTATGGACGCCGGGGGGACGCGGGCAGTGACGAGGGTACGCCCGCGCGCATGAGAAGCGAGGTGACGTGGTGCGGCCGGCGCCGTCACAGCCAGTCACGCGGCTCACATCTAGTGTTGGGAAGATTCTCGGCAGCACCCGACCATGGGGCGGCTGCTCGGGTCCGGCAGCCTCGCGTGCCGACCCTGGGACGGAGGGCCGGTGGGAGAGGCTTCGGCACGGCAGACGGACCGTGGGAGGACGGTCCAGCCGCAGGGCGACGGCAGGAGCATCTGGCGCGCGCTCGCCGCGGGCGCGCTGCTGCTCGCCATGGCGGCTTGCGGGACCCTGTTCCCGCCGCCCGACCTGCCTCCCGGCAAGGCCTGGTTCGACCAGCCGCTCGTCGCGTCGACGCCGGTGAGCGGCCTGACGCTGACCGTCTCGTACGACGCCCAGACCACGAAGTTCCGCGGCCTCGGCGGCGCCGGTGCCGGCGCGATCGCGGCCGCGCACGACGACGGCACCGGCACGGTCCGTGTCGTCTGGTTCGCGGGCGCACCGGCGAACGGGCAGCTGGTCAAGCTGATGTGGCAGGCGGACGAGGACGCCGAGCGGCCCAGCGCGTCCGCGGCCAGCGCCTACAAGGCCGACGGCAGCGAGGCCAACGGCGCGCTGACCCTCAGCGCCCTCGTGAAGGCCGGTCCGGGCGACCCGAAGCCGCTGCTGGACGCCCTGGGAGAGATGGGGCCGGCGGGCGCCGCCGCGGCGGCTTGCCGCGTCGCCGAGTACGGCACCGACCTGGCCGAGCGTCCCCTGGGCGACCTCGACGCCGACGGTGACGTCGACGTGCGGGACGTGGTCCTGCTCCACGCGGCCGTCGCCGCCGACGACGTCGCCGACGGCGGCGCCTACGCGCTGTTCCACGCCGACCCCACCGGCGACTGCGTCTACGACGAGGACGACGTCAGGGCGGCGTTCGTCAAGGCGGCCGTCCCCGACGCCGCCCCGGCGCTGGTGGCCAAGCCGCTGTCCCTCTCCTACGCCCAGCTCAGGGCAGGCACGCCCGTGGTCGTGGCCAACGCCGGCAACGCGCCGCTGGCAGGAGTGGCCTTCTACGGCGTGAACCTCAACGGCAGCGGCTTCGTCGGGGACTGGGACTGGATCCTCGAGGGGCAGTCGCTCGCCTGGCAGCTCACGTCGGACCCGAACGACGCGCTCGGCACCCTGCGCGTGGTCGTCGGCGGCAGCGAGGCGACGGTCGCCGTCGGCAACGTCGCCATCCTCGTGGCCGGACAGTCGAACGCTGTCGGATGGGACCCCGACGTGCCGGACGAGCTCGAGGACGGGGGCGCCTTCCCGGCCGTGCGCATGCTCGGCAACGACTACGTGTGGCGCGCGGCCACGGAGCCCCTCGACGACCCCGCCGGCCAGCTCGACCAGGTGAGCGAGGACTCGGCGCCCGGGACGTCGGCCGGCACGCAGCTCGGACGCGCCCTCCACGCCGCGACCGGGCGCGCCGCCTACCTGATCCCGGCGGGTCTGGGCGGGAGCCGCATGACGCCGCGCCCGAACACGAACGTCGGCTGGTACCTCGGCCCCACCGACCTCGGCGACACCGACAGGAGCACCCTCTTCGGGAGCGCGATGTACCGGGCGCTGGTCTCGAGCGGGGAACGCGCGAACCCCGTCCCCGGCCAGGAACCCGAGGGTGGGCCGGTGAGCGCCGTGTTCTGGTACCAGGGCGAGTCGGACAACTCCGACACGACGCTCCGGAGCGACTACTCGGCGTACACGGCCGCCGTCTTCGACGCCATGCGCGCCAAGCTCGCGAGCGCCACGGGCGCGGTCGATCCGGTGGTCATCTACGCACAGCTCGCGGCGTACGGCTGCTGCAACGGCGGCGAGAGCTCGTCGGCCGCCGCAGCCGAGAACCTCAGGTCGCACGACATCGCCGAGCGGCAGCGGCGCTTCGAGCAGGGCGCCTACCTCGGCACCCCCCACCTGCTGCCCAACTCCGGCCTCTCGAACGGCATCGCCGGGGCGCACATGGTCGTGACCCACGACCTGCCGCGGTTCGACCGCATCCACCTGAGCGCCGAGGCGCAGCTGATCCTCGCCGAGAGGGTCGCCCTCGCCTACCAGGAGCACGTGCTCGGCTGGGACGTCGACGGCACGGGTCCACGGCTCGTGTCCCTGTCGCGCTCGGGCGCGACCGTGACGCTGACGTTCGACCGCGAGGTCACGCCCCCCCACACCACCGGCCCCAACGGCTACTCCGGGTACTTCACGGCCTGGAACGGCGCCCCCAACGGCGGCCCGGAGTACAACGGCTCTTACGGCACGAACACCGTCGCGATCACGAAGGTCGAGCGGCACGCCAGCGACCACCGCAAGGTCGTGGTCACGCTGGCCTCGAACCCCGCCACCGTCTACCTCCGCTACATGCGCCCGCACGAGGCGACGTCGAGCTCCGCGTACCTCCAGGACGTGATCCGGGCCGCCGACTCCGGCCTGCCCCTGCCGAGCTTCGGGCCGCTGCGCGTGCCCTGAGCCTGCCGGGCCGGACGGGGTCAGACTCCGACCGCGCGGGGCGCTAGGGCCGCGCGCGTTGGAGTACGCTCACAGCCAAGCCATGCATGACGCCGGCGCGCCGGCGCAGCGAGGGAGGCAGCCAGGATGTCGCCTACGGCCACCAGCCGCACCCACAAGCACGTCCTCACCCCGTGGAGCAAGCAGTCGGCGGTCAACACGCCCACGATCGTCCGGGGTCAGGGCTCGTACCTGTTCGACGACGAGGGCAAGCGCTACCTCGACCTCTCGGCGGGCCTGGTGGCCGTGAACCTCGGCCACGGGCACCCTGCCGTCGTCGACGCGATCAAGCGCCAGGCGGAGCGCCTCCTCTACGCCGCGCCGTCCCTGATCAACGACGTGCGGGGCGAGTTCGCGGCGCTGCTCTCCGACGTCTCGCCGTGGGACGAGGGCGCGCGCGTCTTCTTCACCACCAACGGCGGCGAGGGCAACGAGGACGCCGTCAAGATGGCGCGCATGATCACCGGCCGTCACAAGGTCATGGTCGCGTACCGCTCCTTCCACGGCTCCGCGCCGGGCGCCGGCAGCCTCACCGGCGAGGACCGCCGCTGGACGAACGAGCCCGGCATGCCGGGCGTCGTCCGCTTCTTCGCGCCATACCCCTACAACTCGCCGTTCTTCACCGACGACCCCGCCGAGGAGACGCGGCGCGCGCTGCAGCACCTCGAGGACGTGATCACGTTCGAGGGCGCCAAGAACGTCGCCGCCCTGGTGATCGAGCCCGTCGTCGGCTCGAACGGCGTGATCGTCTACCCCGAGGGCTACCTCAAGGGCCTGCGCGACATCACCGCGCGGCACGGCATCGTGCTCGTGTTCGACGAGGTCATGACGGGCTTCGGGCGCACCGGCGACACGTTCGCGGCGCAGCGCTTCGGCGTCACGCCCGACATGATCGTGTTCGCGAAGGGCGTGGCTTCTGCGTACGTGCCGCTCGGCGGCGTCCTCGTGCGCGAGTCGCTCGCGAGCCACTTCGACGACAACGTGCTCATGTGCGGCCACACCTACTCCGGCCACCCGCTGGGCATGGCCGCCGGCCTGGCGACGGTCACGGCGATGCGCCAGGAGGGGCTGTTCCAGCGCGCCCGCGAGCTCGAGCCCTGGCTGCGCGAGGGGCTCGAGGCGATCAAGGAGCGCCATCCCGTCGTCGGCGACGCCCGCGGCGTCGGCGCGTTCTTCGCGCTCGAGTTCGTCAAGGACCGCGCCACGCGCGAGCCTCTCGTGCCCTGGTACGGCGGGGACAACGCTCCCGTCGCGAAGCTCACGGCGGCGCTGCGCGAGCACGGCGTCTACGCGTTCGGGCGCTACAACGTCCTGCTGGTCACGCCGCCCCTGACGATCTCCCGCGAGGACCTCGAGTTCGGCTTCGAGGGGCTCGACAAGGCCCTGCGGGTGCTGGCCTAGCCCGTCCCGCCACCGCGACGCCCTTCGGCCGGCGCCCTCAAGGGGCGCCGGCCTCCTCGTGGGGTCCAGGCGAGCCGCGCGCGCCGCGAGCCAGTGGCGCGTGACGGCGGCGCCTGCGCTCCAGCCGGCGTGCCCTACCATCGAGCCCCGGGCCCGGGAGCGCCCGGGCCCAGGCATGGACAGCGTGTTCGCCTTCGAGAAGCCCGTGCTCGAGCTGCTGCTGCGCGGCACCCTGGCTTACCTGGCCATCGTCTTCGTGCTGCGCGTCATACCCAAGCGGCACCTCTCCAACCTGTCGCCCAACGACTTCATCGCGCTGGTGATCATCGGCGGCCTGACCACCGACGCGATCGGCGGCGGGTCGTCCTCGATGCTCGACTACCTGCTCATGGCCGTCGTCGTGATCGTGTGGAGCTACCTGATCGACCTGTTCGAGTTCAGGTTCCCCGGGTGGCGCCGCCTGACGCGGGACTCGCCGACCCTGGTCGTCCACATGGGCAAGCCCGTGCGGGCGAACATGCGCCGCGAGCGCCTGACCGCCGAGGAGCTGGCCGCCAGCCTGCGCGCGCAGGGCGTCGATGACGTCGCGACGGTGAAGCAGGCGATCCTCGAGGTCGACGGCCAGCTCAGCGTCATCCGGTTCGAGAACGGCGAGTCCCCGGAGGGTCGGCCTGGGGGCGACGCCGGAGGGTAGGCGGGCCGGACGCCCCGGGCGCCGGCTGGCAAGCGTCCCCGCCGCGTCACGTAGCGAGGGCCGGCACCCGCGGGTGCCGGCCCTCTCCGTTCCGTCTCGCGGCGAACGCCGACCTAGCGCAGCCAGCCCTCGACGACGTCGCGGTTGTCGGCGATCCAGGCGCGGGCGGCCGCGAGCGGCTCCATCCCCTCCTGCGTGATCATCAGCATCACGGCGCCCATCTGCTCGCCGGTCCACTGGAAGCTGTCGAGGAACGCGAGCACGTCCTCGGGGGCCTCGTTCTCGGCCCATGCGCGGTTCACGATCGTGTGGATCTGCTCGGCCTCGCCGAAGACGCCCTCGGGGTCCTCGAGGTACTTCAGGTCGTAGGCGGCCCACATCCAGTGGGGGCGCCAGCTCGTGACGATGATCGGCTCCTGCCGGCCGTAGGCGCGGTCGAGCGCGGCCGTCATCGCGGCGTCAGAGCCGTCGAGGAGCACGAAGTCCGACAGGCCGTAGACGTCGAGCGCCGCGTCGCTGGCGGCCATCAGGCCCGCCCCGGGGTCGATGCCGACGACCTCACCGCCGAACAGGTCGGCGTGGTCGTTGAGCTCGGCGAGGCTGTCGACCTCCACGTAGGTCGGCACGGCCCAGCCGATGTCGGCGCCCTCGAGGTTGGGCCCGAGGTCCATGAGGCTGTCCTGCGTCTGCTCCCAGTACGCGGCGTGCGTCGCGGGCAGCCAGGCGGCCACGATCGCGTCGAAATCGCCCTGGGCGAGGCCTGTCCACATCGGTCCGGCGTCGACGGACGTCAGCTCGACGTCGTAGCCGAGCTCGTCCATCAGCACGGCGGCGACGACGTGCGTGGAGGCGATCTCGGAGTCCCAGAGCACGTAGCCGAGGTCGATCGTCGTGTCCTGGGCGGCGGCGGCACCTAGCAGCACTGCCACGACCAGAGCGGTGAACCACTTACGCATGTTGAACCTCCCGATGTTTTCGGGGCTTGGATGGCGGCGGAACGACATACCGCTCCGCGAGCGTACGCACGTACGCTGACGTACAAGAGCCGATTGCGGCTGTTCCCGAACCTAACACGCTCGCCTCGGGCCTGCCAACCCTCGGTGCCACGGCAGTGTCGGGGCCGTAACGACGGGGCTAGCGATCAGGACCTGGCGTCGCGGGCGCGGCGGCGGCCCACCGAGGCGGTCACGCGGTCGAGGACGATGGCCATGATCACGACGGCCAGACCGGCCTCGAACCCCTGCCCGACGTTCAGTCGCTGGATACCCCTGAGCACCTCGGCGCCCAGGCCCCGCGCCCCGATCATGCCGGCGATCACGACCATCGAGAGGTTGAGCATTATCGACTGGTTGACGCCGGCCATGATGCTCGGCCGCGCCACGGGCATCTCGACCTTCACCAGGCGCTGCCAGCTCGTGGAGCCGAACGCGTCGGCGGCCTCGACGAGGTCGCCGGGCACCTGCCTGATCCCCAGGCTCACGAGGCGCACCAGCGGCGGGATCGCGAACACGAAGGTCGCGACGACGCCCGGCACGACCCCGATGCCGAAGAACATCACGGCAGGGATCAGGTAGACGAAGGCCGGCATCGTCTGCATGAAGTCGAGGACCGGCCTGATCACGCGCTCGACGCCGTCGCTGCGCGCGGCGAGGATCCCCAGGGGGACGCCTACCAGCACGATCAGCACCTGGGCGGCCAGCACGAGCGCGAGGGTCTGCGTGAACGGCTGCCACAGGCCGACGTTCTCGACCACGAAGAGGCCGGCCAGCGCGAAGAGCCCGACCCTCCAGCCGGCCAGCAGCGCGGCCAGAGCGGCGAAGGCCACGATGACGACGGGCACGGGCGCCCACTGCAGCGCCGTGAGAAGCCCGCCGATGAGCGCGTCGACGGCGTCGGCGAAGCCGTCGAACAGGGGGCCCAGCGCCGTCTGCAGGTAGGACACGGCGCCTGACACCCAGTCGCGGATGGGGATGCGGAAGTCAAGCACGGTGCGCCCCCAGGGCCGCGTGGCTCGCGCCCGCGTGGGACGGCGCGTCCGGCGCCCCGCCTGCCCCCTCGCCCGCGCCGTTGCGCTGCGTCCGCGCCAACGCCGCCAGGATCGCGCCCTTCACGACGACGCCGCGCAGCCGGCCGGTCGCGTCGACGACCGCGATCGGCGCCGAGCCCTCGGACGCGATCGTGATGACGTCGGCGAGCGGGGTGTCGGTCGCTACGGTCGCCGCCGGCTCCATCAGCTCGCGGTGGATGCGGTCGGGCGTGACCTCGCCCTCGCGCAAGGCCGCGACGATACGCTCCGATGTCAGGTAGCCGAGCACGCGCCGCTCGCCGTCGACGACGAGGATGCCGGAGAGGCCGGAGCGCCGCATCCGGTTCAGCGCGGTCTGCGGCCCGTCGCGCAGGCGCGCGACCTCGCGCACCGGCTGCATGATCGCGCCGGCGGTGAGCACTCCCGAGCGATCGACGCCCTCGACGAAGGCGGCGACGTAGTCGTCGGCGGGCGCGGTGATGACCTCCTCGGGCGTGCCGACCTGGACGACGCGCGCGTCCTTCATGATCGCGATCCGGTCGCCGAGTCGCAGGGCCTCGTCGAGGTCGTGCGTGACGAACACGATCGTCTTCCGCATGCGCGCCTGCAGGTCGATCAGCTCGTCCTGCATCTCGCGCCTGATCAGCGGGTCGAGCGCGCTGAAGGCCTCGTCCATCAGGAGCACGTCGGCGTCGACGGCCAGGGCGCGCGCCAGACCGACGCGCTGCTGCATGCCGCCGGAGAGCTCGTGCGGGTAGCTCCCCTCCCAGCCGCCGAGGCCGACCAGCTCGATCGCGCGGGCGGCGCGCTCGCGGCGCCGCGCGAGCGGCACGCCCTGTACCTCGAGTCCGTAGGCGACGTTGTCGAGGACCGTGCGGTGCGGCAGGATCGCGAACTGCTGGAACACCATCCCGCTGAAGCGCTCGCGGCGGAACTGCAGCAGCTCGCGGCGGCTCAGCCGGGTGATGTCGGTGCCGTCCACGACGACGCTGCCCCGCGTGGGCTCGTGGAGGCGGTTGAGGAGCCTTAGGAGCGTGGACTTCCCGCTCCCCGAGAGGCCCATGAGCACGAACGTCTCCCCCGCCGCGATGTCGATGTCGACGTCCGCGACGCCCACGGCGTTGCCGAAGCGGGCCTGCACCTCGGCCTTCGTCGCGCCCTCCTCGAGGGCGGCGATGGCCCTTCCCGGGTCGGGGCCGAAGACCTTGTAGAGGCCGCGGACGGCGATCTTCGCGGCGGGCTCGTCCGTTCCTTCTCGTGGGCTGGGGACGTCGGGTGGGTGGCTGCTGTCCATGTCAACTCCGTAACGGTCGGTGTTAAGCGACTACGCGCGTGCGTGCCGACGTGCCGCGAACGAGCGACACACGAGGCCTGGCTTGTCCGCGGACCCGGACACCGTACTACGTGAGGGCAGGTGCGGACGTGGGTGAGAACACTGCGGGCCCGGGGGGCGTTCCCGCTGCTATTGTCTGAGGCACGTAGCTAAGGCCGAAGGGGGGTCCCGTCGGTGCCTCTCCTCGAACGCGAGGGTCTCCTCGAGGAGCTGGCCTCGCGGCTGAGGGCAGCCGCGAACGGCCGCGGCTCTCTCGTCCTGCTGGGGGCCGAGGCGGGCGCGGGCAAGACCGCGGTCGTCACGGAGTTCGCGCGCCTGCAGGACGGGCGGGCGCACGTGCTTATCGGCGGCTGCGACCCGCTGACGACGCCGCGGCCCTTGAGCCCCCTCATCGACATCGCGCTCGACCCGCGCTCGCGCCTGTCGGGCTCGTTCGCCGCCTCGGCGGCTCCCTACGAGCTGTTCACGGCGATCCAGCGGCGCATGGCCGACGCCGACTTCCCCTTGGCCCTGGTGATCGAGGACGTGCACTGGGCCGACGAGGGGACGCTCGACTTCCTGCGCTTCATCGGTCGGCGCGTAGAGTCGCTGCCGTCCCTCGTGGTGGCCACCTACCGCGACGACGAGGTCGGTCCGCAGCACCCGGCCAGGCCCGTGATCGGCGAGCTGACCGTCCAGCCGGCGGCGACGCTGCTGGCGGTGCCGCCGCTCAGCGTGGAGGCCGTCAGGGAGCTCTCGGGCGCCGACGCCGCTCGCGCCGCGCGCATCCACCGCGCCACCGACGGCAACGCCTTCTACGTCACCGAGGTCATCGCCTCGGGCGAGGAGGTGCCGAGGACCGTGAAGGAGGCGGTGCTGGCGCGAGCCGCGCGCCTCGGCGAGAGCGCCAGGCGCGTCGTCGAGGTCGTGGCCACGGCCCCCCGCTCGCTCGAGCTCACCGTCGCTCTCGAGGTCGCGGGCGCCGACCCGGGGGCCGCCGACGAGGCCGTGGAGGCGGGCGTGCTCCTGGCCGAGGGCGGCCACCTGAGGTTCCGCCACGAGCTCGCCCGCAGCGCGATCGAGGCCGTCACGCCGCTGGGGCGCCAGTTCGAGTGGCACGGCGCCATGGTCGAGATCCTGCAGCGCAGCCAGCCCGACGACCTGGCGCGGCTCGCGCACCACGCCGCCCGGGCGCACGCCTGGGACCTGTTCGTGCGCTTCGCGCCACTCGCGGCGCGCCAGGCGGCGGAGCGCGGCGCGCACCGTGAGGCGGCCCAGTTCCTCAGGCTGGCGCTCGAGCGCGCCCAGCACGTCGACCGCGCCACGGAGGCCGAGCTGTGGGCCGCGCTCGCAGAGGAGGCGAACGTGCTCGACCTCCACTCCGAGGCGCTCGCGGCGACCGAACGGGTCGTGGCGTTGCGGCGCGAGCTGGGCGACCCCGACCAGCTCGCGGTGGCCCTAGGCCTGCTCGGCTACGCGCGTTTCAGGGCAGAACAGGACGACAAGGTCGCCGCACCCGTCGCGGAGGCGCTCGCCACGGTGGAGCACCGTCCCGACAGCCTCGCGAAGGCGCGCACCTACGTCCAGGCGGCGATGATCGGGATGTTCCAGCGCCGTTACCGGCAGGCCGTCGCGGCGTCGGACAAGGCGCTGGAGCTGTCACGTCGCCTGGGCGACGAGCGGCTCGAGGCCAGGACGCTCGTGGCCCTCGGCGCCGCCGAGATCGTCATGGGCGACGCGCGCCGCGCCGTCGGCATCCTCCGCGAGGCGCGCGCCCTCGCCGAGCGGGTCGGCGCGGCGGACGTGGCCCGACTCGCCGTCTGGATGCTGGGGACGGGCGCCGGCGAGGCGCGGCTGTACGACGAGGCCGAGGCCGCGTTGGCCACGCTCGTGGCGGCCGCGGTGGACACCGACGACGACTCCGCCCTGGCCTACGGCGTGGCCTGGCAGGCCCGCATCGCCTTCGAGCGCGGCGACTACGACACGGCCATCGCTCTCGCCGACCGCGTGCCGCCCCGGCCCGGCCACGGGATCATCGGGCCGATCACCGCGCTGGGGGCCAAGGGGCGCGCCATGGTGCGGCGGGGCGAGGCCGGCGCGGCCGAGGCGCTGAGGCAGGCCCTGACCGTCAGCCCCAACGCCGCCATGCAGTACGTCTGGTCCCCCTGCTGCGGCCTGGCGGAGCTCGCCTGGCTCGAGGGCCGCGAGCACGAGGTCCCGGCGCTACTGGCGCCCGTGCTGCCGCTGGTCATGGCCGCGGACAGCCCCTGGGCGCGCGGCGAGGTGTCGCTGTGGTCGTGGCAGGCCGGCGCCATGGCGGAGCCGCTGCCGGGCTCGGCCGAGCCGTTCGCCGCCCTCGTGCGCGGCGACTGGCGCCGCTCGGCCCGGCTGTGGGGCGAGATCGGCTGCCCCTACGAGCGCGCGTTCGCCCTGGCGCACGGCGACGAGGAGGCGATGCGGCTGGCCATGGCCGAGTTCAGGCGCCTCGGCGCCGCGCCCGCGGCCGCCCGCCTGGCGGCGCGCATGAGGGAGATCGGGGTCGCGCACCCGCCGCGGGGGCCGCGCCGTCGCACGCGGGGCCACCCTGCCATGCTCACGGCGCGCCAGGCCGAGGTGCTCGAGCTGATCGTCGCCGGCCTGACGAACGCCGAGATCGCCGTTTGGCTCGCGATCACCGCGAAGACCGCCGAGCACCACGTGTCGGCGGTCCTCGCCAAGCTCGGCGCGCCGAACCGGGCGCGGGCGGTCGCGACGGCGCTCGGCCTCGGACTGGTGGCGGAGGAGCACGACGGCGGGGAGGCCTCAAGCTAGGGGGTTCCCCCGATGTCCGGAGGCCCCCGGGGACCGCACCATCGGGGCGACCGGGAAGGT
>DATGNP010000293.1:0-5072 GCA_035306665.1 Trueperaceae bacterium
TCCTCGTGGAGGGCGACGAGGCCGACGCGCAGCGCAGCGCCGCGGCGCCTGACGTCGGGGTCGGCGTGGGCGGGCAGCGCCAGCACGGCGTCGAGGTGCGCCGTCATCGCGTCGATGAAGTGATGCCTGAGGAACTCGCTCGCGAAGCGGTAGTCGAGCGCGAGCACCTGCCCGCGGTACGCCGGATGCCAGGTCATGCTTCCCAGGTCTCCTCAGTCGCCGGGCTCCACCGCCCGCGGGCACCGGCCCGGGCTCGGCGACGCGTCCCGCGACGGCACGATACCCGGCCGGCCCGCCCCCTGGGCACGCCGGACGCGACGCCGGGCTAACGAGGTCTTAGCCGGGCGCGGCCTACCGGCGCTTCGCCGGCTCGGGCCCACCGGCCGAAGGCCCGGCGGCGTCCGCGCCCGCGACGGGCAGGGCCTCGGCCGGCGCCGGCTATCATCCTCTCGTGAGGGACGCGGTCCTCGGCGTCGACTTCGGCCTCAGCGTCACCGACGCCGTGCTGGTGCGAGGCGGCGAGGTCGCGCGCCACGCGGCCCTCCTGCGGCCGGGGCCGGCGAGCCCGGAGGTGCTGCGGCGCGCCCTGGAGGCGCTCGAGCTGACGCCGCGCGACGTGGCGGCGCTGGCCGTGACGGGTGGGCGCTCGCGCGAGCTCGCCGGCGAGCCCGGGGTCGTCGTGGTCGACGAGCCCACCGCGATCGGCCGGGGCGCCCTGGCGCTGGCCGGGGTCGAACGCGCCCTGGCCGTCTCCTGCGGCACCGGCACGGCGATGGTGGCGGCGGACGCCCCGGCGGGCCGCTTCGTCCACGTCACGGGCACGCCCGTGGGCGGCGGCACGCTCGAGGGGCTGGGGGCGGCGCTGCTCGGCGTGAGCCTCGCCAGCGAGATCGTCGCCATGGCCGAGCGCGGCGACGCCGCGGGCGTCGACACCACGCTCGGCGACGTGCTGGGCGGCGGCCTCGCCGGCCTGCCGCCACGCGCGACCGCGGTGAGCCTCGGCCGGCTGGCCGCCCTGGAGGGCCGAGCCGCGCCCGAGGACCTGGCCGCAGGGCTGACCACCATGGTCGCGCAGACGATCGCGCTGCTGGCGCTGAACGCCAGGGCGGCTCACGGGCTGCCGGCCGCCGTGTTCGTCGGCCGCCTGGCGGGCCTCGCGTTCGTGCGGGACATGATCGCCGCCGTCTTCGCCGTCTACGGGGAGGAGCCCCCGCTGGTCCCGGCCGGCGGCGACACCGCCGTGGCCCTGGGGGCGGCGCTGGCGGCGCGGCGGGACGACTAGCGCGCCGGCGGCGTCGCGGCCGCGGCGCGTCGCCCCGTCGGCAGCGCGGCGGCCGGCGGACCGAGCGGCAGCCAGCCTACGCCGGCTAGCGCCAGGGCAGGCCCACGCCCTTCCAGGCGGTACGCGCGGTGCGCAGGAGGTCGCGCGTGCGCCACGCCCGCTCCTCCGCCACGGGCTTGAGCAGCACCCAGGCGAACACGCGGCCGACCGCCGAGACGGCGAAGAGCGTGTGGTAGCCCGTCCAGGCGGGCAGGAAGGCGGGCGCCTGCCAGCCCTGGAACCAGCCCAGCAGCGGCCCCGACAGGGCGCCGCCCACGAAGCCGGCCACGCCCGTGGCCAGCGAGTAGGCGGCCACGAACGACACGCGGCCGGCCCGCGGTGCCGACACCAGCGCCAGGTTGAAGATCGCGGGCGTGATCGCGCCCCAGGCGACGGCGTCGAAGAAGGCCGAGACCCAGATGAACGTGAGGTCCCCGGTGAGCCCGGCCAGGATCCAGTTCGCCGGCAGCATGGCGCCGGCGAGGAACGTGCCGATCGCCAGCACGGCCTTGTTGCCGGCCGCGTCGGCGACGCGGCCCCACAGGATCGTGGAGGCGAGCGACGTCAGGGCGGCGATCGAGCTCCAGTACGCGACCTGCGTGTAGGTCATGCCCAGCTCCTCGAGGAAGTAGGGCAGGACGAACGGCGCCCCCAGCAGGACGACGAACTGCCAGTAGACGGCGAAGCGCAGGAAGCGCCTGAAGTTCCGCTCGCGGAACGGCCGCCCGAGCAGCTCGCCGAGCCGGACCGCGACGCGCTCCGTGGGCGGGTCGTGGTGCAGCAGCAGGAGCAGCACGCCCACGAGCGCGCAGGCGACGCCGACGACGAGCACGACCTGGAAGCCCAGCGGCGCCGCGACGCGGTCGAGGAACGCCCCCGCCGCCAGGTTCGCGAGCATGCCGACGACGCCGAGGACCCCCGTGCGCAGCCCGAAGTAGCGGCCCCGCCTGTCCTCGGGGACGACGTCGCCCATCCAGGCCGTCCACACCGTGCCGTTCGCGGCCTGGAAGCAGCCGGCGAGGAAGACGACGGTCACGACGACGGCCGGCGCTAGCCCCGCCGGCACCGCCTGCGGGACGAAGGCGGCGGCCAGCCACAGCAGGCGCGAGGCGGTCGCGAGAGCGGCGCTGAGGGCCTTGCGCCGGCCCAGCGCCTCGGCGGCGAGGGCGCCCAACGGGCTCGCGACCTGGGCCAGGAACGGCACGCTGCCCACCAGCGCGATGTGCCACGGCGCGGCCCCCAGCGACAGCAGGTAGCCGATGATCACGCTGCCCGAGGTCCAGTTGAGGAAGACCTGCACGAGGCCGCCCTCGACGAGCGAGAGCCGCATCGTGCGGCGCACCTCGGGCGGCAGGGACGTCGTGGGCGCGGTGCCGGGGGGCCCGAGCGGCGCCGCGGCCAGCGAGCCAGGCAGCGACGCGAGCGTGGACCCCGGCCCGGACGAGAGCGCCCGGCCGCTGCCGGCAGCGGCCGGGTCGGAAGCTCTCTCCCGTTCTCCGGCGGTGGTGGACGCGTCAGCGCCCGGCATACTCAACCGCGGAGTCTACGCCCGTGGAGGCGCGGGCGATAGGGACGGCGGCGCGCCGTGAACCGCCGAGCGCGGCGCCGGCCGCCGGTCGAGCCCGTCCGCCGCCGGCGCGGGCCCAGCGCGCCCCCGGCGACGCGCGCCGCGGGCGCGGGCGGCCGCCGGCCTAGATCTGCACGCCCCCGATGAACACGCTCTTCTGGTCGAGGTACTCGTGGAGGCCCTCCTGGCCGGTCTCGCGGCCGAAGCCCGAGCCCTTCACGCCGCCGAACGGCGCCTCGGCCGTCACGGGCATCCAGTCGTTGATCGCGACCATGCCGGCCTCGAGCCGCTCCGACATCACCAGGGCGGTGTTGAGGTCGGAGGTGAACACGTAGGCGGCCAGGCCGGCCTCGTAGGCGTTCGCGCGCTCCACGACCTCGTCGACGCTGCCGAACGACGACACCGGCATCACCGGCCCGAAGACCTCCTCGGCGTCGAGGGGCATGCCGGGCCTCACGTCGGTCACGACCGTCGGCTCGAAGAAGTAGCCCTTGCGCTCGGGCCGCTTGCCGCCCACGGCCAGCTTGGCGCCCGCGGCGACGGTCGCCCCCACCAGCTCCTCGACGCGGTCGCGCTGCCTGGCGTTGATCAGCGGGCCCACCATCGTGCCCTCCTCGGTGCCGTGGCCGACCTTCATGCCCTGCATCGCCTGCGCCACGGCGCCGGTGAACTCGTCGGCGACGGCCTCGTGCACGAGGAAGCGCTGCGGCGCGATGCACACCTGGCCGGCGTTGCGCACCTTGAAGCGCGCGGCCAGCCGCGCGACGCGCGCCATGTCGCCGGCGTCGGGGAAGACGATCACGGGGGCGTTGCCGCCGAGCTCGAGGGCGAGGCGCGTGAGGGTCTTCGAGGCCCCGTCCATCAGGAGCTTGCCCACCCTGACGCTGCCGGTGAACGCGATCTTCCGCAGCCTGGGGTCGTCGAGCATCGCCTTGCCCATGGGCTCCGGCTCGCCGTTGACGACGTTGATCACGCCGGGCGGCGCGCCCGCCTCCTGGAGGGCGTGGCCGAGGAGGAACGCCGAGCGCGGCGTGTACTCCGACGGCCGGCCCACGACGGTGTTGCCGGCCGCGAGCGCGGCCGCCCAGGTCCTGACGACGTTGTAGACGGGGAAGTTCCAGGCCGTGATCGTGCCGACCACGCCGATCGGCTGCGGCACGACCCAGATGCGGCGCTTCGGGGCGCTGGGCGGCACGATGCGCCCGTAGGCCCTGATGCCCTCGCCCGCGAACCAGCGCAGGTACGAAGCGGCCGAGAGCCACTCGCCCTTCGAGTCGCCGAGCGGCTTGCCGGACTCCCGCGTGGTGATCAGCGCGAGGTCGTCGGCGCGCTGGGTGACCCACTCGGCCGCCTTCTCGAGGACCGCGGCGCGCTCGTAGGCGGTCTTCGCCGCCCAGCCGGGGAAGGCCGCGTGGGCGGCGTCGATGGCGGCGGCGACGTCCTCGGCGCCGCCGAACGGCACCGTCTCGACGACCTCCTCGGAGCCGGGGTCGACGAGCTCCCAGGTGCCTCCGCCCCTGGCCTCCACCCACTCGCCACCGATGAGCATGCGCCGCTGCGGCGCCCCGAAGTCTGTCTCAGGCATGCGTGAGGCTCTCCTTCCCGAGCGCGCGCTCGGCCGCGGCGATGGCCTCGCCGACGACCGTGAGCGCCTCGTCGAGCTGTGCGTCCGTGATGGTGAGGGGCGGGAGGAAGCGCAGGCAGTTCGCGTACAGGCCGGCGCGGATCACGATCACGCCGCGCGCGAGCGCCTGCTTGGTGACCTCGAGCACGAGCTCGGGCCACGGGGTCTTGGTCTCGTCCTTGACGAACTCGATCGCGAGCATGGGCCCGAGCCCGCGCACGTCGCCGATCGCGGGGTGCCGCGCGGCCAGGTCCTCGAGCCTCGCCCTGAGGGCGTCGCCTACCTGGCGCGCCCGCGCGAGGAACCCCTCGGAAGCGATCTCCTCGAGCGTGGCCAGCGCGGCGGCGCAGGCCAACGGGTTGCCGGAGTACGTGCCGCCGAGCCCGCCGGGGTGCGGCGCGTCCATGACCTCCGCCCTGCCCACGACGGCCGCGATCGGCAGGCCGGAGCCGAGGGACTTCGCGGTGGCGACGAGGTCGGGCGCGGCGCCGAGGCCGTCGAGACGTGCGTGAAGGTCGCGCGCGCCCACACCGGGCGCCAGGCGATCGTCGTGTTCGAGG
>DATGNP010000294.1:0-26929 GCA_035306665.1 Trueperaceae bacterium
CGCGCACGCACACGGCCGTGAAGATCGCGCCCCACTACGGCGGCCTGACGGTCCACGTCCCCGACGCGTCGCGGGCGGTGGGGGTCGTGGCCCGCGCGGTCTCGCCCACCGAGCGGCCCGCCCTCGCCGCCGAGACGCGGGAGCTCTACGCCAAGGTGCGCGAGCAGCACGAGAACGCCCTGGGCTCGCGGGAGCTGCTGAGCCTCGCCCAGGCGCGTTCGCGGGGGCCGCGCTTCGACGACTGGTCGCACGTGGCGCGGCCGCGCTCGCCGGGCGTCACGACGTTCGTGCCCTACCCGCTCGAGGAGCTGGTGCCCGTCGTCGACTGGGGGCCCTTCTTCTCCGCCTGGGAGCTGCCCGGCCGCTACCCCGCCGTCCTCGACGACCTGCGGAAGGGCGAGGCCGCGCGGTCGCTGTTCGCCGACGCGCAGGCGATGCTCGCACGCGTCGTCGCCGAGGGCTGGCTCGAGGCGCGGGCCGTGCTCGGCCTGTTCCCCGCCGCGTCCGACGGCGACGACATCCTCGTCTACGCAGGCGAGGAGCGCCGCGAGGTCGCCCGCGTGATCCGCACCCTCAGGCAGCAGACCGCCAAGCGCGAGGGTCAGCCGAACCTGGCGCTCGCCGACTACGTCGCCCCGGCCGGCTCCGGCGTCGAGGACTGGGTGGGCGCGTTCGCGGTCAGCGTCCACGGCGCAGAGGAGCGCGCGGCCCGGTTCCGGGCGGACGCCGACGACTACTCCGCGATCCTCCTCACGACGCTCGCCGACCGGCTCGCGGAGGCTCTCGCCGAGCGCCTGCACCAGCGCGTCCGCACGGAGCTGTGGGGCTACGCGCCGGACGAGGACCTCACGACCGAGGACCTGGTCGCCGAACGCTACCGCGGGATCCGGCCCGCCCCCGGCTACCCCGCCTGCCCCGACCACCGCACGAAGCGCGACGTCTTCGCGCTGCTGGGCGCCACGGCCGCGACGGGGATCCGCCTCACCGAGGGTCTCGCGATGACGCCGGCCTCGGCCGTCGCCGGCCTCTACCTGGCGCACCCCGGCGCGCGCTACTTCGGCGTGGGACGCGTGGGCCGCGACCAGGTCGAGGACCTGGCCGCCCGCAGCGGCACGAGCGTGGCCGAGGTCGAGGAGTGGCTCGCTCCCAACCTGGCGTACGCGCCTGCGGTCGCGGCGGACTGAGACCCCCGGCGGGCGGTCGCGGCGGGCCGGGCGGCGGCGCGCGCCACGGCGGTCCCGTCGCCGCGGACACCGCTCAGTCCAGCAGTCCGCCCAGCCACTCCCCGATGCCGACCTTGATGGGCATGAAGTAGAGGTTGCCGCCGCTGGCGGCGACGTGGTCGAGGACGCGCGCGGCGAGGTCGCGGTGCCACGCCAGCGTGGGCTCGAAGCCGGCCGGGAACACCGCGCGGTTGCGCCGCAGCCAGTAGCGCTGCGAGCGCGGCGAGGTCACGCTCGTCACGCCCCAGAACACCTGCGCGCCGGCGGTGAGCTCCTGCCACACCGACAGCAGCCTGAGGTCGAAGAACGGCTGCGTGAACAGGCCGTCGGCGCCGGCCGCGAGCTTGGCCTCGGCGTACGCCAGCTCGGCGGCGAAACCGGCCCGGTAGGGGTCGAGGGCGGCGTAGACCTTGAGCTCCGGGCGCGCGGCCTTCAGGGCCCGGATCGCGGCCAGGGCGGCGCCCCGCCCGTCGGCGTCGACGGCGTCGCCCGAGACGACCAGGACCTCGGCCACGCCGGCGCCGAGCAGGCGCCCCAGCGAGGGCCAGCCGCGGTCCGCCTCGCTCAGCAGCGGCTCGGCGCGGAAGTGCGGCACGGCCGACCACGGGCCCGCGGCCCGCGCCTGCAAGGCCGCCTGCCAGCCGCGCAGCTCGAACTGCGCCAGGTCGGGCACGTTGACGGTGTCGACGCGGCCGAGGCACGCGAGCTCCTCGAGCTGCGCGGCCAGGGAGGCCGGGTCGCGGGGGACGAGCTCGACGCTGAGTCGCACCCGGGCAGGGTACCCGTTACGTCAGCAGGCTGCCGTGCGCGG
Organism: Trueperaceae bacterium; assembly: GCA_035306665.1. Lineage (GTDB taxonomy): Bacteria > Deinococcota > Deinococci > Deinococcales > Trueperaceae > DASRWD01. The sequence goes on from DATGNP010000294.1 coordinate 2,035, forward strand.
GCTCGAACCGGGCCGTGAAGTGCCGCAGCACCGGCGGCGCCTCCACCATCCTCACGCCCCTGACGCGGTCCCGTTCCGCGCCCACGTAGGCGATGACCTCGGCCAGGTAGTCGACGTGGCTCTGCGTGTAGGTGCGGCGCGGGAACGCCAGGCGCACCAGCTCCTGCCTGGCCGGCCTCTCGCTGCCGTCGGGCTGGCGGCCGAACATCACCGAGCCGATCTCGACCGACCGCACGCCGCCCTCGAGGTACAGGACGAGCGACAGCGCCCACGCCGGGTACTCGGACTGCGGCACGTGCGGCAGGAGGGCCTTGGCGTCGATGTAGACGGCGTGGCCGCCCGTCGGCCTGACGATCGGGACGCCGGCGGCGACCAGCCGCTCGCCCAGGTACTCGACCGAGCGCACGCGGTAGCGCAGGTAGTCCTCCTCCAGCGCCTCCTCGAGCCCCACGGCCAGGGCCTCGAGGTCGTACCCGGCGAGGCCGCCGTAGGTCGGGAACCCCTCGGTGAGGATCAGCTGGTTGCGCGCCGCCTGCGCGAGCGCGTCGTCGTTCAGGGCGAGGAACCCGCCGATGTTCCCGAGGCCGTCCTTCTTCGCGCTCATCGTGGCGCCGTCGGCGTAGGAGAACATCTCGCGGGCGATCTCGCGGGGGCTCTTGTCGGCGTAGCCGGGCTCGCGCACCTTCACGAGGTAGGCGTTCTCGGCGTAGCGGCAGCAGTCGATGAACAGCGGCACGCCGTGCTCGCGGCAGGCCGCGCTCACCTCCCGCACGTTCGCCATGCTCACCGGCTGGCCGCCGCCGGAGTTGTTCGTGACCGTGAGCATCACGAACGGGACCGACCCCCGCTTCTCCGCCAGGACGCGCCGCAGGGCCGCCACGTCCATGTCGCCCTTGAACGGGTGGTCGCTGGCGGTGTCGGCGGCCTCGGGGCTGGGCAGGTCGAGGGCGGTGGCGCCGACGGCCTCGACGTTGGCGCGCGTCGTGTCGAAGTGGGTGTTGTTCGGCACGACGTCGCCGGGCTCGAGCGCCACCGCGCACAGGATGCGCTCCGCGGCCCTGCCCTGGTGGGTGGGCAGGACGTGCTCGAAGCCCGTGATGGACTTGACGGCGCTCTCGAAGCGGAAGAACGACGGGCTGCCGGCGTAGCTCTCGTCGCCACGCATCATGCCGGCCCATTGGGCGGACGACATCGCGCCCGTGCCGGAGTCGGTGAGCAGGTCGATGAGGACGTCGTCGGCGTGGAGGTTGAAGAGGTTGTAGCCGGCGGCCGCGAGGGCGCTCTCCCGCTCCGCGCGCGTGGTGAAGCGGATCGGCTGGACCGTCTTGATGCGGAACGGCTCGATGATCGTCTTGAAGCGAGAGTCTGGCCCGTTCACGGACCGAGTCTATGGCCGCGGCCCCGAGCGCGCCCACCAGCCCGTGTCGGGGTCGACACAGGCCCGGCTTCCCCGGGTCCAGGCGCCGTTCCGTGGCGCCGTCCGGCGCCGGCTGGGGCGCTCAGCCTCCCAGGAGCGCCTCGATGCGCCTGAGGGCCTCCTCGATCCGGTCGAGCGACGTCGCGTAGCTGAGCCGCACGAGGCCCGGCGCCTCGAAGTCGGTGCCGGGCACGACGGCGACCCGCGCCTCCTCGAGCAGGCGGACGGCGGCCCTGCCCTCGTCCGGGTCGAGGGGCGAAGTGTCGGCCATCGCGTAGAACGCCCCCTGCGGCAGCGGCGTCGCGAGGCCGAGGCTGTTGAGGCCCCGGACCAGCACGTCGCGCCGCTCCCGGTACGCGGCGTTCGTCATGCGCTGGAACTCGGCGGTCTTCTCGACCTCGTTGAGCGCCGCGACCATCGCGTGCTGCGCGACCGCGTTCGCGCCCGAGGTCGACTGGCCCTGCAGCCGGTTCATCGCCTGGATCAGCTCACGCGGACCCGCGCCGAAGCCTATGCGCCAGCCCGTCAGCGCGTAGCCCTTGCTGCCGCCGTGGATGACCAGGGTGTGGTCGGGCGCGTAGCGGGCCGCGGGCGTGAACTCGCCGTCGTAGACGAGGTGCTCGTAGAGGTCGTCGGCGAAGACCCAGACGTCGCGGGCGGCGGCGAGCTCGGCGATGCCGCGCACCAGCTCGGGCGGGTAGACGGCGCCGGTCGGGTTCGAGGGCGAGTTGACGACGACCGCCTTCGTGCGCGACGTGAACGCCGCCTCGATCGCCGCCAGGTCGGGCACGAAACCGTCCTCGGGCCGCGTGCGCACGACGACGGGCACCCCGCCGGCCAGGCGCACCTGCGCCGGGTATGACACCCAGTACGGCGCGATGATCACGACCTCGTCCCCGGGGTCCAGCACCGCGAGGAAGCCGTTGTAGAGGACCTGCTTGCCGCCGTTCGAGACCATCACCTGGTCGGCGTCGTAGGCGAGGCCGTTCTCGCGCTGGAACTTCGCTGCCACGGCCTCGCGCAGCTCGACGGTGCCCTGCGACGGCGTGTACTTCGTCTTCCCCAGGCGGACGGCCTCGTGGGCCGCCGCGAGCACGTGCTCGGGCGGCTGGAAGTCGGGCTCGCCCGCGGTCATCGCGACGACGTCGACGCCCTGGCGGATCAGCTCCTTCGCGCGGGCGTCGAAGGCCAGCGTCGAGGAGCCCTTGAGGCCGCGGACCGTCCGGGAGAGACCTGGCAAGACGCCTCCTAGACCAGCTCGCCGGGGTCGAAGAAGATGCCGATCTCGCGCTCGGCTGTGGCCGGCGCGTCGGAGCCGTGCACGACGTTCTCGTCGATCGTGGTGGCGAGGTCGCCCCGGATCGTGCCGGGCGCGGCGTCCTTCGGGTTCGTGGCGCCCATCATCTTGCGCCACTCCAGGATCGCGTTCTCGCCCTCGACGACCATGGCGACCACCGGGCCCGAGGTGATGAACGACACGAGGCCCTCGAAGAACGGCTTGCCCTGGTGCTCGCCGTAGTGGCGCTCGGCCAGCTCGCGGCTGATCCGCATCAGCTTCATGGCCTTGATCGTGAAGCCCTTGGCCTCGAGGCGGGCGATGATCGTGCCGGTCAGGCCGCGGCGAACGCCGTCGGGCTTGACCATGGCGAAGGTCTGTTCCACTGCCATGGCTGCGGACTCTACCACGGTGTCGGGCGGCGCCTCAGAGCCCGAGGCGGGTGAGGTGGTTGATGTCGTGGCCCGCCATCATGCGGACCATCAGGTCCACGCTCTCGAAGCCGCGCTCGGGGTGGTAGGCCTCGGCCAGCCAGTCCTCGAGCGAGAAGCCGGCGATCAGCGCGAGGTTCCAGGCGCGCAGCGCCGCGAACGCCTCGACGGCCAGCGAGGGGTCGAGCCGGCGGTAGCGGCGGGCCCAGGCGTCCTGGTCGAAGGGCTGCAGCTCGATGCCCGGCGCGGCCGCCGTCTGGCGCAGGCGGAAGCCCATCACCATCTCGACGTCGGCGAGGTGGGCCAGCACCTCGGCCGGCGACCACTTGCCCGGCGCGTACGGGGCCTCGAGCTCCCCGGGGTCGGCTCCCTCGACGTAGTCCTTGAGCCGTGCGGGCGTGGCCTGGAGCACGTCGACCGGGTCGAGCTCCCCGAGGAGCGCCAGGTAGTTCGCGACGGGGTCGGCCACGCCAGAACTGTAAGGGAGGTCAGGGGCGCGGGTCTACCGCGCGCGGCCCCTGCCGCTCAGCCGGGGACCTGGGGGTAGACGACCTCGCCGGCGTCGACGGCGCGCATGAACGCCTCGACGACCATCGGGTCGAACTGTGTGCCGGCGTTGCGCGCGATCTCGGCGATCGCGTCGGGCAGCGACAAGCCGCGCCGGTGCACGCGGTTGCGGCTGATGGCGTCGAACGCGTCGGCGACCGCGACGATGCGGGCCTCGAGCGGGATCGCCTCGCCGGAGAGGCCGTTCGGGTAGCCCTTGCCGTCCCAGCGCTCGTGGTGGTTCAGGGCGATGACCTCGGCCAGGCGGATCGTGGGCGAGCGCGAGCCGGAGAGCAGCTCGGCGCCGGCCTTGGCGTGGCCGCGCACGACCCGGAACTCCTCCTCGGTCAGGTCACCGGGCTTGAGGAGGATCGCGTCGGGGATCGTGATCTTGCCGACGTCGTGCAGCCGGGCGGCCCGCATGAGCATCTCGACCCTGACGGGGCCGAGGCCCAGGCGCCTGGCGACCGCGCCGGCCGTCTGGGCGACGCGCCAGGTGTGCTCGCCGGTGTCGTCGTCGCGGTACTCGGCGGCCCGCGCGAGCCTGACGAGCATCTCGAGCTGCGAGTGCTCGAGGTCGAGGGTCCGACGCCGCACGGCCTCCTCGAGCCTGTCGTTCTGCTCCTCGAGCTGCTTCTGGTAGTAGCGCGCCTCGAGCAGGTTGCGGATCCTGAGGCGCGTCTCGACCGGGTTGACCGGCTTGTTGAGGAAGTCCTTCGCGCCGTTGGCGAGGGCGGCCTCGCGCAGCTCGGGGCGGCCGTCCCCCGTCACCATGATCACCGGGAACGCCTCGGGCAGCACGGGCCGCAGGTCGCCGAGGACCTGCAGCCCGTCCCGCCGCGGCATGTGCATGTCGAGGACCACGAGGTCCGGCCTCAGCTCCATGAAGCGCTCGACGACCCTCAGGGGCTCGTCGCACGTGTGCACGTTCTCGTAGCCAGCGCGCTCGAGGATCCCCCTGACCAGCACCAGCGACGCCTCGTCGTCGTCGACGAGGAGCACCTTCATCCGGCTCAGGTCCACGGCCTGCGAATCATAGGCGACCAGCGTTCGCACCACAGCCAACTACTTCCCATCGTCCCCGTGATTCGGGCGCCGTCGGACGCGGCGCCCTCGGGGCCCCCGACGTAAGGTAGCCCCGCCCTTCTGACCGTCCTCTTACGCGGGCGCGGCGCCAGGCTGCTGGCGGCGGAGCGTGCCGACCTGTGGTTCCGGCGGCCCCTCCGAGCGGCTACGGGGGCGCGTGCGGAGACCTGGCGTCGACGGCCTGCCCGCCGCCTGGGCGCGCGCCCGCAAGGGTACCGGCGCCCCTCGCGGGGCGCCGGCGCGATCGAGCGAGGGCGGGGCCCAGGCCCCGGGTCAGAAGCCCATCACGGTCTGGGCGCCGCGGATCGCGTCGTGCCACCAGCCCGGCAGCACGCCGAGCAGGACCGTGCCGGCCAGCGCGGCGGCGATCGCGACGTCGGTGGCCGTGGAGCGGAACGCGGGCGCCTCGTACTCGGGCCGCCTGAAGTACATCGCGGCCACGACCCTGAAGTAGTAGACGAGCGCCACGACGCTGGTGAGGATGCCGAGGAGCGCGAGCCAGAGGTAGCCGGCCTCGATCGCCGCCTGGAACACCATCACCTTGCCGGCGAACCCGGCCAGCGGCGGGATCCCGCCGAGGCTCAGCAGGAACACGGTCAGCGCCAGCGCCAGGCCGGGGCGCGTCTGGCCCAGGCCCGCGAAGCGCTCGACGTCGTCGCCGCGGTCGTTGCGGTCGACGATCAGCGAGAGGACGGCGAACGCCCCGGCGTTCATCAGCGTGTAGGCGGTCAGGTACCACACGGCGGCCTCGAGGCCGCCGTGCCCGGGCGCCAGCACCGCCAGGCCGACGTAGCCGGCGTGGGCCACGGCCGAGTAGGCGAGCATCCGCTTCACGCCGCGCTGCACGAGGGCGGCGAGGTTGCCGACGAGGAGCGTCGCGGCTACCGAGACGGCGAGCGCCGTCTGCAGCCAGGGCGCGACCTCGGGCGCGACGGTGGCGGCGATCCGCACCAGCGCCGCGAACGCCGCGGCCTTCACGACCACGCTCATGTACGTGACGACGGGCGTGGGCGCGCCGGTGTAGACGTCGGGAGCCCACTGGTGGAACGGCACGAGCGCGGCCTTGAACCCCAGGCCGGCGAGGACGAGCGCGGCGCCCAGCGTCGCGAGCGTGAGCGGGCCACCGCCCGCCAGGGCGGCGACGACGTCGGCGTACACGAAGCTGCCGGAGGCTCCGTAGAGCAGGGCGGCGCCGTAGACGAGGATCGCCGAGCCGAAGGCGCCGAGCAGGAAGTACTTCATGCCCGCCTCCTCCGACTGGCGGGCGCCCGTGCGCCAGGCCGAGAGCACGTAGACGGGCAGCGAGAGGACCTCGAGCCCCAGGAGGAGCGTGACGAGGTCGCCGGCGGCCGCCATGACCATCGCCCCGAGCGCCGAGAGCAGCACCAGGGGGTAGTACTCGGGGTGGTCCATCTCCATGCGGCCGACCTGGTCGTAGCTGACCAGCACCGCCAGGGCCGTGCCGACGATGACGACGAAGTTGAACGCCAGGGCCGGCACGTCGGCCAGGTAGCGCAGCCCGAACGAGGCGCCGCTGCCCGCGTCGCCGAGGAACAGCGAGAGGTTGAACGCGAACGACGTGGCGAGGCCGAGCAGGGAGACCGCGGCCGTGAGCCGCGAGTCGCGCTGGAACAGCGCCAGCAGCAGGCCGATCGTGGCGGTCCCCAACAGGGCCAGCGCCGGGGCCAGGTGGGCCCAGTCGATGTCGAGTGCGGGCGGGAAGCTCACCGTGCGCCTCCGATGGCCAGCTCAGGTTCAGGTCCCGGTACCAGGTCTCCCCCGTCGGCGCGCGGGTCGTCGCCCGCGTCGGCCAGCTGCAGCACCGCCACCTGCGACTGCGCCTCGATGCGCTCGAGCTGCGGCGCCGGCACGACGCCGAGCCAGAGCACGCCGGCCACGAACGGCACGAGCACGTAGAGCTCGACCGGTCCGAGGTCGCGGGCCTCGGCCACCGCGGGGCCCTGGAACAGGCGCTGGTAGACGTTCACCCCGTAGACGCCGGCGCCGATCACGGCCAGCGTAGCGACCACGGCCGCGAACGGCGAGGTCTGGAAGGCGCCGAGGAGCGCCAGGAACTCGCCGGGGAAGTTCGAGAGGCCGGGCACGCCGATGAACGCGAAGACCAGGAACAGCGACAGCGCCGCCAGCGCCGGCGCGCTCTTGGCGATGCCGCCGTAGGCGTCGACGTCGAACGAGCGGCGGCGGGCGTGGAGCATGCCCGTGACGATGAACAGGCCGCCGGTCGAGAGCATCTGCGCGGCGAGGAAGTAGATCGCGCCGTTCAGCCCCGCGACGTGGAGGCCGAACACGCCGACGGCGACGATGCCCATGTGCGACAGCGACGCGTAGGCCAGCAGGCGCTTGAGGTGCGTCTGGCTGGTCGCGACCACCGCGCCGTACACGGCCGTGAACGCGCCGAGGGCGATGAACAGCGGGGCGAGGCGCTCGGCGCCGAGGGGCAGGACCGGGATCGCCCAGGCGAAGAAGCCGTAGGCGCCGACCTTGTAGAGGGTGCCGAGGACGTCGGCGGCGCCCGAGGGGTGGTTCTGCTCGTTGAGGTCGACGAGCCAGGAGTGGAGGGGCCAGAGCGGCACCTTCACGACCATGCCCAGCGCCAGGCCGGCGAACAGCCACGCCTGCGTGCCTGCCGGCAGGCCGCGCGCGGCCATCACCAGGTCCTCGACGTGGAACGTCGCGGCGCCGGAGAGGGCCTTCACGGCGAGGATCGAGACGAGCATGACGAACGAGCCGCCGACCGCGTAGGTGAGGTACTTCAGCGTCGCGGCGCGCCGCTTCTCGAGGCCGTAGGCGCCCAGGAGCAGCAGGCTGGGGATCAGCGTGCCCTCCCAGAAGACGTAGAAGAGCACCATGTCGCGGGCCATGAAGATCCCGGCCAGGCCGGCCTGGGCCAGCAGCAGCCAGGCCACGAACCGGCCCGGGCGCTCCTCGACGCTCAGCGCGGCGAATAGGGCGGTCGGGACCATCACGAGCGCGACCACGACGACCAGCACCGACGCCGCGCCGCCGGGGTCCAGGGCGAAGCTCACGCCCACGCCGGGCAGCCAGGGGGCGTCGATGGCCGCGGCGCCGGGGAGCAGCAGGGCCGCGACGAACGCGACGAGCGTGCTCAGCAGCGCGACCAGGGTGACCGCGCCGCGCCTCGCGCCGGCCAACGCGGCGAGGGCGGCCCCGACGACGGGCACGATCAGGGGCAGCAGCGTGATCACCTGGACACCCCCGCCAGCAGGGCGACGGCGGTGACGGCCGCCGCGCCGATGAGCATGGCCAGCGCGTAGAGGCGCACGTAGCCGCTCTGCCACAGCGCCGCCAGGCGCGCCAGCCGCGGCACCGCGGTGACGGGCGCGGCCAGGCCGCGGTCGAGGACGTCGCGGTCGAGGAGGGCGAGGCCCTCAGCCACGTTCTCGCCGGGCCTGACGAACACGGCCTGGGCGGCGGCGTCGAAGCCCATCCCGCTGCGCGCCAGCGCCGCGACGGGAGCCTGTTCGAGCCGCTTGACGGTGCGTCCCTTGTCCACGGCGTAGAGCCAGTAGCCGACCCCGAGGCCGACGGCCGCGGCGAGGGCGGACCCGACGATCAGCGCCCACTCGGCGCCGACCGAGAGGTGGTCGAACGGCACCGACGCCAGCACCGGGGACAGCCACTCGGCGATGAGGTTGCGCCCGAGGAACTCCTGGACCCCGAGGTAGCCGGCGAGCACGCTGCCGACGGCGAGGACGACGAGCGGCACCGTCATCACGGCCGGCGACTCGTGGACCTTGGCCGCGGCCTCGGCGGTCAGGCGCTCCTCGCCGGCGAAGACGAGGTAGTACCAGCGGAACATGTAGGCGGCCGTCAGCACCGCCGTCAGCAGCAGCAGCGCGAACAGGAACGGCCCGCCGGCGTCGGCGACGAGCTGGCTGGTGAGCGTGCCGTGCAGGATCGCGTCCTTCGAGAAGAAGCCCGAGAGCAGGGGCACGCCGGCGATCGCCAGCGTGGCGACCAGCGACGTCGTGCCGGTCACGCGCATGCGCCGGCCGAGGCCGCCCATGCGCCTGACGTCCTGCTCGCCGCCGAGCGCGTGGATCACCGAGCCGGCGCCGAGGAACAGCAGCGCCTTGAAGAACGCGTGGGTCACGACGTGGAAGATGCCGGCCCAGTAGGCGCCGGCGCCCACGGCAGCGACCATGAACCCGACCTGCGAGATCGTCGAGTACGCCAGGATGCGCTTGATGTCGGTCTGGGCGAACGCGGCCACGGCGGCGACCAGCGCGGTCAGGACGCCCACCCACGCCACGGTCGCGGCGGCGGCGGGCGCCTGCGCGAACACGTCGCCGGTCCGGGCGACCAGGTAGACGCCGGCCGTGACCATCGTCGCGGCGTGGATCAGCGCCGAGACCGGCGTGGGGCCGGCCATCGCGTCGGGGAGCCACAGCTGCAGCGGGAGCTGCGCCGACTTGCCGGCCGCGGCCAGCAGGAGCAGGAGGCCGATCGCCGTGAGCGCCGGGGCGCCGTAGGCGATGCCGGGCGCGGCCGACGTCACGGTCGCGAGGTCGAGCGACCCGAAGACCTTGAAGGTCAGGAACATCGCGATCAGGAAGCCGACGTCGCCGATCCGGTTGACGATGAAGGCCTTCCTGGCGGCGTCGGCGTTCTGCCGGTGCTGGTACCAGAAGCCGATGAGGAGGAACGAGCAGACGCCGACGCCCTCCCAGCCCACGAACATCAGCGGGAGGCTGTCGGCGAGCACGAGCACGAGCATCGCGGCCACGAAGAGGTTGAGCTGGGCGAAGTAGCGGGCGTGGCCCGGGTCGCCCCGCATGTAGCCGACCGAGTAGACGTGGATCAGGAAGCCGACGCCGGTGATGACGAGCGCCATCACGAGGCTGAGCTGGTCGATCAGGAACCCGAGGTCGACGGCGAGGCTCCCCGCGCGCAGGAACTCGGCGAACACGAAGCGGAAGCCGTCCGCCTCGCCCGGGTAGGCGACGAACGCGACCAGCGACAGCACGAAGCCCACCGCCACGGCGGCTGACGCGATCACGCCGCTAGCGGGCTCGCGGATGCCGCGCCCGAACAGGCCGTTGACGAGCGCGCCGACCAGGGCGACGAGGGGCGCCAGCGCGACGAGCTGGGCGGCGCCGGAGGCGGTCTCGGTCATGCGCGCACCTCCGCCAGCTGGTCGACGTCGGTGGTGACGCGGTGGCGGAAGATCGCCACGAGGATGCCGAGGCCGACGGCGACCTCGGCGGCCGCGACGGCGAGGACGATGAACACTGCTCCCTGCCCCTCCAGCGCGTGGCCGCCGCCGGTGACGGTCCACTGGCGCGCGTACGCGACGATGGCGAGGTTGGCGGCGTTGAGCATCAGCTCGATCGAGAGGAAGACGAGGATCGCGCTGCGGCGGGTGACGACGCCCACGGCCCCGAGGCCGAACAGCACGGCGCTGAGGGCGACGAAGTACTCGCTGGGCACGCTCACGCCGGCTCACCCTCCCTCGGGCCCGGCTCGGCTAGGGCGGCGACGGGGAGGGCCTCGGCGCCGCGCCCCTCGCCCGGGCGCTGCACGAGGCTGACGGCCGCGATCACGCCGGTGAGCAGGAGCACGGCCACGAGGTGGAACGCCAGCAGGTACTCGCTGAAGAGGACGGTCCCGATGCGCTCCGGGCTGCCCCCCTGCAGCACGGCGTCGACGGTCGCCTGGTCCGGCGCCGGCCGACGCTCCATGAGGGCAGTGCCGGCCACGGCCACGACGCCGAGGAGGCCCACACCGTAGGCGGTCGGGCGCAGCCAGCCCCAGCGCGCCGCGGGCGGCTGCCTCTCGACGTTCAGCAGCATGATCACGAACAGGAACAGGACCATGATCGCGCCGGCGTAGACGATCACCTGGATCGCGGCCAGGAAGTGGGCGTCGAGCATCACGTACGCGACCGCGACCGCGATCAGTGTGCCGACGAGGGCCAGGGCCGCGTGCACGGGCTGGCGCGCCGCCACGACGAGCACGCCGCCGGCGATCGCGAGGGCCGCGACGATCAGGAAGCCGATCACTCCGCGGCCCCCGAGGTCTGGGTGGCGGCGTCCATCAGTAGTCGACGCCTTCCAGCTCGGGCCGCGGGTCGGCGACGAAGCCGAGCCTCACGTCGGCCCCCTTCGCGGCCGCCTCGCGGCGCTGCCACTTGCTGCCCTTCGTGCCCACGAGCATGTCTTCCTTGCCGTAGACGAAGTCCTGGTAGCGGTAGTCGGCGAGCTCGAACTCGTGGCCGAGGACGATCGCGCCCGTGGGGCACGCCTCCTCGCACATGCCACAGAAGATGCACCTGAGCATGTTGATCTCGTAGATCCGCGCGTAGCGCTCGCCCGCCGAGACGGGGCTCGCCGGGTCGTTCTCGGCGGCCTCGACGTAGATCGCGTACGAGGGGCACGCCGCCGCGCACAGCGAGCAGCCGATGCACTTCTCGAGGCCCGTGTCGGGGTGCCTGAGCAGGTGATGGCGGCCCCTGAAGCGCGCCTGTATCCGCGCGGGCTGCTCGGGGTACTGGACCGTGACCGGGCGCTTGAACAGGTGGCCCAGCGTCACGCCCATGCCCTTGGCGATGTCCAAGACGCTCATGCCGGCGTCCCTCCTAACCGTCGGTCACAGAACAAAGGCGATCACCGTCCCGGTGAGCAGCGCGCTCACCAAGGCCAGCTCGAAGAGGTAGAGCCAGCCGAAGCGCATGAGCTGGTCGTAGCGCAGGCGCGGGAGCGTCGCCTTGAGCCAGATGAACAGGAAGACGAACAGGCCCATCTTCAGCAGCAGCCAGACGAAGGGCCACTCGGACATGCCGGGCACGATCCGGTCGACGAAGGCCGGCCCGCGCCAGCCGCCGAGGAACAGCGTGCTGATGAACGCCGCGGAGGTGAACATGTTCACGTACTCCGCCATCTGGTAGAGGGCCCACTTGATCGAGGAGTACTCGGTCAGGTAGCCGGCGACGAGCTCCTGCTCGGCCTCGGGCAGGTCGAACGGGGTGCGGTTCACCTCGGCCGTGCCCGAGATGAGGAACGTCAGCATCGCCAGGGCCAGTCCCGGCCACAGCCAGGGGCTCACCGACCAGATCCCGGTGTCGACGATCTGCCGCAGGTTCACGGTGCCGGCGACCATGATCACGGCCAGCACCGAGAGGCCCAGGCCCAGCTCGTAGCTGATGATCTGCGCCGAGGACCGCAGGCTGCCTAGCAGCGCGTACTTGCTGTTCGAGGCCCAGCCGCCCAGGAAGAGCCCGTACACGCCCAGGCTCGTCACGGCCAGGATGTAGAGGAGCCCGACGTCGAGGTCCATCACCCACGGGTTGAACCCGAACAGGCTGCCGGGCGGGCCGGCGGGGATCGCTCCGAACGCCGAGAGCGCGCAGACGATGCTGATGGCCGGCGCCAGGACGTAGACGGTGCGGTCGGCGGCGGTCATGACGAGGTCTTCCTTGAAGATCGTCTTGATCGCGTCGGCGATCGGCTGGAGCAGGCCGAAGAGGCCCACGCGGTTCGGGCCGTAGCGGTGCTGGAAGCGCCCCAGCAGCTTGCGCTCGATGACCGTCATGTAGGCGAACCCGCCGAGCAGCAGCAGGCACAGCACCAGCGCCTTGACGAACGTGACCAGGAGCGGGTCGCGCACGTAGTCGGTCACGACGCCACCGCCTCCCTGTCGCGCAGGACGGCGAGGCTCGAGAGGTCGGCGTGGGCGAGGCCCTGCGGCTGGTCGGGAGTGGCCGGGATCGTCATCATCCCCACCGGAACGGCGTCGGTCACGCGGACGCTGGCGCGGCGCCACAGGCCGTCGACCCGCAGGCGGACGTCGTCGCCGTCGGAGAGCCCGTGGGCGGCGGCGTCCTCTGGGTGCACGCGCAGCGCGGGCCCACCGCGCTCGGCGAGCAGGTGCGGGTTCAGGTAGGCGTACTCGGGCCTGACCAGCGACGGCGCCACCACGACGTTGCCGCCGCGGCGCTTCGCCGGCTGCTCGGGAGCGGCGCCAAGCGCCCGCGCGGGCGCCCGCAGGTCGAGGAAGGCGCCCCACTCCGGCAGCTCCCCGAGTTCGAGCTCGAAGCGCTGCCTGAGCACGCGGTGCGCGCTCCTGACGCTGCGGCCCTCGAGGCGCTGGCCCAGCGCCTCGCCGAGGACCTTGACGACGCCGGTGAGGTCCTCGCTGGCGCCGCCCTCGACGGGCGCGGCGTTCACGCGCAGGAAGCGGCCCTCGAGGCTCACGACCGTGCCGTCGCGCTCGTAGACGGTCTTGGCCGGCAGCACGACGTCGGCGATCGCCGCCGTCTCGGTCATGAAGCTGTCGTGGACGACGAGCAGCTCCTTCTGCTTGAGCCGCTCGGCGACGTCGGGGTCCTGCGCCGGGTCGAGGTGGGAGATCACGAGGGCGCGGGCCGTCTCGAGCATCGCCGGGTAGGCGTAGTTGGCGTGGCTGGGGAGGACGCCGAGGAGCTCGAGGCCGCGGCTGTTCGCCATCGGCCCGACGAGCAGGACCTTGGCGCCGGCTGCCCGCGCGAAGGCGAGCGCGGCGTCGGTGGCCTCGCGCGAGGCCAGCACCGTGCCGCCCAGCACGACCACCGCGCGCTCGGCGCCCTTGAGGCCGTCGGCGACGGCCCCTAGCGCCTCGGGCTGGAGGCCGGTCGGCGCCTCAGTGCCGCCCGCCAACGCCTCGAACAGGGCCGCCTCCTGCCCCGCGACGTAGCGCAGGGCCACGCGGGCGTGCCGCATGAGGTCGACGGCGTAGGGGGCCGCCACGGCGAGGAACGCCTTGTCGCGCGGCATGCGCTCCTTGAGCCGCAGGTCGGCGATCGGGACGCCGTGGGGCAGCAGCGCCGGCGGCGTGACGCCCTTCAGCGCGTCCTTGACCCGGAGGTCGAGGATGCCGGCCTCCTCGCTGACGTCGCCGACCACGAGGATCGCGTCGGCGGTCGCGAGGTCGGCGATCGTGGCGCCGAGGCCCTTGGGCGGCACGACGGACGCCGCGGGCCGCGGCGCGTGGTCGACCTGGCCCGTGCCGAGGTGCTCGGCCAGCGCGAGGGCGCCCACGCCCTCCTCGAGCGTGGAGTCGGCGCGGATCGCGATGCCGACGTCCTTGCCGCTGAGGCCGGCGAGCCGCTCGGCGACGAGCGCGGCGGCCTCCTCCCAGGTGGCGGGGACGAGCTCGCCGCCGCGGCGCACCAGCGGCGTCAGCAGCCGCGAGGGGTGATCGACGTACTCGTGGCCGAAGCGCGTGCCGTCGTCGATCCAGGTCTTGTTGACCTCGGGGTTCAGGCGGCCCTTGACGCGCTCGATGCGGCCGGTGCGCGAGTCGACCCACACGGCGGCGCCGGTGGCGTCGTCCATCGTGACGCTGGGTGTGTGGTGGTACTCCCAGTTGCGTCCGCGGAAGCGGCTGGTCGTGTCGAGGAGCGCCCCCACGGGGCAGATGTCGGTGATGTTGCCCGTGAAGTTGCTGGGCAGGCCGGCCTCGGCCGTGCCGATGTAGGTGTGCGAGCCGCGCTCGATGAAGTCGAGCACCTCGTCGCCGGGGACCTCCTCGAAGTACCGCACGCAGCGCTTGCAGTGGATGCAGCGCTCGCGGTCGAGGGTGATCAGCTCGGAGAGCGCGTGGTGCTTCTCGTTGTGGCGCTTGTCGAACTCGAAGCGCGAGACGCCGGAGCCGTACTCGTAGGCGCGGTCCTGGAGCTCGCAGGCGCCGCCCTTGTCGCAGACCGGGCAGTCGAGCGGGTGGTTGATCAGGTGGTACTCGACCATCGAGTTCTGGGCCCGCTTCACGGGCTCTGAGCGCGTGTCGATGACCATGCCCTCCATGACCTGCGTGGTGCACGTGGCCATGAGGTTCGGGAACCAGAAGATCTTCGGCTCGCCGGTCTCCTCGTCGAGGATCCACTGGCCGTCCTTGTCCTTGCGCGGCGCGCCGACGCGCGCGAGGCACATGCGGCAGGCCCCGATCGGCGACATGTACTCCTGGCTGCAGAAGAACGGCACGTCGTCGCCCGCCGCGAACACCGCGTCGATCGCGCTCGTGCCGGGCGCCAGCTCCAGCTCGACGTCGTTGACCTTGACCTTCATGCCTGCCACCAGTCGCTCTTCGTGTGCTTGGGCACCTTGTGCTCCGCCAGGTACTCGTACTCGTCGCGGAACCACTTCAGGCTCGCCTGCACGGGCATGACGCAGGCGTCGGCCAGCGGGCAGAACGCCGTCCCGCGGATGTTGTTCGCCAGGTTCTCGATCAGGTCGACGTCCTCCGGCGTCCCGATGCCGTCGACGAGCTTCTTGTAGAGGCGGGGCAGCCAGTAGGCGACGCCCTCGCGGCACGGCGTGCACTTGCCGCACGACTCGTGGGCGTAGAAGCGCACGACGTTGTACATGGCGTTCACCATGCACTTCTCGCGGGGGATCACGATCACGCCGCCGGTGCCGAGCATCGAGCCGTTCTTCGCCAGCGTCCCGTAGTCCATGGGCATGTCGAGGAAGCGGTCCTCCCAGGGGAACATCGGTGTGGAGGAGCCGCCGGGGATGAACGCCTTGGGCTCGTGCGTGGGCCCGCCGGCGAGGTCGTAGATCAGCTCGCGGAACGTCGCGCCCATGGGCATCTCGTAGACGCCGGGGCGCTCGACCGGCCCCGAGACCTGGTAGAGCTTCGTGCCCTTGCTGTCCTCGGTGCCCATCGCCGAGAACCAGGCGGCGCCCTTGGCGATGATGTGCACGGCGCTGGCGAGGCTCTCGACGTTGTTGATCGTCGTGGGGCGGCCGTAGAGGCCCGACGCCGCCGGGAACGGCGGCTTCAGGCGCGGGTTCGCGCGCAGGCCCTCGAGCGAGTTCATCAGGGCGGTCTCCTCGCCGCAGATGTAGGCGCCGGCGCCCCTGTGGACGGTGATGTCGAACGAGAGACCGCTGCCGAGCACGTCCCGCCCGAGCAGGCCGGCGGCGCGGGCCTCCCTCACCGCCTCCCACAGGCGCTCGTAGGCGAGGTAGTACTCGCCCCTGACGTAGATGAAGCCGAAGGTCGCGCGCATCGCGAAGGCGGCGATGAGCATGCCCTCGATGAGCTGGTGCGGGTCGTCCTCGAGGATGTAGCGGTCCTTGAACGAGCCCGGCTCGGACTCGTCGGCGTTGCACAGCAGGTAGCGCGGCCCGCCGTCGGGGGGCGGCATGAACGACCACTTCACGCCGCTGGGGAACCCGGCCCCGCCGCGACCGCGCAGGCCCGAGGCCTTGACCTCGTCGATGACCTGCTCGGGCGTCATCGTCGTCAGCGCCTTCCGCGCCGCCTCGTAGCCGCCGTGTGAGCGGTAGTAGTCGAGGGTGTGCGAGCCGGGCACGCCGACGTGCTGGTAGAGGGTGACCTCGTAGCGCGGGTCGTGGCGGCTGGTGATCGGGCCCTCCCCGCCGGGCGGGACGGGCGTGGCGTCCGCCATCAGGCCTCGCCTCCCTCCCCGGCCGCGTCCCCGGGCGCGCCGTCGGCGAAGGCCCTGGCCTTCTCGGCGCCCTCGTTGTCGCCGCCGCGCTCGCGCCACGGCTCGGGCATCTCGTCGCGCCTGAGCGCCTCGATCAGGTGCCGGCAGCGGCTCCGGGTCACGCGCTCGTAGTAGGTGTCGTTGACCTGCAGGACGGGCGCGCTGCCGCACGACCCGAGGCACTCGACCTTCTGCAGGCTGAAGCGGCCCTCGGCGTCGACCTCGCCGTTGACGATGCCGAGCTCGTCGACGAGGTGGTCGTAGAGCTCGTCGGCGCCCATCAGCGCGCACGAGAGCGTGGCGCACACGCCCAGGTGGTACCTGCCCACCGGGTACTCGTGGTAGGTCGAGTAGAAGCTCATGACGCCCTTGACCTCGGTGACCGTGATGCCGAGGATCTCGGCGATCTCGTGCTGCCGGGCCTCGGAGACGTGCCGCTCGGCGCTCTGGACCTCCCACAGGAGCGGCATCAGCGCGCTGCGCCTGCCCTCCTCCGGGTAGCGGCCGAGGATCTCCTGCAGGCGCTCCTGCTTGTCGGCGAAGAAGGGCGTGACGGTCTTGAGCTCGATCACTTGTCGACGTCTCCTAGCACCGGGTCGAAGCTCGCGATGTTGATGACCATGTCGGCGAAGAGCCCGCCCCGGCTCGACACCTCGAGCGACTGCAGGTTCGCCAGGCTCGGCGCCCTGACCTTGACGCGGTACGGCATCGAGCCGCCGTCGCTGGCGATGTAGTAGCCGAGCTCCCCGCGGGCGCTCTCGGTCGGCACGTAGACCTCGCCCTTGGGCGGGTGGAAGCCCTCGGTCACGAGCTTGAAGTGGAAGATCACGGCCTCCATCGAGTTCTCGAGCTCGTGCCGCGGCGGGAGGCTGATGCGCCTGTCGGGGTCGATCGTGGGCCCGGGCTCGAGCATGTCGATCGCCTGGGCGACGATGCGCAGGCTCTCGTGCATCTCGTCCATGCGCACCTGCATCCGCGCCCAGATGTCGCCGTCGTCGTAGCAGGGGACGTCGAAGTCGTAGTCCTGGTACCCGGAGTACGGCGCGGCCTTCCTGAAGTCGAGGGGCACGCCGCTTGCCCGCAGCGACGGCCCGGTGAGGCACCAGTCGAGCGCCTGCTGGCGCGTGAGCACGGCCACGCCGCGCGTCCTCGCCTCCAGGATGTCGTTCCCCATGAACAGGTCCTTGTACTGGTCGAGGTAGTCGGGGAACTCCTTGACGAACTGTCGCACCATCGGCTCGAAGTTCTCGGGCACGTCGCGGTAGAGGCCGCCGACGCGGAAGTAGCCGTAGTTCATGCGCACGCCCGAGACGGCCTCGAAGATGTCGAGGATCTTCTCGCGCTCGCGCATGCAGTAGAAGAACGGCGTCAGCGCGCCCATGTCGAGCAGCGTGGTGCCGAAGAAGACGAGGTGGCTCGCGATGCGGTTGAGCTCGACCAGGATCACGCGGACCCTCTGGGCGCGCACCGGCACGCGGGCGTCGAGGAGCTTCTCGGCGGCGAGCACGTACGCCAGGTCGTGAGCGAAGCCGTTGACGTAGTCCATCCGGTTCGCGTAGGTCACGCACTGCTGGTACGTGCGGTTCTCCATCGTCTTCTCGAAGCCCGTGTGCAGGTACCCGATGTAGGGCTTCAGCGAGACGATGCGCTCGCCCTCGAGGTCGACGACGAGCCGGAGCACGCCGTGCGTGCTCGGATGCTGCGGCCCGACGTTGATGCGCATCCGCTTCGTCTCGAACGCGCCGAGGTTCTCGTCCCTGGTCGCGCGGGCCTCGGGCAGCTTCGTCGCCATCAGCTCTCACCCGCCTCCTCGGCGTCGAGGTTGCTCGTCAGGCGCGAGCGCGGCTGGGGCTCCTGGACGGAGCGCACGCCGGCGCGGGCGCCGCCCTTCCAGCCGGTCAGCCCCGGGTCCCTGCCCGTGAGGCCGGCGCGGAACGAGGGCGGGTCGAGGAACCGGCCGTCGTTGAAGAGCGTGGGCGTCTCGCCCAGCGGGAAGTCCTTGCGGTGCGGGTGCCCGTCGAGGTCCTCGGGCGTGAGGAGCTTGCGCAGGTCGGGGTGGCCGTCGAAGACGACGCCCATCATGTCGAAGCACTCGCGCTCGAGGAAGTTCGCGCCCGGCCACAGGTGCGTGCAGGTCGGCAGCGACTCGCCGTCGTCGAGGTCCACGCGCAGGAACAGGCGCGCCGCCCCGCTGAGGTCGTGCACGTTGTAGACGACCGAGAACCGCTTGCCCTGGTGGCCGGGGTAGGTCAGGTAGTCCATGCCGTGCACGTCGGTGAGCATCTCGAAGCCGAGCTCCTTGACGCGCCTCAGGCCGTCGATGATCGCGGACCTGTCGAGGGTGACGCTGATCATGCCCTTGAACTCGCTCACCCTGCCGCCGAGCTCCACGAGCGCCTCCAGCGCCGCCCGCGTCAGGGCCGCGGCGTCGGCGGGACGATGCGGCGTGTAGTAGACGCGGCTCACGACCGTGACCAGCCCTCGACCATCGGCAGGGACACGCCGCGCTCGTCGAACGCCTCGCCCCTGACCTTCTTCTGCAGCTGCTGCACGGCGTAGATCAGGGCCTCGGGGCGCGGCGGGCAGCCGGGCACGTAGATGTCGACGGGCACGACCGAGTCGACGTTCTGGACGATCGCGTAGTTGTTGAACATGCCGCCGGAGGAGGCGCAGGCGCCCATGCTGATGACCCACTTGGGGTCGGGCATCTGCTCGTAGACGCGCCGCATGACGGGCGCCATCTTCTTGCTCAGGCGACCGGCGACGATCATGACGTCCGCCTGCCGCGGGCTGGCCCGGAAGACCTCGGATCCGAAGCGCGCCATGTCGTTGCGGGAGTTCGTCGCGGCCATCATCTCGATGGCGCAGCAGGCCAGGCCGAACGTCACCGGCCACATGCTGTTGCTGCGCCCCCACTTGACGAGGTTCTGCAGCGTCGTGAACAGGATGCCCTCGGCCTCCAGCTCCTGGACGTCCTTCTCGAACAGGTCCCTGAGTCCCATCGTCACTTCCAGTCGAAGACGCCCTTGCGCAGCAGGTAAACGAAGCCGACCGCCAGCAGCAGGACGAAGAGAACCGCGTTGGCCAGCAGGAACTGCGGCGCGGCGTTGAACTTGACGGCGAGAGGGTAGAAGAACGCCGTCTCGACGTCGAAGATGATGAACATCATCGCCACCAGGTAGAAGTGCACCGGGAAGCGCTCCCGCGCTGTGCCCACGGCCGGGATCCCCGACTCGTAGGGCGAGAGGGTCGTCTCCGTGGCGCGCTTCGGGCCGACGGCGGCGCTGACCACGAGGGCCAGGGCCGCGATCAGGCCGGCGGCGAGGAACATCATCAGCAGCTCGGCGTACACGTGCGCTCCTTCCTGATAAGCGCCGCGGTGCCCCACTGGGGTGGCGCCGCCCTGCCTGGTGAGCCGTGGCTCGCGCTCAGGCTTCTCACGCCTTCTCGTGCGCGATTTCACGAACTCGGCTGTCGTAAGTCTAGCAACGCGCACCTGGCGTCACAAGGCGGCCGGTCCCCATTGGGGAACCGGCCGTCGGCCCCGCCGGAGGCGCCCGGCGACGCCGTCCAGGCCGGCCTCGCGCGGCCGCGGGCGAGCGGCGGGCGCGCGGTAAGATGGGCGCGGCCCGGGCGTCCGGGCCGCGTCCGGCCGCGCCGCGAGACCGGGGTCGTTAGCTCAATCGGTAGAGCAGCTGGCTTTTAACCAGCGGGTTCCGGGTTCGAGTCCCGGGCGACCCACCACCCGCGCCGCCCGCTCGCGGCGGCGCTCGGCCGCGGCTCCATGTCCCGCTCGCCGTCCGCCCCGGTTGACCGCTGGCGGCGTCGGTGCTGTACAATCGCTGACGCGCTCGCGAGACGTGCTCGGGGCGCAACCGCGCAGGCGAGGCCCCTTCGACTAGCGGTCAGGTCACCACCCTTTCAAGGTGGCGGCACGGGTTCGAATCCCGTAGGGGTCACCAAGGAGAGGCGCCCGTTCGCGGGCGCCTCTTCGCTTGCCGCGCTCGCGGCACACCGGCGCCGCTCGGGTACCGGCTCCAGGGACCAGAGGCCCCTCGTCGCCCGCGCCGCTCGCGCCGCCTCTTCCTGGAGGGCGGCCTCACGCGGCCGCGGGCTCGGGCGGGGCGGGCGGCGCGAAGCTCGAGGCGACGTCCACGACCCTGCCCTCGGCCAGCGCGGTCGCGACCGCGTGCAGCACGTCGACGACGTGGGCCGCGTGCTCGCCGGTCACGCGGTGCGGGCGGCCCTCCAGCAGCGCGAGCGCCAGCTCGCGGACGCCGTCGCCCCAGCGCATGCGCTCGCCGGAGAAGTCGCCGAGGGGCTCGTACGCGCCCCCGAACTCCGCGACCTCGACGGCGCTGTTCGGCTCCTGCCAGCTGGCGAGGTAGAGAGAGCCGAGGTCGCCGTGGAGCTCGACGCCGCGCTGCTTGCCGTGGTGGCCCACGTAGAAGTTCGTGGTCAGCCTCACCAGCACGCCGCCCTCGAGCTCGACGGCGGCGGTGACGAAGTCGGGCGTCGCGACGGTGAACGCCGCGCCGTCCCTCGTCCGGCGCTCGGGCTTCAGGACGCGCCCGTACGCGCTCACGCGCCTGGCGGGTCCGAACATCGCCGTCAGCAGCGCGAGCGGGTAGACGCCGACGTCCCACAGCGCGCCGACGGCGTAGAACGCCTCGGGGTCAGGGTGCCACGACTCGATCCGGCCCCAGTTGACCTCGGCGTAGGCGAGGCGCACGGTGCCGAGGCGCCCCGACAGCACCGCGCCCCACGCCGCCTGCTGCGCCGCCCCGAGGAAAGTGAAGGGCGAGCAGGCGAGGCGCAGGCCGCGCGCGGATGCCAGCGCCACCAGCTCCCGCGCCTCGCCGGGCGTGAGCGCCAGGGGCTTCTCGCTGTAGACGTGCTTGCCGGCTCCCAGCGCCGCCTTCGTGACCGCGAAGTGCGCGGTGTGGACGGTGAGGTTGACGACGACGTCGACCTCTGGGTCGGCGAGGAGGGCCTCGAGGCTCTCGTAGGCGCGGCAGTCGTGCGCGTCCGCGAGCGCCCGGGCGCGTGCCGGGTCGAGGTCGGCGACGCCGACGAGCCGTGTCTCGGGGTACGCGACGAGGGTCGCGGCGTAGGGGCCGGCGATGTTCCCGCAGCCGGCGATCGCTACGCGCACGCGCCCGTCCGCCGGTGACGCCCTCACGCGGCCACGCCCATCTCGCGCTCCAGCCAGGCCTTGCTCGCGGCGACGTCCTCGGTGGGGTCGAACGTCTCGGGCTCGTGCTCGAGGGAGATCGCGCCCGCGTAGTCGACCTCGCGCAGCGCGGCCAGGACCCCCGACAGCGGCACGACGCCCGCGCCGTAGCGGCAGGTGTCGTGCGCCCCCGCGGCCAGGACGTCCTTGAGGTGCACGTGCACCAGCACGTCGGCGAGCTCGCGCACCGCCCGCGCGGCGTCGTAGCCGTGCGTCGCGAACCAGCCGGTGTCGAGCGTCACCCCCAGGGCGTCGTCGGGCTCGCCGAGCTTGGCGCGCAGCTCGTCCGGGGTCCTCTCCGGGTGGTTCTCGAGACCCAGCCTGAGGCCGCCCGCCCGGAGGCTCGCCAGCACGTGCTCGCGGTCGCTGGACAGCAGGGGCGTGGAGCCGCCGAGGACCGGCGCGCCCAGCGCCTCGGCGACGCGGCAGGCCGCGTCGAACTCGGCGCGGTCGGCCCCGAACGACCCGGCGATGCTGGGGACGCTGAGCCCGTGGTGGTCGAGCACGTCCCTGGCGGCGACGAGGTGCTCCGGCGTCGCCCACCGCGGCGAGAGGTGCGCCGTCCACACGTCCATCGCGCGGAAGCCGAGGGCGGCGACGTCGCGCACGACCGCCTCGAAGCGCTCGCGGAACGTCGCCGGCGGCCGGAAGTGCCGGCTCGTGGCCTCGTCTCCCTGGCTCCACCCCTCGGTCATGCGGTAGCCGAGCTGCCGGGCGACGAAGTTCGCGCTCATGAACGACACGAGGTTGCCCATGCGCGCCCGGCTCACGGCAGCCACGCGGGCTCGGCGCCGCGGGACGCGGGCGCCTGGGTCAGGTAGGCCATGGGTCGCTCACCCTCCTCCGGGACTCGCAAGTGGCCCAAGCTTACGCTCGGTGCGCGTGGCCGGGTCGCGCGGTGCGCGGGGGCAGGTCGCGTGGTGTGGGTGGAAAGGTCGCGCTGACGGGCCGGCGGGAGCCCCGCCCGCCTTCCACTGGAGAGCGGCCCGGCACGCTAGAATGGCCCGGCCGCCCGGGCGGTTAGCTCAGCGGGAGAGCGTTCGCCTTACACGCGAAGGGTCGGGGGTTCGAGTCCCTCACCGCCCACCATCCCTCACGAACGACGGTCCGCGCCACATCCGGGTCATCTGGCGGCGGGGAGCATGGCTCATGAGAGCCGATCGCACCTCGACGCAGGACGTCGCCGGGTACGCCGTGGCCCGCGCGGCCGACGGGGCCGGGACCGCCCAAGGCCACGCGCGCCTCACGGCACGCGCCGCGCGCCGCGACGACGACACGACCCCGGGTCCCTGGCCCCTGCTGGGGGTCGTCGCCTACCTGGTCATGGTGGGCATGAACGGTCTCGCCAACGCGCTGCCGCTGTTCGGGAACTCGACTGCCGAGGTCTCCCGACGCTACCCGACGCTGTTCACGCCCGCCCCCTTCACCTTCGCCGTGTGGGGCGTCATCTACCTGCTCCTGGGCGCGTTCGCCGTCTACCAGGCGCTGCCCGCCCAGCGAGGCGACCCCCGCCTGGCGCGCGTCCGGCCCCTGTTCGTCCTGAGCTGCCTGCTCAACGTGGGGTGGCTGGTGGCGTGGCACGCCGACCGCATCGCCGTGAGCGAGGTCGTGATGCTCGCCCTGCTCGGCACGCTGGTGGCCGTCAGCGTCCGCCTCGACGCCCGGCGCGCCCCCGCGTCCCGCACGCAGAGGTGGCTCGTCGACGCCCCGTTCAGCGTCTACCTCGGCTGGATCTCGGTCGCGACGATCGCGAACACCGCGATCTTCCTGGTGAGCCAGGGTGTCGACGGCGGCCGCTACGCCGTGGCCGTCACCGTCGCCGTCGTGGCGGCAGCGGGCGCGCTGGGCCTCGCGGCCACCCTCACGCGGCGGGACGCTGCGTACGCGCTGGTCGTGGGCTGGGGGCTGGTAGGCGTGGCGGCCGCGCGGGCCGGCGAGTCCGGGACCGTGTCGGTGACCGCCGCGGTGTCGGCGGGCCTGCTGGCCGTCGCGGCCGCGTGGGCGCTGGGGAACCGGCTCCGGCGGAGCCCCGACGTGCGCGCCTGAGCGCTCGGGCGACCGGTCGGCTCAGTCGCCCTCGGCGTCCCCGCGGCCCTTGGTGCCGGAGCGCCGCTCCCGCGCTGCGCGTCGCGGGACGTCGCGGCCGGGGCTCGTGGAGCGCACGGCCTCCCGCTCCTCGAGCATCTCGAGGAAGACGTCGACGATCCGGGGGTCGAAGTGGGAGCCGGCGCTGTCCCTGATGTACTCGAGGGCCCGCGCCCGCGGCCACGCGGCCCGGTAGGGCCTGTCGGAGGTGAGCGCGTCGTACACGTCGACCACGGCGAACAGGCGCGCGGCCAGGGGGATCTCCTCGCCCCGGAGCCCGCGCGGGTAGCCGGTGCCGTCCCAACGCTCGTGGTGGGCGTACGGGATGTCGAGCGCCGAGCGCAGGAAGGGGATGCCGTGGAGCATGTCGCGGGCCAGGGTCGTGTGGCTCTTCATGACCTCCCACTCGTCGGGGTCGAGCTTGCCCGGCTTCAGGAGGATGCGGTCGGGCACGCCCATCTTGCCGATGTCGTGGAGCAGCGCCCCGCGCCTGACGAGCACGAGCTCCTCGCCCTTGAGCCCGAGCCGCGCCGCGAGCTGCACCGCCAGCTCGGTGACGCGGCGGCTGTGGCCCTCGGTCTCCTCGTCCCTGAGGTCGAGCGCGCGCGCCCAGCCCTCGATCGTCGTGTCGTAGGCCAGGCGCAGCTCGACGTTCGAGCGCTCGAGCTCCTCGAAGAGGCGCGCGTTCGAGACGCCGATGGCGGCCTGCATGGCCAGCGCGTCGAGGAAGTCGTGCCAGTCGTCGGCGTCGGGGACGGGCGCGTCGTGGAAGACCTCGAGGACGCCCTGGAGCCTGCCCTTGGCGACGAGCGGCACCCCGACGTAGGCGGAGTAGGTCGCCGCGCCGCCGCCGGTGGCGGCCAGGTGGGCCGCGATGACGTCGCGGTCGGTGACGACGGCGCGCCGGCGGTCGCGCGCCACGGCGCCGCTCGGCCCCTCCCCCAGGCCCACCCGCAGGCCGCGCGCGCCGGCGGTCGGCAGGCCCCGGCTGGCGCCGAAGCGCAGCGCCTGCTCGGCCTCGTCGTAGAGCAGGATGCGCGCGGCGCCCACTCCCAGCCGGCCCGTCACCTGCTCGAGCATGACGTCGAGGGTCAGGTCGATGTCGAGCGAGCCGATGATGGCGCGGTCGATCTCGCGCAGCGCGGTCAGCCGCGCGACCCTCTCGCCCAAGGCGACGTTCAGCCCGGCGATGTCGGCCCTGGCGGCGTCGATGTCGGAGCGGTCGATCCCGGTGCCGACGAGGAACCTCTCGCCCTGGCGCTCTACGCGCGTGGCGCTGATGAAGTACGGCAGGAGCCGACCGTCCTTGGTCCTGACCTGCACCTCGGCGGAAGCGCTGCCCTCGGTGAAG
>DATGNP010000295.1:0-20474 GCA_035306665.1 Trueperaceae bacterium
CGTCGAGGGTCGCGACGCCCAGCGGGTCGGCCGCGAGCTCGCGCATCCGCTCGGCGGCCGCGCCGCGGCAGCTCTGCCTCAGGCCTGGGCGGACCTGCGCCACCTCTATCGCGGCCTGGCGCGCGGCGGCGACGGGGTCGAGGTCGGCGCCCAGCCCCACCGTGGCGGCCGGGCCCTCGCCCTCCTCCTGGAGGGCGAGCCCGACGAAGACGGTCACGGGGTGGTCCGTCGGCACCCGGACCAGCTCCAGCCGCACCCCGCGACGCACGTAGGCGGCGGCCAGGTCGCGGACGTCCTCGTCGGGGTGCTCCAGCGCGGGGTAGGCGCGGCCGGGGAGGCGGTTGAGCCAGGCGATAAGGAACGCGTCGCGCTCGAGCACCTCGTAGACGGCCCCCAGCACGGCCGCCGCCAGGCTGGGGCCGGCGGCGAGGCCGTTCGAGGTCGGCGGGAAGAGCAGCTCCTCGTGACTCGCCACGGCGTAGTCCATGAGCGCGGCGATGGCCGGGACCCACACCTCGTCGTCGGTGGTCAGGGAGCGCGCCCTCATCCACCCGAGGCGGCTGGAGCGGGAGTAAGGCGCGTACCGCAGGGTCTCGTACTGCTCCGGCAGGTAGAGGACCAGCCGCGACGGGTCGAGCACGGTCCCGGGGAGGTCGTCCGCCCTGGCGTACGTGAGCTCCGACGGCTGCCAGTAGGCGCCCGAGTAGCGCTCGACGGCCTCGCCGAGGCACGACACCTGCGCGGCCAGGACCGACATCCCCTTCCCCGAGCACACCGCGTGCTCGTCGGCGTGGTCGGCGAGGAACCGGTGGTTCGAGACCTTGGCGCGCCAGACGTACGGCTTGGCGGGCTCGCCGACGTCCTTCTTGACCGCCTGCAGCTCCGTGACCACGCCGGTGCGACGGCTGACGAGCCGCTCCCGGAGGGCGGCGAGGTCGCCAGGCACACCGGCGTCCCTCGCGAGCTCAGCCAGCGTCGGGAGGTCGCGCTCCGGGTTCTTCTTTCCGCACACGGGACAGTCGGGCTTGGGGACGACGGCGTGCGTAGCGGACGCCCCGGTGAACGCGTCGTGCTCCACCACCTGGTCGACCAGGGTCGGCGGCGCGACGCCGGCGAGGAGGCGGACGGCCTCGAGCCCGAGGAGCGAGGCGAGCAGCTCGGGCACCCCCGGGAGGAAGCCTCGCGCCTCGGCCCGCGGCGCGCGCTGGCCGTCGAGGTGCTCCTCGTAGGCCATCGCGAGCTCGAAGTCGGCCTCGGCGGCCAGGCTGCGCATGCGGTAGCACATCCAGCACGCGCTGGCCCCGGGCATCACCAATGGGCCCGCGAAGCTCGTGGCCGCGCGGACCTCGCCGAACAGGGCCGGCGTGTCCGTCTCGAACGCGGCCCGGTTGATCCAGTGCTGGGCGGCGGAGAACCCCCTGTCGAACGTGCCGATGAGCAGGTCGCAGTCGCGCGCGATCTCGGAGACCCTCTCGCGGGAGAGCTCGGTGGCGCCGGCGGTCGTGACCTTCGTGCCCGTCCCCATGCCCGCCAGGGCCGCGGCCACCCCGTCCTCGCGGGCGCCTCCTCCCGAGGCGGCGGCCCTCCTGCCTCCGCCCGCGTCGCCGTTGGAGGCAGCGCCTCCTCCCGAGGCGGGGAAGGGGTCGACCAGCACCAGCTCGCCCACCCCCGCGCGGGCCAGGACCTCGGCGACGAGGGCGCCGTGGGCCTCGAGGCCGAAGACGGCCACCCGCCTGCGGCCGAGGTCGCCGAGCACCTGCTGGGCGTCGAAGCGCATGCCGGCCAGCAGGTTCGCGAAGCCGGATCGCTCGCCGACGTCCACCGCGGCGTCGCGGACGAGCACGCCCTCGGCCACGAGGCGCTCGAGCTCGCCGGCGACGCTCGCGGGCGAGAAGCCCGGGAGCAGGCGCAGCACGTCCTCGAGCCGGTGCGGCTGGCGCAGGCGCGTCAGCACGCGCTCGGCGAACAGGGCCGCGGCCTCGCCGCTCATCTCGAGCGCGAGGTAGTCCGACCGGAGCATGAACCTCTCCTCGGAGACCCGTACGACCTCGATCCCGTCGGCGAGGCGGAACGGCCCTTCGCCCATCGCGCCGTCCCCCTACCGACCCGGGAGGCGTGCCCGAGGGTCGGACGCGTCAGCGGTCGGCGACCCGGAGCGGGTCGCGCTCACCCACCACCGAGCCCGCCGAACCGCCCGGCGCCGCCGAAGGTCCCGGGGCTCACGGTGCACGGGCCGGAGGTGCACTCGACGTCGCAGATGCGGCATACCTGGCACACCTGGCACACCTGGCAGACCTGGCACACGTTGCACACGCGGCAGACGTAGCAGGTCTGACAGACCGTGCACAGCTGGCAGATGCGGCAGGTGACGATGCACGGGCTGGTCTCGTTGATCCCGCACGTGCCCATCAGGACCTCTTGGACCTTGACGTAGGCCTTGAGGTCCTCCGCCGAGAGGTCTTGGGCTGACGGCCGCCGCGCGACGGTCTCCACCTGCTTCTCGAGGTTCTCGAGACGGAGCGCCAGGTCCTTCAGCTCGTTCGCCATGCGCCACCCCTTCCGCCCCCCTTGACCTTGATCGCTGCAGGAAGCGGGTCGAGCGGAAGCGAGGCGAACGCCGTGAGTAAGAGGATGTGCGCTGAAGGTACACGATGCGCGGCCGTTTGACGACGTGCGGCCCGGCCCACCGCGGGGTGGGCCGGGCCGCCGACCGCGTCGTCGCCGGCTACCGCTCCCCCTGCAGCCTCTCCAGGAGCGCGTCCAGAGCCGCGTAGCTCTGCGCCATGCCCGACTCGGCGCCGGCCTGGGCCATCGCCGCGGCGTCCTGCTCGTCGAACGCGCGCGAGGTCACGACGATCCTGGTGGCGCGGCCGCCGTCCTCGTCACTGAACTCGGTCGTGTCGACCGACGGGTGGCCGGGGGCGCCGTCCCACTCGAACGTCTGGGAGATCAGCGTCTTGGGCTCGATCTCGCGGAAGCGGCCCTCGAAGCCGGCGCTCCCGCCGTCCCAGTGCTCGACGACGCGCCAGTGCCCGCCCCTCTCGAACTCGTAGCGCTCGACGTCCACCCTGTTCCCGCGGCCCCACCACTGCTTGAGCAGCTCCGGCTCGGAGTAGGCGCGCCAGACGAGGTCGCGCGGGGCGTCGAAGACGCGCTCCACGCGGATCGTGCGGTCGTCGACGGGTGTCAGGGTGTGCTTGTAGGCCGTTGCCTTGCTCGTCATGCTTCCTCCTTGAGGCGGTCGAGCAGCTTGCCGAGGTGGTCGAAGCGCTCCTCGAGTACGCGTCGGTAGTCGGCGATCCAGGCGGCCTCCTCCTCCAAGCGGTTCGGTCCCAGCGCGCAGACCCGCGACCTGCCTTCCTTGCGGGTCGTCACGAGCCCGGCGGACTCGAGGACGGTCACGTGCTTCTTGGCGCCGGTCAGCGTGATGCCCGCCTGCTCGGCGAGCTGGCTGATCGTGGCCTCGCCGCGCCTGAGCCTCTCGAGGAACCCGATGCGCGTGGGGTCGGCGAGGGCCGCGAACGTCTCGTGGACCGGTGCGGGATACTGAACCATTCGGTTCAGTGTAGGGGCGAGGACCGGCCCCGTCAACCCCGGTGACTACCGGGCCGCGGAAGGAGCGGTGCCGAGCCCGCCGTCGGCGCGGGCTCGGCACCGGTAGCGCCCCTCTAGAGCGGCAGGGGCCCGAGGATCTCCTGCCCGTACCTCGCGGCCGCGGCGCCCAGCTTCTCGAGGTCGGGCTCGGACGGCGGAGGGAGCGTACGGGCCAGAGCCGGCTCACCCGCCTCGATGACGAACCGCTCGAACCCGGCCGGGATACTGAACACGAGCGTGCGCACGGGCTCGTCACCCTCGACCCGGTAGCCGTGCCGGCTCCCCCTGGGCAGCCAGACGAAGCCGCCGCGCGAGGCCGACCACTCCCGCCCGTCGCAGACGCCGCGGATCGCCCCGTCGAGGACGTAGAACGCCTCGTCCTCGTTGTTGTGGACGTGGAGCGGGGTGGCGAAGCCCGGGGGGTGGGTGAACTCGACGACGCCGAACACGCCGCCGCTCCCGGCCCCGTGCCCCTTGATGAGGGCGAGGGTCCCCAGGAACCAGATCGCCGTGGCGTCGTCCTCGCCGACGACGTGGAACGCGCTCGTGGCCTGTGCCATCTCGTCTCCTCCCCGAGGGCCCTCGCCAAGCCGGTCCGGCGAGCCGCCCTCGCGCGTGGCCGCCCCCGCGAAGGTCCGCCCCAGCACGGCCGCGGCTGCCGCGGCGACGAGGCCCTTGATCACCCGCCGCCGGCCGACGGCCTCCTCGCCCTGGCCACCGGCGGACGGCGGCTCGTGGTCGTCTGCGTGGCGCTCGTCGACCATCGTGACCAACCCCCTCTCGAACTCGTGGTACTCTGCCTCATGATGAGACTGAGTCTCATTATAGGTGGTCCCTCGACCGTGTCAACCTTCTAGACGGAGGCCGCATGGGAAGGTACGAGTCGTACGGCAGGAGGAGGCAGAAGCAGCGCACGCGGGACGCGCTCAAGACCGCGGCGGCGGAGCTGCTCGCGGAGGGACACGTGCCGACGGTCGCCGAGGTCGCCGAGCGGGCCGAGGTGTCCCGCGCGACCGCCTACCGCTACTTCCCGAACCAGGACGCCCTCGTGGCCGAGGTCCTGCTCGACCAGGCCGTCGGCGACGGCCTCAGGTCGGTCTACGCGGCCGCGCGCGAGGGCGCGTCGGCTGAGGAGCGCCTCGCCGCCGTCGTGCGCGCCGACCACGACCTCGTCACGCAGAACGAAGGCGCCTTCCGCACCGCGATCCGCGCCATGATCGCCAGGGACGAGGACGAGGGCGCGCCGGGCACGCGGCGCCCCGGGAACCGCCTCCGCTACCTGGCCGAGGCCGTGAGGCCGGTCGCAGGCCGGCTCGGCGCCGAGCGCACCGAGCGGCTCGTGGCCGCCCTCGCCATGTGCGTGGGCCTCGAGAGCGTCCTCGTCACGAAGGACATCGTGGGCCTGAGCACCGAGGAGGCCGTCCGCGTCAAGCAGTGGGCGGCCCGCGCGCTGCTCGCGGCTGCGCTGGCCGAGGCCGAGGAGGACGCGGCGCGGCGAGGACGAGGCGAGCGGTAGGACTGCGCGCGGGCTCGGCGTGGCCCGTCGTCGGCGGCCGCGCAGCCCGGCGCCCAGCCGCTCGGAGGCCGTGAGCGCCCCGCCGCCCTCGAGAGTGTCTCCCGTTACTATGCTGTCCCGGTCGCCTGAGGCTTCGGCGCCCGGCCGGAGGTGAGCGGTGGGTCCGCTCCTGGCGATCTTCGTCGTGATCTCCCTGAACATGGCGCCCGACGGCGCCCAGACCGTCACGCTCGACAGCTACGTCGTCGAGGGCGTGGGCATCTCCGCCGACGCCACGCGGTTCCTGCTGACCCGCATGGACGAGGGGCGCTGGCTGCTCCACGACGCGCAGGGGCGGCCGTGGTACACGGTCGAGGTCGACGGGCCGTGGCTGACCCTCACCACGCAGGCGGGCACCAGCGACCGCATCGACCTGGGCGCCGCGCTCGGGCTCCCGGCCGAGCCGTGGTGGGCGTCCGACCAGGTCGCGCCGCCGGGCTCCACGCCGCTCGTGCTCACCCACCGGCCCGACGGCGTGAACGCGACGCTCGACGGGATGCGCGCGGCCGAGGTGCGCTGGTAGGAGACCGTGGGGACGCCAGCGCTGGTAGGAGACCGCAAGGACGCCCGCGCTGGCGGGAGACCGCGGCGACGCCAGCGCCGGTAGGAGACCGCGCGCACGCCGCGCCACCTTCATGAACCATCGCTCCAGGCCCGCGCATTGACGCGTTTTGGGGCCGGTGATACGCTTTTTTTCGCACTGAGAAGAATGAGGGCCAGGCCGAGGGCGAACAGAGCCCGGCGACCGCACACGGCCCTCACCCGGTCCTCGGCCGGCGTGTACCTCAGGAGGTAGCGATGATCCGGAAGCTGGTCCTGCTCGCAACCCTAGCCCTGGCGGGCGCCGCCCTCGCCCAGGAGCTCGTGATCTACAACGCGGGCTCCTCGGAGCTGATCGAGGACACCGTCGCCGCGTTCAACCAGGCCCACCCCGAGATCAACGTCACCGTCGTCTCGGCCGGGGTCGGTCAGCACACGACGCGCATCGAGGCCGAGGCCGCGAACCCGCGCGGCGACATCTTCTTCGGCGCCAGCGTCGAGAGCTTCGAGGCGATCATCGACCTCTTCGAGCCGTACGAGGCCGCCAACGACGCCGAGTACGACCCCGTGTTCATCCACCCCGAGAAGCGCTACTACGGCTACTCGCAGCCGCTCCAGGCCTTCGTCGTGAACACGAACCTCCTGGCCGAGGACGAGCGCCCCACGAGCTGGGCCGACCTCGCCGACCCGCGCTTCGAGGGCAAGATCATCATGGCGAACCCCTCGCTGTCGGGCTCGGCCTACGCGCAGCTCGCGCAGATGCTGCAGCTCTACGACTGGGACGTCGTCGAGGGGCTGGTCCGGAACGCGACCTTCGTGTCCTCGTCGCAGCTCGTGTTCGAGAACGTCGCTCGCGGCGAGATCGAGATCGGCATCACGGGCGAGGCGAACATCGCGATGCTGCTGGCCGAGGGCTGGCCGGTCGCGGCGATCTACCCCAGCGAGGGCACCGGCCTGCGCTTCGACGCGATGGGCATCATCGCCGGCGGCCCCAACCCCGAGAGCGCCCGCGTGTTCATGGACTGGGCGACGTCGCTCGCGAACCACGAGATCGCGGCGCGCCACTTCCGCCGCTCGGTCCGCGCCGACGCGCCCGCTCCCGAGGGCCTCGCGCCGACGGCCGAGATCCCGACGTTCCCCTACGACCCCGACCTCGCCGCCGCGACCCGCGACGAGAACCTGCGCCGCTTCGACGAGCTGTTCTCGGCCCGCTGAGGCACGTCGCAGCGGTCTGACACCGCAGTAGGTCCAGGGCGCCCCGGCCTCGCCGCGGGCGCCCTTGCCACACAGCCAGAGGACCGCCCGTCGGCCGCCGCGGGACCCCGCGCGTCCGGCGTTCGGCCGCCGCGAGGCCGCCCGGCCGCCGCCACCCATCCCCCGGAGACCCGTGTACGTCGAGAGCTTCACCCGAGCCAAGGACCCCGGCCGCCCCGACCTGAACGAGGACAGGGCCGTCGTCTACGCCGACAGGACGTTCGCCGTCATCGACGGCGTGACCGACAAGAGCGGCCAGCGCTACGACGGCCTGACCGGCGGCGTGCTGGCCGGCATGGCGCTCGAGGCGCGGCTGCGGGAGCTCACCGACGACGGCACGCTGGTCGAGGCCCCCGCCGAGGTCGTCGTCGCGCGCCTCAACGCCGCCATCGCCTACGCGTACGAGCGCTACGGCATCGCGCGCCACGCTGCCGAGGACCCCACAGCGAGGTTCGCCGCCGCGCTGGTCGTCGCGCACTTCGGCGCCGCCGGCCTCAGGCTGATCGGCGTCGGCGACTGCGGCGCCCGCCTCGACGGGCGGGTCGTCGTCGCGGGCCGTAACGTCCTCGACGGCGCCCTCGGCGTGCTGCGACGCGAGGCGTTCGCGGCCCTGGCCGAGCTGGAGCCGGAGGCGACCCTCGAGCGCCGCCTCGAGGTCGCCAGGGCCTACACGGTCCACGGGCTGGGAGGCCCGCCCCCGGGCACCGACGTCGCCCCCCGGGTCCACGCGGCCATCGCCGCCAGGGCCCGCGCCGCCATGGAGCCGGCGATGGCCGCCTGGCCGGCCGACGTCGCCGACGCCGTCGCCGCCGGGGGGCTGCGCGCGGTCTCGGCGCTCAGGCGCACCGACGCGAGCGGCACCTCGCGGCTCGGCCGCGCCGGGCTCGACGTCGGCGTCCTCGACGGCTTCCCCCTATCTCCGACCCTGATATCTGACCAGCGTCGCGGCCACGGCGAGTTCGCTACGCTCGAGCTCTACAGCGACGGCTACTTCGGCTACCCCGACGACCACGGCCGCGTGGCGCACTGGGAAGCCCACCACCGCCACGTCGAGCGCACCGACCCCCACCGGATCGGCGCGTTCGCCTCCACCAAGGGATCGCACGGTGACAGGTCGGCCGACGACCGCACCGTCCTGATCGTCAGAAAGGAACCGCCCGGAGCATGAAGAACGACGTCCTGCGCATCGAGAACCTCACCAAGGTCTTCGACACCCCCGAGGGCCCCGTGCACGCCGTGCGGGAGGTAAGCCTCGAGGTCGAGGAGGACGAGTTCTTCTCGCTGCTTGGCCCCTCCGGCTGCGGCAAGACGACGACGCTGCGGATGATCGCCGGCCTCGAGACCGTCACCTCCGGCTCGATCGCGTTCAAGGGCCGCGACCTCAGCCGGCTGCCTTCCGCCGAGCGGAACCTCGGCATGGTGTTCCAGTCGTACGCGCTGTTCCCGCACATGACAGTGTTCGACAACGCCGCCTACGGGCTGCGCCTGCGGCACGTGCCGGCGAAGCAGGTGCGGGACCGCGTGATGGAGCTCCTCTCGGCGCTGGGCCTCGAGGGCCTGCACGGCCGCTACCCCTCCGACCTCTCGGGCGGACAGCAGCAGCGCGTCTCGATCGCACGCGCCCTCGCCTACGACCCCGACATGTTCCTCCTCGACGAGCCCCTGGCGAACCTCGACGCCAAGCTGCGCGTCCAGATGCGCGAGGAGATCAGGCGCATCCAGAAGGACCTGGGCGTGCTCGCCGTCTACGTCACGCACGACCAGGAGGAGGCGATGTCGGTCTCCGACCGCATCGGCGTGTTCCGCGCCGGCCGCCTGATGCAGGTCGGGGTGCCGCAGGACATCTACCGCGACCCGACCTCGCTGTTCGTCGCCGATTTCATCGGGAAGATCAACTTCTTCCCCTGCACGGTCGTCGCCGCCGACTCCGCGGGCGGCAAGGTCGCGCTGCGCTCCGGCCGCGAGGTCGTCGTCGGGCGCTTCCACCCGCTCGACGAGTCCGAGCGGGAGGAGTTCGGCGTCGAGACCCGCGCCGTCCTGGCCGTCAGGCCCGAGCACATCGAGCTGCGCCCCCACGACGCCGCCGACGGCCCGGTCGGGGTCGTGAGGCGCGAGCTGTTCCTCGGCAGCATCGTCCGCTACTTCATCGACTGCGACGACGCCACCCGGACCGTCGTCGTCGAGTCGGCGCACCCGCCTGCCGACGTCGCCGAGGGCGACACCGTCCGGCTCGTCACGCGGCCAGAGCACGCGCTCTGCTTCAGGGGCTGACGTGGCGACCCCCACCCGCGTCCCCTCCGCCGCCGTCCCGGCGCGCCGCGAGCGCCTGGGGGGCAGGAAGCCCACCCGCGACTGGACCCCGTGGGTCGTGGGAGCGGTCACGGCCGCGGTCATGCTCCTGCTGCTCGTCTACCCCATCGTCACGACGCTGCTCAGCAGCTTCGTGCCCCAGGGCGAGGCGATCTCCTGGCGCAACCTCAGCTTCACGAACTTCGAGCGGTTCTTCAGCTCGCCCATGTACCAGCGGGCGTTCACGAACTCGCTGGTCGTGTCGCTGGGCAGCACGTTCTTCGCCACGTTGATCGCGCTGCCGGCCGCCTACGTGATGGCGCGCGTGGACATCCCCATGCGCAACCTGATCATGTCGCTGTCGGTGATCCCGCTGATCGCCCCGCCGTTCATCGGCGCCTACTCGTGGGTGATCCTGCTCGGCCGGCGCGGCATCATCACCCACTTCCTCGACCAGTGGTTCGGGCTCCAGGTACCGAGCATCTTCGGGCCGTTCGGGATCATCCTCGCGCTGTCCCTGTCGTACTTCCCGTTCGTGTTCCTGATCGTGCAGGGCGCCCTGGCGGCGGCCGACCCCTACATCGAGGAGGCGGCGAACATCATGGGCGCCTCCCGCTGGCGGATCCTGCGGACGGTCACGTTCCCGCTGGTGCTGCCGTCGATCTTCTCGGGCGCGATGGTCGTGTTCGTGCGCGCGCTCGGCAACGTCGGCGTGCCTTCGGTGCTGGGCGGCGACTACTACGTGCTGCCGACCCTGATCCTCTTCCAGGTCGAGGGCTTCTTCAACCTCAACGGCGCGGCGGCGATAGCGATCGTGAACGTGCTCCTGGTGCTCCTCTTCCTGCTCCTGGTGCGCCGCTTCTCGGGCAAGAAGCGCTTCGTGACCCTCACGAGCACGACCCGCGGCGCCCGCAGGAGCGCGAAGCTGCGCGACCGCGTCCTCGGCAGCGTCTACGTGTGGGCTCTCCTGCTCGTCGCCCTGCTGCCGCAGATCCTCGTCGTGTACTCGTCCTTCGCCGAGCGCTGGGCCGGCACCCTGTTCCCGACCCAGTACGGTCTGGGCAACTACCGCCTCGTCCTCACGAACGTGCTGCAGCCGATCGTCAACAGCCTCACGCTCTCGGGCGCCGCGACCGCGATGGCGCTGGCGTTCGGCCTGATCACCGCCTACGTGGCGCTGCGCAAGCGCTTCGCCGGCAGGTGGCTCATCGACCTGACCGTGATGCTGCCGTTCGTGCTGCCCGGCATCGTCACCGGCGTCGCCTACCTCACGACCTTCAACAGCGGCTGGCTGACGCTCTCCGGCACGGCGGCGATCCTGATCTTCGCCTACTTCGTCCGCAGGCTGGCCTACTCGTTCCGGTCGATCTCGGCGTCGATCGGGCAGGTCGACCCGGCGCTCGAGGAGGCGTCGGTGGTCGCGGGCGCCACGATGGGCGGCACGCTCCGCAAGGTCACGATCCCGCTCATCGCGCCCGGCATCCTCGCCGGCGGCATCCTCGTCTTCTCGACCCTCATCGGCGAGCTGAGCGTCACGATCATGCTCTTCACCGGGAAGTGGAAGACGGTGTCGATAGCGATCTTCGAGTACCTGACGTCCTACCGCACGGCGCCGGCCGCGGCGCTCGGCAGCGTCGTCATCGTGATCACCCTGCTGCTCGTGTTCTTCGCGAGCCGCCTGCTCAGGCGCAGCATGGCCGACCTGTTCAGGTAGAGGCCGCCCCGCTGGGGCCGCCCTGCTGGGGGACGTTCGAGCGGGACCCGCCGCGAAGCGGGTCCCGCTCGTCTCGGGCCCTACAGCTTCTTGATCCGGTCGCGGAAGGCGACGACGTGGGCCGCGTTGGCCTCGTCGCCGCCGGGGCTGTTCGCGCTCTGCCAGATCGGCGGCTCGATGCCCCGCCGGGCGAGGAGCTCGATCGCCGTGCCCATGATCGCGTTCATCGCCAGGGCGTTCGCGAAGGTCGAGCTCGCGCCCACGCGCTGCGTGACGCCCGGGACCGCCACCAGCGCGTCGCCCATCGGGACCTTGGTGTCGACGACGACGTCGACGTGGTCGCACAGGTCGTAGCCGGACGGGTGCCGCGACGGGTGGCCCTGCGGCAGGGCCCGCTGCAGCTCGACCGACGTCACGCCGACCGTCCGGCAGCCCCGCTCGCGGGCGACGAGGGCGGCGTCGATCGTGCAGGCGTTGATGCCGTAGGCGTTGACGACGATCAGCGTGTCGCCCGCGCCCACCTGGTGGTAGTCGAGCACGGCGCGGGCGTAGCCGGGCGTGCGCTCGACGTTCGTCGAGCGCAGCGCGCCGTGGCCGAGCATCACGCCCTCGTCGAGGATCGCGTTCACGGCCACGAGACCGCCGGCGCGGAAGAACACCTCCTCGGCCCCCATGACCGAGTGGCCGCCGGTGCCGAACACGTGCACGAGGCGGTCGTCGGCCACGGCGTCGGCCACCAGCTCGGCGGCGGCGGTCACGGCGGGGCGCTCCTCGTCGAGGAAGCGGCGCATGAGCGCGAAGACGGCAGAGGCGTAGTCGTCGAGGAACGGCAAGGCACTACCTCCAGTGCGACGTCACGTCGCGGGCGTCGCGAAGTGGTGGGCGACCATGGCGGCCCGCCCGAGCTCGGTCGCGTGGGCGATGGCCCCCAGCAGCGCGGCGTCGCGGCCGAGCTGCGAGGCCGCGACCTCGGGCACGTGGGGCACGAGGGCGCCCAGGTGCCGGCGCACCCGCTCCGTCCAGCCGTCGCCGCGGCGGCTCATGCCGCCGCCGAGGACGATCAGCTCGGGGTCGAGCGCCACCGTCACGCCGGCCAGCGCGACGGCGACGTGGCCGGCGACGTGCTCGCAGAACTCCTCGTCGTCCGAGGCCAGGAGCGCGAAGACGTCGCCGTGTGCCGGGTCCGGGTCGGGCGAGACCGCGCCGGCTGAGGCGCCACGGCCGGCGAGCGTGGGCCCGCCGGGACGGGCGGCCGCGGCGGTCGCGGCCGTCGGCGCGGCCGCCCTTCGCCGTTCGCGCACCCACTGCTCCAGGGGCTTCCGGCCGATCACGGACTCGAGCGGCACCGACGCCCCCGCGGGCCCCACGGGCAGGTAGCCGAGCTCGCCGGTGAGGCCGTGGGCGCCGCGGCGCAGGCGCCCCTCGAGCACGGCCGCGCCGCCCACGCCCGAGCCCAGGCTGACGTAGTAGAAGTCCGAGACGCCCCTGGCGGCGCCGCGGGCCTGCTCGCCGAGTGCGGCCAGGTTCACGTCGTTGTCGAGGGCGACGCTCCCGCCCAGCACGAGGTCGCCGAGGCCGGCCTGCAGGGCCGCGCCGAGGTCGACGCCCTCGAGGGTCGGGAGGTTCGGCGCCGCCAGCACGCGGGCGCGCGCGGCGTCCCACGCTCCCGAGATCCCCACGACCACCGCGGCGACCGGCCTGCCCGCCGCGTGCGACCCCGACGCGGCGACGACGAGCGAGCGGAGCTGGGCCACCAGGTCCTCGGCGGGCCCTTGCACGCGGTCGACCCTCGCGGCGTGGAGCACTTCGCCGGCCAGGGTCGCCAGGCGCAGGCGCACGCTGACCGAGCGCACGCTGACCCCGACCACCACGGCGGCCTCCCCCCGCAGGGCCAGCAGCGCGTGGGGCCGTCCCCTCCCCGAGCCGACCTTCTCGCTCTCGGCGACGAGCCCGGCCGCCATCAGCGCCTCGGCCATGCGGCTCACCGACGCCAGCGAGAGACCCAGGTCCCGCGCGAGGTCGCGCCGCGAGCGCGGTCCGGCCTCGGCGAGGCGGTCGAGGAGCGCACGGAGGTTCGCGTCGCGGCCCCAACCGCGCACGCCGCCGTTACGGTCTGACACGCGCCTCCTCCCCAACCGAGCGAGTTCTTTTCAGACGGAGAATAAGATACCACTCGGCAACGCCCGCGATGGGTGCTGTCCTGGACGGCAGATCTGGAGGCTCGGCTTGAGCGAGGTCTCACCACTACTTGTCGGGTACGCCGCGCGCGACGTCACGCCCGCTGTCGGGACGCGCCTGTCGGGCTTCGCGGCCCGCACCGAGCCCGCGGTCGGCGTGCACGACCCCTTGTCCGCGCGCGCCGTGGCCTTCGGCCACGGCCGGTCCAGCGTGGTGGCCGTGGTCGTCGACGTGATCGGCGTCGACGCGAGCCTCGCCGCCGAGGTCGTCGCAGGCGTTCGTGCGCGCAGCCCGGTCCCGCCCGACGACGTGGTCGTGGCCGCGACCCACACCCACGGCGGGCCGGCCGTCCTCAGGGACGCGTTCCTCGGCGACGTGAGCGAGGAGGCCCGTGCCCGCGTCGTGGCGGGCGCGGTGGCGGCGGCGCTCGGCGCCCTGCGGGACCTCGCCCCCGCCGAGCTCTCGTACGCCGTCGGCAGCGAGCCGCACGTGGCGCGCAACCGCCGCGTGCCGGGCGG
Source organism: Trueperaceae bacterium (assembly GCA_035306665.1). GTDB lineage: Bacteria > Deinococcota > Deinococci > Deinococcales > Trueperaceae > DASRWD01. Next base: position 13,643 of record DATGNP010000295.1, read on the forward strand.
GCCGATCGACCCGCGGGTGCCGGCGCTGCTGGCGCGGCGCCAGGGCCGACGCGACGTGGCGCTGGTCGGGTACGCCTGCCACCCGGTCGTGCTCGGACCCGACAACCTGCTCGTCACGCGCGACTACCCGGGGTTCCTCGTCGACGCCTTAGAGGCGAGCCTCCCCGGCACCGACGCCGTGTTCCTCGGCGGCTGCAGCGGCCAGGTGAACACCGGCCACAGCGCCGAGGCGAGCCTCGAGCTGACGTCGACGCCCCGGCGCTCGTTCGCGGCGGCGCAGAGGGTGGGAGAGGCGGTCGCGGCGGCGGCCGTGGCGGCGCTGGAGGGTGACGCGCGGGCGGTCGCGCTCGGCCCGGTGCGCGCGGCGCGGACCGTCGCCCTGCTCCCCTTCGTCCCGCCCGCCACGGACCCCTCCGAGCACAGGGCGCGATGGCTCGCGGAGCTCGACGGCGACCCGCCGCCGAGCCCGGCGCGTCGCGGTTGGCTCGAGGCCTGCCGGGCCTGGGCCGACCGCTTCCCGCGGCCCGAGGGTGGCGTCACGGCCGTGGACGTCGTCTGCTGGGCGCTCGGCGACCTGCGCGTCGCGTGGTTCCCGGGCGAGGTGTTCGTCGAGCAGGCGCTGGAGCTGGCCGCGGCGGTGCCGGAGACCGTCGTGTGCGTCTCGAACGCGAACGCCGCGCCGGGGTACGTCCCGCACCCGAGCGCGTACGCTGCCGGCGGCTACGAGGTCGAGGAGGCGTTCCGCTTCTACGGCGCTCCGGGGCCGTTCACCCCCGACGGGAGCCGGCGCCTGGGGGCGGCGATGCTGGGGCTGCTCGCGGAGCTGCGGCGCTGAGCGGCGGCGGTAGTGGCTGACCGGTACCGGGGAGCGGAACCGGCGCGGCGCCGGGTGGTCCGCTAGCCCACCGCCGGCGCCCGGTTCCGACCTCTCTCACCGAAGCGCCCTATCCTCCGCTGACCCGCGCGGCGCCGACACGGCGCCGGCCGCGCTGGGAGCCCCGCCGCACGCGGACGGACCTCGCAGCGCCGCGCCCGCCAGGCGCGCGCGGCGGAGGGGGAGAGGCGTGAACGACGTCAACGGCGTGATGCTGCAGTTCTTCCACTGGTACCTGCCGCCCGACGGCACGCTGTGGCGCCAGCTCGCCGAGCGCAGCCGCGAGCTGGCGGAGACCGGCTTCACGGCCCTGTGGCTCCCGCCCGCCTACAAGGGCGCCGACGGCGGCTCCGACCGCGGCTACGCCGTCTACGACCTGTTCGACCTGGGCGAGTTCGACCAGAAGGGCTCGGTGCGCACGAAGTACGGCACGAAGGACGAGTACCTGGCGGCCATCGCGGCGGCTCAGGACGCGGGCATGCAGGTCTACGCCGACATCGTGCTCAGCCACCGGCTCGGCGGCGACGACACCGAGGAGTTCACGGCCACGCCCATGGACCCCCAGGACCGCAACCGGCCGATCGGCGAGCCGCGGACGATCCGCGCCTACACGGTGTTCAGGTTCCCCGGTCGGGGTGGGAAGCACTCCACGCTCGAGTGGCACTGGTGGCACTTCAACGCCACCGACTTCGACGAGAACGACCCCGGCTTCGAGGCCGTCTACCTGTTCGAGGGCAAGAGGTTCCAGGACGACGTCGACCTCGACTTCGGCAACTACGACTACCTGCTCGGCAACAACGTGGACATCGACAGCGAGGACGTCCGCACCGAGCTGCTGCACTGGGGCCGGTGGTACGTCGAGACGACGGGCCTCGACGGCTTCCGCTTCGACGCCGCCAAGCACGTCAGGCCGGACTTCTTCCTCGAGTGGCTCGCGCACGTCAAGGAGCACGCCGGCAAGGACCTGTTCGCGGTCGGCGAGTACTGGAAGTACGAGCGCGACGACCTCGAGCGCTTCCGGGAGCGGACGGACGGCCAGATCATGCTCTTCGACACGATCCTCCACGACAACCTCGTGCAGGCGAGCCGTGACGCCGAGGGCTACGACCTGCGCACCGTCTTCGACGGCACGCTCGTCCAGGACGACCCCACCGGCGCGGTAACGCTCGTCACGAACCACGACACCCAGCCGCTGCAGACGAACGAGGCCGTGGTCGAGCCGTGGTTCGTGCCGCACGCCTACGCGCTGATCCTGCTGCGCGAGGGCGGCTACCCGGTCGTGTTCCTCGGCGACTACGACGGCGCGGAGTACGAGGGCGAGAAGGACGGCGAGACGCACCGCATCGTCATGGCCAGCCATCGCTGGCTCATCGACAGGCTCATGTGGGCCCGTCGGGAGCGGGCGTACGGCGTGCAGCGCGACTACTTCGAGGACCCGCGCCGCATCGGCTGGGTGCGCACGGGCGACGAGGAGCGTCCCGGCGGGGTCGCGGTCGTGCTCTCGAGCGGCGACGCCGGCGTCAGGCGCATGCGGGCCGGCGCCCCCGACGCCCGCTACGTCGACGTCACCGAGCACGTCAAGGACCCCGTCCATACGGACGGCGAGGGCTGGGGCGACTTCGGATGCGAGGCCGGCTCCGTGTCGGTGTGGGTGCTGGAGACCTAGGTCGCTGCCCGGGTGCGGCGCGCGGGCTAGCGGGCGGGGTCGCGACAGGCGACCCGGTCCTCGACGGCCGACTCGCGCCCGTAGGTCCAGCTGTCGACGACCTCGCCGCCGCGCATCAGGTAGATCGTGTCGCCGGAGTTGTTCCACACGCCCTGGCCTGGGTTGGTGACGCGCAGCTCGCCCACGGGCTGCACGCCGCTGGGCAGGCGGAACGTCGACATGGAGCCCTCGTCCCACAGGTAGTAGCCGGTCGTGTCGGTCGGCCCCTCCAGCCACACCGAGACCCACTCGGCGCCCGCGTCGTTCGGCGTCGACGGGTTGACCAGCGCGCAGTGCAGCCGCGGTCGCGCCGGGGCACCGGCCGCACCGCTAGCGGCGGCCGCGCCAGCCGCCGCGCCGGCGGCGCCCGCACCCGCGCCGGCCGAGCCCGCGCCGTCCGAGCCCGCGCCATCCCCGGCGCGCCCCGAGCCCACAGCGGCACCGGCCGCGCCGAGGTCCGCAGCGGCAGAGCTGTCGGCGGCCGGCGCCGAGCCGTCCTGGGCCTCTGCCCAGAGCCCGACGCCGCGCGCCTGCGCCTCCGCCTTCGCGGCCGCGTACAGCTCGGCGTAGGCCGTGTTGGGCGGGATCGTGAGCGTGTCGGCCCAGCCCTGCTCCACCAGCGCGAGGTTCACCTGCACGGCCCGTCGGCCGTAGACGTCCCAGTCCCCGTGCCGGTCCTCGACGTAGAGGTAGGCCAGCAGCCGCGCGTAGCGGTCCTCGCTCTCGGCGCCCAGCTCCGCCCACACGAGCTTGCCCGGCGGCAGCAGCGCCGCCAGGGCCTCGCGCGCCGCCAGGGCCGGGCGCCCCTCGCTCATCTCGGGGGCGTCGATACCGATCAGCCGCACGGTCCGCGGGCCGAGGTTGGAGCCGAGGACCACCGTGTCGCCGTCGATGACGTCGAGCAGCGGCACGGGGCCGTACGGGGGCGACACCGGTCGCAGGTCCTGGGCGGTCGCCCAGGAGACGAGGACCAGGACCGCCGCTAGGAATAGGACCGAGGTACCGCGCATCTCTGCCTAGATGTTCGCCCCCGCGCCGCCGCGGGCGCCTACGCTCGCCGCGACCGGCTACACAGGCACCGGGTCGCGCCCGTCCCGCTCACCTCGCGACCTCGCCCTCGGCCGCCGGGGCGTAGCCGACGCCGGTCAGCTCCTCCGAGGCGGCCCACAACCGCTCCTGCACGGCCACGTCCAGGGCGGCCCTGGGGTTCCACGCCCGCACCGGCCGACCGCGCGCGAACCAGCGGGGCGCCCACAGGTCGCCGTTCCCCGCCCGCTCGGAGAGCGCGGCGTACACCTGCGGCAGCGCGCCCATCTGCACGCCCTGGCCGAGCGTCGGGATGATGCGCCCCAGGAAGAGCCTGTCGCGCCAGTGGAGGTCCTCGGCCGTCGCGAGGAGGCGTCGCTGGAGCTGCGTGAACACCAGTCCCGGGTGCGCCGCGTGCGCCGTGGCGCCTCCTCCTGCCGCCGCGAACCGACGCGCCAGCGCCCGAACGAACAGGACGTTCGCCAGCTTCGACTGGTTGTACGCGCGCCACCTGTCGTAGCCGCGCTCGGCCATGAGGTCGTCGAAGTCGATCCGCCCCAGGTACGCGGCCGAGCTCGTGACCGCGACGACCCGCGCGCCCGGCGTCGCCACCAGCCGCCGGAACAGGTGCCCGACGAGCGCGAAGTGCCCGAGGTGGTTCACGCCGAGCTGCGCCTCGAAGCCGTCCGCGGTCGTGGCCCGGTCGAGGGCCATGATCCCGGCGTTGCACACGACGACGTCGAGCGGCGCCTCCGCCAGGCGGGCGGCGCACTCCGCGACCGACGCCAGCGAGGCGAGGTCGAGCCGCACGACCTCCACGTCGGCGCCCGGCACGTCGGCCAGCACGGAGGCCCTGGCCTGCTCGCCCTTGCTCAGGTCACGAGCGGCGATGACGACGGCCGCCCCCTTGTAGGCGAGGAACCGCGCCGTCTCGAGGCCCAGGCCGGAGTTGCCGCCCGTCACGACGGCCCGCCGGCCGGCCGCGCTCGGCAGGGCGTCGAGGTGCGAGCGGGCCTCGGCTGCGATGCTCATGCCGCCAACCGTACCCGTGGCGCCAGCCGCCATGGCCGCCGACGGCCGCCGACCCGCGCCCGGGTTCCACCCTGCGCCGCCGGCCCGGTACCCTCCAGGCATGCGGTCCTCTCGCTGCTGCGCCCTCGCCTTCGTCGCCGCGCTGGCCTGGGCGGTGGTCCTGTCGCACCACGGGTCGGCGCAGGACGCCGGCGCCGCTGCCCCGGCCGACGCCGCGGCGGCAGCGGAGGCGCTCGAGCTGGCCAGGACCGCGTTCGAGGCGGCCGACACCGCGCTGAACCTGGCGTACGACCGTGCCCGCGAGGTCCTGCCGGCCGTCGACTTCGAGCGCCTGCGCCTCGACCAACGGGCCTGGCTCGAGGGCCGAGACCCCGAGGCCGCAACCTACGCCCGGATCCAGCACTGGGGCGGCTCCGAGGACGTTAGCGAGACCCCCGACTACTTCGACTACCGCACCGCCTCCACCGAGATGCGCCTGGAGTACTTGCTGGGGCTGATCGCCTACCACGAGGGCCCGGGGCGCCGCGGCTGGGACGGCTTCTGGGTCGACGGTCGCGGCGGCCACCTGGCGGTGCGGGAGCTCGACGACGGCAGGCTGAGGTTCCAGCTGAGCGTGGTGCGCTCGCCCGCGGCGCACACCGGCTGGCTGGAGGGGATCGCGGACCGCAACGGCGACCTGGCCCGCTTCGAGACCACGTACGAGGTCGGCGTCGACACGGAGCCCGTGTGGCTCTTCCTCGTGCGCGACGGCCCGTACCTGCGCGTCCACACCGCCAACGCCCAGTACTTCGCCGGCGTGCGTGCGTACTTCGACGGCGACTACGTCAGGCTGCGGGACCTCGAGCCGTTCGACATCGACTAGCCGTTCGACATCGACTAGCGGGCGGAGCTAGACGGCTTCTGCGCCGCTGCGCCCCAGGACGGCTCAGGCAGCGCCGCCGGCTCGGATCCGCTCGAGCGCGGCGGCGCGGTCGGGCGCGAACCACAGGTGCCCGCCGCGGTTGCTCTCGCGCACGAACGCTCGCCAGCTCTCGCTGCCGGCCTCCATCAGGCCTCCGACCACCACGAGCCGCACGCGGTAGTTGACGAACTTCTGCGTGACGGCCCCGGCCAGGCCGGTGCTGAGGTCGACGAAGCCGGGAGCGAGCTGCTCGGCCCGGAGCAGGACGTGGTCGGCGCCGAGGAAGCTCGCGTTCGCGACGACGTCGGTGGCGTCACGCTCGGTCGCGATCACGCCGCCGGCCAGCTCGGCGACGGTGGCCGCGCCGACCTCGGACACCTCGAGCCGTGGCCCGTCAGCGGGCAAGCCCGACCGCGTCCCCGGGTCGGTCATCTCAGCACCACCCTCGCGTGCAGGACGTGCCCCGCGCCACCCGGCTCCGCCTCGGAACCGTCCGGCAGGTAGCCGACGTCGAGCTTGACGCCGTCGTGCACGAAGCGCCTCCCGTCCTCGGCCGGCGGCAGCGCGGCGATCCACCGCTCCAGCTCGCCGAAGGCGCCGGCGATGCCTGCCACGGGACCGGGGTGCGTCAGCGCCGCGTACGTGCCGGCGCCGAGGACGACGGCCTCGAAGCCGGCAGGCGGCCGTGCGCCCTCGGGAGCGCGCACCCCGATCAGCTCGGTGTAGACGCCCTCCTCCTCGCCGAGCGAGCAGTCGACGAAGCCGTCGTCGAGGCGGAACGAGAGCTCGCCCGCACGCGCGAACACCTCTCGCCAGGCGGCGGGGACAGCCGTGAACAGCTCGCGGAACGGCGCCGTCACACGGAGGCCCACCACGGTGATCGCAGGCAGCTGGACGAGGCGCGGTCCGCGAGGCATGGCGGGCACTGTAACCACCGCCTCCCCTCGCCGGCCAGTGCAGGCGCCCAGGCCGACCGCGGTCCTGCACGCCGCACCCGGCCGCCACCTGTGTCCCCACACGGCCGCCACGCGGGCCGGGTAGCATGACGCCACGGGCGACCTCGCGCGCCCTACCCCTCGGCCGGCGCCCCGCGCGCGCCGGCGGGCCAAGAGGCCGGAGGGGCGAAGGTGACCGCCATGTCATCGCGGGGAGGTCAGACACCCAGCACCCGTACGCGGCTGCCGGGGCGAGGCGCGGGCGAGCACGGCGCCGTGGGATGGGCCTGCGATGACCAAGCAGCGGTCACTCAAGCTGCGCGTGCGCGAGCGCATGGAGCGCACGGGCGAGACCTACA
>DATGNP010000296.1:0-3851 GCA_035306665.1 Trueperaceae bacterium
GACGGCGATAACGACCTCGACGAGCGTCAAGCCCGCCTCTCTCGTCTGGCCCGGCCGCGTGGGCGCCCCGCGCGTCACTTCCGCACCACCCGGACCTGGCCGGCGGCGGAGACCTCGACCGCGTAGGCGACGCCGTTCGCCGAGAAGGTGGTGGTGCTGGCCATGAGGCCCCCGTTGCAGCGCTGCGCGCGGCCGTTCGGCAGCCATAGCATCTGCTGGTCAAGCATCGTCGTCGCCACGTCGAGCCCGCGGTACTCGTCGAGGTCGAGCCGTCCGATCTCCGCCTGGGACCCCTTGCAGCTGATGTCAGAGGACTGCTCGGAGACCAGCACCGAGACGGCGCCGGAATCGAGGTCGAGCGACACGTTGATGGGTCGGTTGCGCTTGATGGCCTCCATGCGGGCTTCTTGGAGCAGGGCCTGGAAGTCCTCGGAGGCCAGCCGCGAGGCGGGCGCGCGGAGCGCTACGGCGCCGACGCCGGAGAGGATCCCGATGATCGCGAGGGCGATCAGGAGCTCGACCACGGTGAAGCCGAGGTGGAGACGCCTCGTGTCGGCCGAAGAACCGTGCATCGTCGCGGAGCGTAACAGGCGCGGTCTTACGGCGCGCTCACACGGAGATGTTAGGTAAGGAACTTCGTAAGCAGCCTGGACACCTGGTCGAACTCGATGAGGAACGCGTCGTGCCCGTGCGGCGAGGCGATGCGCGCGTAGGTGGCGTTGGGCAGCATGGCCGCCAGCTCGCGCACCTCGCCCTCCGGGTAGAGGACGTCGGTGTCGATGCCGATCACGAGGGCGGGCATCTCGATGCGCCCCAGCGCCGCCTCCGCCCCGCCGCGCCCCGCGCCGACGTCGTGCTCGTCCATCGCCAGCGTCAGGTAGAGGTAGGTGTTGGCGTCGAAGCGGCGCACGAGCTTCTCGCCCTGGTACGCCAGGTAGCTGGCGATCTGGAAGCCGGAGCAGAACGATTCCGGGGCGCCCGGCGTCGGACGCGCACCATTATCAAATCGCTCCCTGCCGAACCTCGCCTCGACCGAGCCGTGCGCCCGGTAGCTGAGCATCGCCACGGCCCGAGCCAAACCGAGGCCGGCGGCCGGCTGCTCGTCGGGCCGGTAGTCCCCGCCGCGCCAGGCGGGGTCCGAGGTGATCGCGCGGCGCGCGACCTCGTTGAGGCCTATGGCCCAGGCCGAGTGCCTGGCGCCGACGCCGATGGGCACGATCGACCGCACCATCTCGGGGAAGCTCGCGGCCCACTCCAGGACCTGCATGCCGCCCATCGAGCCCCCCACGACGGCGCGCAGCGAGCGGACGCCGAGCCGGTCGAGGAGCCGCTTCTGGACGGCGACCATGTCGCGCACCGTGTAGCGCGGGAAGCGTGTGGCGTAGGGCCTGCCGGTGGCGGGGTCGAGGCTCGAGGGGCCGGTGGTCCCGTAGCAGCCGCCCAGCACGTTGCTGCACACGACGTGGAACCTGTCGGTGTCGATCGCCCGCCCGGGGCCGATCAGCGGGTCCCACCAGCCCAGCTCGCCGTCCCTCTCCCCCACCCCGGCGGCGTGCGCCGAGCCGGTGAGGGCGTGGCAGACGAGGACGGTGTTGTCGCCGGCGGCGTTGGGCCTGCCGTACTCCTCGTACGCCACGGCCACCCGCTCGAGCCGGCCCCCCAGGTCCAGCTCGAGCGGGTCCGCGGGCGTGGCGACGTCCAAGATGCGCGTCGCCACGCGCCCCAGGCCGCGGTCGCGTGCCTCGCCCGGCCTGGCGATGAGCGCTGCGTGCTCGCCCCAGGTCTCGTGGCGGAGCGTCGGCGCCTCAGTCGGCCGCACGGTCAGTCCGGGCACCCCCTCCCGAGCCGGTGCGCGCCGCGCGGCGGGCGGCGTCGAGGGCCTGCGAGAAGTCCTCGATCAGGTCGTCGACGTGCTCGATGCCGGGCGAGACGCGGATCAGGCCGGGAGTGACGCCGGCGGCGGCGAGGCCCGCCTCGTCGAGCTGCGAGTGGGTGGTGCTGGCGGGGTGCGTGACGCTCGTCTTGGCGTCGCCGAGGTTCACGAGCCGCGACGCCAGCTGCAGGGCGTCGAGGAAGGCCTTGCCGGCCTCGACCCCGCCCGCGAGCTCGAAGTTGAACACCGCCCCGGCACCCCGCGGGAAGTCCTTCTTCGCGCGCTCGTAGCTGGGATGGTCCGGCAGCTCCGGGTAGATCACGCTCGTCACGCCCTCCTGCTGGCCGAACCACTCGACGAGGCGGCGCGTGTTCGCGATGTGCCGCTCGCCCCTGAGGCTCAAGGTCTCGAGGCCCTGAAGCAGCAGGAAGGCGTTGTGCGGCGAGAGCGCCTGGCCCTGGTCGCGGAGGCCCTCGACGCGGGCGCGTATCGCGAAGGCGATGTTCCCGAACGGGCCGTCCTTGCCGAACACGTCGGTGAACACGAGCCCGTGGTAGCTGGGGCTGGGCTCGGAGAACCCGGGGTAGCGGCCGTTCGCCCAGTCGAACGTGCCCAGGTCCACGATCAGACCCCCTAGGCCGGTGCCATGGCCGTTGATCCACTTCGTCGCCGAATGCACGACGATGTCGGCACCGTGGTCCACCGGGCGGTAGAGGTAGCCGCCCATGGCCGTGGTGTTGTCCACCACCACTGCCACGCCGCGCTCGTGGGCCACGGCCGCGATGGCGTCGAGGTCGCACAGGCGAAGGGAGGGGTTCGGGATGGTCTCGACGAAGACGGCCTTCGTGCGGTCGTCGATGAGCCGGGCGTAGTCCGCGGGGTCGTCGTCCTCGCCCACGAACCGCGCTTCGATCCCGAGGCGCCGCAGCGTGACCGACAGCATGTTGTGGCTGCCCCCGTAGAGGTTCGGTGACGCCACGATGTTGTCGCCCGCCTCGGCGAGCGTGGTGAAGGTGAGGAACTCGGCCGCGTGACCGGAGGCGACGGCGAGCGCCGCCGCGCCGCCCTCGAGCGCCGCGATGCGCTTCTCGAGGACGTCGTTCGTGGGGTTCATGATGCGGCTGTAGATGTTGCCGAACTCCTGCAGCGCGAAGAGGCGCGCGGCGTGGTCGGCGTCGTCGAAGCCGTAGGCGGTGGTCTGGTAGATCGGCACGGCGCGCGACTTCGTCGCGGGGTCGAAGCTCTGGCCGGCGTGGACCTGCAGGGTCTCGAAGCGGTAGGACACTGTTGTTCTCCAATGCGTGGTGCGGGAAGGACTGTGGCGCCGCGGAGGGCCCAAACGGCCCTCCGCGCCCGCGCCGTTGGGCGCGGGACGGACCTCGCAGCGGCACTGAGGGTCGCCCCGTGAGGGGCGGCCGGCCTCAGGCCGCGCTGAGCATTCGCCTGTCGTTCGCGTACTTTTCGGTCACGCCGTCTCCTTATCTCTCCGGCGGCTCGCCATCGTGACTTCCACCGCCGGCTGGAGTTAGCACCCGCCTAGATGAAGGCTGGTTGCTGCGGCGTCGTCGGGCCAGTTCCCTCAGCCGCTCTCGATAAGTCCGGCCTCATGCCCGGCCGGCAGGCTCGCCGGGTCTCCCCGGCCCGGGGCCTCGGCCCCTCACCGCCAGCGCCCCTGGGGGCGCTCGGCGATGAACGGGAGTAGAGCACGCGAGGGCCCGGTGATGCAAGCCCTCCCGGGCCACGGGGCCACCAGGGACGTTCGGGACGTGTCTAGGATGCAGCCGTGAGAGCGCCGATCCTCTCGCCGGTCGTGAGGTGGACGGGCCTGGCCGGACCCATCGACCCCTACCGGGCGTTCGCGCTCACGAACGCCTTCACGCTCGCCTTCTTCGCGCGCTACCTGAAGGACGAGGCGTCGCCGCTCCTGACCGGACCGTCGGACGCGTGGCCGGAGGTGACGTTCCGCGCCCGCACCGCG
>DATGNP010000297.1:0-11885 GCA_035306665.1 Trueperaceae bacterium
CTCGGCTTCCGGCCCCGGCTGCGAGGCGCAGGGCCACACCGTCGACGTCAGCCTCGAGGCGGGCTGGAACTGGGTCCGGTGGGAGGTCGTGCTCGACGCGATGGACGACTTCTCGCACGCGCACCTCACCTCGACCGACCCGCCGCAGGAGCTCTGGGCGACGCTGATCCCCTTCATCTGACGGCGACCCCGCCTAGCCCCCGGCCCGGCCGGCGCGTCGGGCGGCCCGCTCGGCCCCGGGCCCGTATGGGACGTCGGGCGGCCCGCCCCGGCTCGCGGGGCTCGCCGCGCCCCCACCTGGGATGTGGCTTCCCTCATCGCACGGAACGTGTCGCCTGGTGACACTAGCCCCCGAGCGACGATAGGAGGCGATATGCACACGACCCCGAGAACCCTCCTCGCGGCCGCCCTGGCCCTGATGCTGACAGCCTGCGGTACGCAGCGCGCGCCCGCGACCATCACCGAGCTCACGGCCGCCTACTACGCGCCGCCCGTGGCGGGCACCGTGCCGCCCGCGTTCGGCGCGGCCATGATGGTCTTCGACCCGCTGCCCGTGGAGGCGCTCGCCCCCGCCGCGCTCGCCCGGGTCAGCGAGTACTGGAAGCTCGGGCCGGCCGGCGCCATCGGCCCCGACGGCAGCGTCACGGTGCCTCTCCCGCCCGCCGACGACGACCTGGAGGCCCTGCTCGTGAGCGCCCCGGACCTGCTCTTCGAGGGCTGCGCCCTGGCCGCCTCCGACCCGTCTGTGCTGGTCACGCCCACCGGCTTCGAGCTCGTCACGTCCCCCGGCGTCGCGGTGCTCACCTCCGAAGGCTGGGTCCCCGGCGTCGTGACCGACGTCGCGCTGCCCAGCTTCGAGGAGGCCGACGTCCTGGGCGTGACCTTCTACTCGTTCGTCTACGCGACGGGGCCGGTGACGGTGACGGGCGAAGGGGCCGAGTGCATCTCGGAAGGCGAGACGGTCGAGCTCGAGCTCGAGGCCGGCTGGAACTGGGTGGGCTGGTCGTTCACCGACACGGAGGCCAGCGTGAGGACGGTCCCGGCGCCCGCCGAGGCCTACCTGACGATGGCCGTGCCGTGAGCGCCGCGGCGCGCGCCTGAGGCGCCGAGCCCCCAGGACCCCGACACGGGCGACGCCGAGGGTGGCGCCGACGCCGAGGCTGGCGCCGAGCCCCCAGGACCTCGACGCCGGCCAGGCACGGCCCACCGGACCCGCACGGCAGCGGTCGGTCCCGGACCGCGCCGACGCGGCCCGTGGTCAGCCGCGCGCCCGCGTCAGCAGCGCCCGCAGCAGGACCGCGGCGGACAGCACGCCGGTACCGGCCAGCCACACGCGCGCCTCGACGAAGAACGCGAGGCCCAGGCAGCTCGCGAAGCCGAGCGCCGCGACCCAGCGCGGGAACAGCCGTGCCCCGGCCGGCAGGGCCAGGGCCGCGAGGTTCGTGACCGCGTAGTAGACGAGCACGGTGAAGGCGCTGAACGACCAGGTCGTGCGCACGTCGCCGACCAGCACGAGCAGCGCCACCATGACGCCCACCGCGACGACGGCCGCGGTGGGCGTCGTGCCGGCGGAGTCGAGGCGGCCGAAGGCCCGTGGCGCGTCGCCCCGGCGGCCCATCGCGAGCAGCACGCGCGAGAGGCCGAGGACGAGGTTCAGCAGCACGCCGAGCATGGCGGTGACGGCGCCGACGGCGACCACGCGCGCCACCACCGGGGCACCGAACGAGCGCGCCGCCAGCTCGAGCGGCGCAGCCCTGCCCTCGACCCGCGCGAGCGACCCGGCGCCGACGGCCCCCACGCCGACGAGGGCGACGAGCCCGTACAGGAGCGCGACGACGACGAGGGCGATCTGGATCGCGCGGGGGATCGTCCGGCGGGGCGCCACGACCTCCTCGCCCAGGGTCGCGATGCGCCCGTAGCCGGTGAAGGCCACGAACATCAGCGCCGAGGCGTGCAGCAGCGACGTCAGCGGCGAGGCGCCGGGCTCCGGCGCGAAGAACGGGGTCAGGTTCCCGGCGCCGTTCGCCACGGCCGCGGGAGCGCCGGCCACGACGAACGCCAGGAGGCTGAGGAGCGTGGCCGACACGATCGCGGTGTTCACGGCGTGCGAGCGGCGCAGGCCGGCCAGGACGACGAGCGTGAGGGCGGCTACCGCGGCCACGCCCAGCGGCACGCTCCAGCGCGCGGGGGCGCCGACGAGGCCCAAGAGGTAGCCGGCGAAGCCCAGCGCCGCCGTAGCGGCGGAGGCGCTCTTCGCGAGCAGAAACATGACCCCGGCGAGGAACCCGAGCCACGGCCGCAGGTAGCGGTAGCCGTACTCGTACGTGCCGCCCGAGACGGGGTGGTCGGCGGCGAGCTGCGCGCTCGAGAGGCCGTTGAACGACGCCACGGCCGCCCCGATCACGATGGCCAGGAGCACGGCCGGACCCGCCACGCCGGCGGCGACGCCGAGGGAGACGAAGACGCCGGTGCCGACGATCGAGCCGAGGCCCAGCATCACCGCGCCGAAGACGCCGAGCTCGCGTCTCAGGCGCTCGGGCACGCTAGCCGGCCGCCTGCGGGTCCAGCACCGTCTCGCGGTACCGCGTCACGACCGCGTCCAGGGCGCGCTCCAGGCCCAGCGCCCTCACGGCCTCGTTGAAGATCTCGACCTCGATCGGCCCCGCGTAGCCGGCGGCGTCGGCGCAGCGGCGCAGCCGCCGCAGGTCGATGACGCCGTCGCCCATCATCCCGCGGCCGTTCAGCACGTCCGGCAGCGGCACGATCCAGTCGTTGACGTGGAAGCCGAGGATCCTGCCCCTCGCCCGCGCGATCTCGGCCTCCACGGCCGGGTCCCACCACACGTGGTAGACGTCGACGACCACGCCTGCCCACGGCGAGGCCAGCCGCTCGGCGATGTCGTTCGCCTGGCCCAGGGTCACGACGACGGAGCGGTCGGCGGCGAACATCGGGTGCAGGGGCTCGATGCCGAGCCTCACGCCGCGCGCGGCCGCCGGCTCGAGCAGCGCGGCGATGCCGTCCTCCACCATCCGCCGCGACCCCTCGAGGTCGCGGCCGACGACGCCGCCGCACACGAGCACCAGCACCTCGGCCCCCAGCTCGGCGGCCTCGTCGAGGGCCCTGAGGTTGTCGTCGAGGCGCTCGCGACGCTCGCGCTCCGACGGCGCGGGGAAGAACCCGCCGCGACAGAGGCTCGAGACCCGCAGACCGGCGTCGGCGATCGCCCGGGCGGCCGTCCTCACCGGCACCTCGGCGAGCTGCTGGCGCCACGGAGCGATCCACGGCACGCGCGCGCGGGCGCAGACCTCGACGGTCTCGAGGAGCCCGGCGCGCACCGTGGCCGTGTTGAGGCTCAGGCGCTCGAGACCGGGGGCGGGCGTCAGCGGCGGGATCACGCCTCGACGCCCGCCAGTCGGAGGACCAGGCGCATGCGCTCCACCGCCAGCTCGGGGTCGAGCAGCACGCCGGCCTCGTCAGCGAGGACGAAGAGCTCGCCCAGGTGCCTCACGTTCCGCGCGCTCTCCATGCCCGCGACCATGCGGAAGTGGTCCTGGAAGCCGTTGAGGTAGGCGAGGAACACGACGCCGGTCTTGTAGTTGAAGGTCGGCGCCTCGAAGACCAGCCGCGAGAGCGGGACCGTCGGCTCGAGCGCCTCGCGGTAGCGCGCGACGTCGCCGGCGTCGAGCGCCTGCAGCGCCGCCGACGCCGCCGGCGCGATCGCGTCGAAGATGCCGAGGAGCGCGTCGGAGTGGTGCTCGCCGTCGCCGAGGATCAGCTCGGGGTAGTTGAAGTCGTCGCCGGTGAGCATGCGCACGCCCGCCGGCAGTCGCGCCCGCATCGTGACCTCGTGGCCGGCGTCGAGCAGCGAGAGCTTGATGCCCTCGACCTTGTCGGCGTGCCGGGCGATGACGTCGAGGCACGCGTCCATCGCCGCCCCGACGTCGCGGCTGCCCCAGTAGCCCGTCAGCGCCGGGTCGAACATCTCGCCCAGCCAGTGGATCACCGCCGGCTCCCTCACGCGCGCGAGCACGCGGTCGTAGACGTGGGCGTAGTCCTCCGGACCCGCGGCGACGCGGGCCAGGTGGCGGCTCGCCATCACCACGACGCGCCCGCCGGCGGCCTCGATGTGCTCGACCTGCTCGAGGTAGAGGTCGGCGATGTCGTCGAGGGACAGAGCCGCGCCGTCCGGGCCCTGGTCGGTGGAGGCGCCGCAGACGATCGCGCCGCCCACCTCGCGCGCCGCCGCGCAGGCCCGTGTGATGAGCGCCTTGGTGGCCTCGTAGTCGAGGCCCATGCCGCGCTGCGCGGTGTCCATCGCCTCCGCGACGCCGAGGCCGTACGACCACAGGTGCCGCCGGAACGCGACCGTCGCCTCCCAGTCGATCGCGTCGGGCCCGGAGTCGGGCGCGAGCGGGTCCTTGACGACGTGGGCGGCGGCGTACGCGACGCGGGAACGGAAGGGCGCGGTCGGGCGCGGCCACCGCGGCGGGGCGGAGCGGGGCGAGTAGCGCGTCAAGCTGCCGTCCTTCCTCGGCAGCAGCAGGTCCCGGCTCACAGCGGCAGCTCCGTGACGTCCACCCAACGGCGCTCGCGCCACGACGTGAGCCCCAGCTCGGCGAGCTGCACGCCGCGAGCGCCGGCGCGCAGTGTCCACGGGAAGGGCTCGTCCCAGGCGACGTGCCTGAGGAACCTCTCCCACTGGACCTTGAAGGCGTTGTCGTAGCTGTCGTTCGTGGGTACCAGCGTCCAGCCCGCGCGGAAGTCGATCGGGTTGGGCACGTCGGGGTTCCAGACCGGCTTCGGCGTCGTGGCGCGCGGCTGCACGCGCACCTCGCGCAGGCCCGCGACGGCGCTGCCCAGCGTGCCGTCGACCTGCAGCGTGAGCAGGTCGTCGCGGTAGACGCGCGTCGCCCACGACGAGTTCATCTGCACCACGGTCCCGTCCCGCAGCTCGAAGATCGCGTAGGCGGCGTCGTCGGCGTCGGCGTCGTAGCGCCGCCCCGCCTCGTCGTAGCGGACGGGCACGTGCGTGGCGCCCAGGTTCACGAGCGAGGCGATGGGCCCGAACAGGTTCGTGATCACGTACTCCCAGTGCGCGAACATGTCGAGGACGATGCCGCCGCCCTCGGCGGCGCGGTAGTTCCACGACGGCCGCTGCGCCGGCTGCCAGTCGCCCTCGAACACCCAGTAGCCGAACTCGCCGCGCACCGACAGCACCTGCCCGAAGAAGCCGCTGTCCAGGAGCCGCTTCAGCTTCAGCAGCCCGGGCAGGAAGAGCTTGTCCTGCACGACGCCGTTCTTGACGCCGGCCGCCTCGGCGGCGCGCGCGAGGTCCAGCGCGGTGTCGAGGTCGGCGGCGATCGGCTTCTCGCAGTAGACGTGCTTGCCCGCTGCGACCGCGCGCTTCACCGCCGGCGCGCGCAGCGAGGTCGCGAGCGCGTCGAAGTAGACGCTGACGTCCGGCTCGGCGAGCGCCTCGTCGAGGTCGGTCGTGTACCTGGTGAGGTCGTGCGCCTTGGCCAGCCGCGCGAGCTTGTCGGCGTCCCGGCCCACCAGTACCGGCTCGGGGACGATCGTGCCCCGCGGCCCCCTCACGCCGCCCTGCTCGCGGATCGCCAGCACCGACCTGACCAGGTGCTGGTTCGTGCCCATGCGGCCCGTCACGCCGTTCATGACGATGCCGATCCTCGTCTCTGCCACCTCTCTGCCCTCCCGTCGGCGCCCGCGGCTCTCAGGCCGGCGGAGCCGCCACGCTCATCCCCACTCGAAGCCCGTGGCCGCGACCACGCGCTCGTCGAGCATCGCCCGTCCCGGGACCGCCGGGCGCAGCATCCGCTCCAGGGAGCGCGCCACCCTCAGCCCCCACGCCTCCAGCGTGCGCGACCGCGCGCCGGAGCGCACCGCGTCGAGGAACACCTCCCGGCCCGCCGCGCGTTCCGCCACGGCGGCGAGGACCGCGTGCAGCGCGGTCCCGTCGGCCGCCACGACGGGCCCCACGTGCAGTCGCTCGCGGCCCGTCCGCAGCGCCGCGTGCGCCACGGGCTCGCCGTCCCGCTCGACGAGGCAGACGGCCGTGCCCGGCTCGGACGCCAGCCGCGCCAGCAGCGCCTCCCGGTCGACGCCGGTGGCGGCGGCGTCGAGCCGCGCCAGGGCCGGCACGTCGGCCGGGCCGGCCGCGCGCGCCGCGACGGCGCGCCGTGGCGCCTCGCCTCCGTCTTGGAGCCCACGCGCCTCATGTGCGACACCCGCCGCCTCGCCGCCGGCCTCCGGCGCCCGGAGCGCACCGACCCACCTGTCGATGTGGGCCACGGTCTCGAAACCCTTCCGCCGGTAGAGCGGGGCGCCGAGGCTCGTCGCGTCGAGCCCGACGGCGGCGCCCGCCGGCGGCGTCCAGCTCGCGAGGGCGGCGTCGACCAGCTGCCCGCCGAGCCCCTGCCCGCGCAGGTCCTCGCGCACGATCACCATCCCCAGCCAGGCGAGGGCGTCGCCGTAGCGCACGAGCGTGGCCGTGCCGACGAGCTCGCCGCCGCGCCGCGCGGCGAAGGCTCCCTCCGGGTGCAGCGCCACGAGGCGCGCCCAGTCGGCCTCGTCCTGGTTCCAGCCCACGCCCGCCGACAGCCGCGCCGCGGCCGCCACGTCGGCGGCCGTGAGGGCGCCGACGCCCGCGCTCGTGGGCTCGCTCAGCCCAGCCACTCCGCCAGGTGGGCCCGCACGAACTCGTCGTCCGTGAGGTCCCGGTGCTCGTGCCCGACCCTCGCGATCTCCTCGGCCTGGCCGGGCGAGAGACCCTCGTCCGGGTCGAGGCACCAGACGCCCTCGAGGAGGCCCTGCCGCCTGAGGACCTCGTGCACGCCCGCGATCACCCCGTGGAAGCGGTTCGCGGCGTCGAACACGGCGGCGTTCGCGTCGGTGAGGCGGGCCGCGCGGGTGAGGAGCTCGGCGGGCACCTGGGCCTGGCCGCGCAGGCGCTTGACCTCCTCGAGCAGCGCCACGGCCGCGCGCGTCCACACCGCCCACTGGCCCAGCAGTCCCCCGACGATCCGCTTCTCGACGACGCGGCCGTCGACCACGACCCGGAACGGGGTCAGGAGGTCGACGAGGATGCTGTCGTCGTTGCCCGTGTAGAGCGCGACCTCGTCGGCGCGCGAGGAGGCCGCGACGGCCCTGACGACGTCGAGCGTGGCGTACCTGTCGAACGGCGCGACCTTTATCGCCACCAGCCCGGGCAGCTCGGCGAGGTCGCGCCAGAACGCGTGCGACAGCCGCCTGCCGCCCACGGCCGTCTGCAGGTAGAAGCCCACGATCGGCATCACCTCGGCGACCGCGGCGGCGTGCCGCGCGAGGTCGGCCTCGCTCAGGTGCTCGAGGCCCTTGAGGCTGAGGAGCGCGAGGTCGTAGCCGAGCGACGCGGCGAGCTCGGCCTCGCGGAGGGCCTGGTCCCTGTCGCCGAGTACGCCCGCGACCTTGAGGAACGGCCGGCCGGACACGGCGGCGTCGGCGGTCTCGGCGGCGAGGCGCAGCACGGGCTCGAGGAGACCGGCCTGCCTGATCTCGAACTGCGTCGTGTGCACGCCCACGGCCACGCCGCCGGCCCCGGCCGCGACGTAGTAGCGGGTAAGAGCTCGCTGCCGGCGCTCGTCGAGGCGGCGCTCGGCGTTCAGGGCCAGCGGGTGCGCGGGGATCACGGTGCCGTCGGCGAGCAGCGCGGCCTTCGCGGCGTCCAGGGGACGCGCCATCAGAACTCGCCCGTCCGGACCTGGAACTTCGTGGGCTTGCCGTGCGTCTCGCCGCCCTTGGCGACCCAGTCGGCGACCCAGTCGAGCATCGTGTTCAGCGCCACCAGCGGGTAGCCGAACGTGGCGTGGGCGCGCGAGGCGTCGTTGAGGAGCGCGCTGTCCTGCTCCTCGCCCGCGAACACGGGCTCCTTGCCCATGCGCTCCCCCAGGCGCAGGGCCAGCTTGCGCACCGAGGCCGTCTCGGGGCCCGTCAGGTTGATCACGCGCGGCGGCGTGTCGCAGTGGAGCAGGGCGCGGAGGGCGACCTCGTTCGCGTCGCCCTGCCAGATCACGTTGACGTGGCCCATCGCGACGTCGACGGGCTGCCCGTCGCGCACGGCGAGGGCGATGTCGACGAGCACGCCGTAGCGCATCTCGACGGCGTAGTTGAGCCGCAGCAGCGCGACGGGCGTGCCGTGCAGGCGCGAGAAGTGCTCGAACAGCCGCTCCCGGCCGAGCACCGACCAGGCGTACTCGCCCACCGGCCCGACGGGGTCGTCCTCGTCGGGAGCGCCGGCTGCCAGCGGCGTGAGGGGGTAGACGTTCCCGCTCGAGAACGCCACGATGCGCGAGCCCCTGAAGCGCTCGGCCACCCGGCCGGGCAGGTACGTGTTCATCGCCCAGGTGCGGGCCTCCTGGCCGGTCGTGCCGAACTTCATCGCGGCCATGTAGATCACGTTGGGCGCGTCCGGGAGCGCGGCGAGCTGCGCCTCGTCGAGCAGGTCGGCGCGCACGACCTCCACGCCGGCGGCCTCGAGGCTCCGCACCGCGCCCTCGTCGGAGAAGCGCGACACCGCGATCACCTTGGCGCCTTTGCCCGCCGCGGACAGCGCGTTGCGCGCCAGCAGCGCCAGGCTCGGGCCCATCTTCCCGCCGGCTCCCAGGAGCATCACGTCGCCCTCGACGCGCGCCATGTCCGCGACCAGCCGCTGCGACGGCTCGGCCAGCTTGGCCTCCAGCTCCGCGACGCTACCGAATGACATCCTCGCTCCTCCTCCATCCACGCGCCGAGACCCGGCTCGGGGGCAGCGACCCCGCGCCCCGGCTCGGGGGCGAGCCCGCCGCCTACCTCGCGTCCGGGCGCGTCCTCAGGCGTCCGTCCTCAGCGCCTCGAGCAGGCCGTCGACGTAGCCCGCGGCGCGCGCCGCCGCCCCGGGCCCGTCGGGCACGTACTCGAACGGCTCCACGGCCACGGTGCCAGCGTAGCCCTCCGCGAGCAGTACCTCGAACACGCCCGCGAACCCGTCGTGGCCTTGCCCGGGGCCGACGCCCGACGAGTCGTTGACGTGGACGTGCGCCACCGTGCCGGCCCGCAGGCCGCGCTCCAGCACCCTCTCGACCGGCTCGGCCTCGGCCAGGCGCGCCGCCCGGGTGTCGACCATCGTGCGCAGGGCGGGGCTGCCGACCTCCGCCACGATCGCCTCGGCCTCGGCCACCGTGTTCACGAACCGCGTCTCGGCGCGCGACAGCGGCTCGATGCAGTAGGTCACTCCCGCCGCCGCGGCCCGCTCGGCGGCGAACGCGAACGCCTCCCTGCCCCTGGCGGCGTCACCGTCCGGGTCCGCGGCCGAGAGCTCGCGCTGCCGCGGCGAGCCGTGCACGAGCACGCCGCCCCCCAGGGCCGCGCACATGTCGACGAGAGCCGCCATGACCTCGAGGGTCGCCTCCCGCACGCGCGGGTCGGGGCTGGTGATCGAGAGCCCGGGGGGCGCCATCAGCAGCCAGTGCAGGGACGAGACGCGCACGCCGGCCTCCTCGGCCCGCTTGCGCCAGGCGGCGAGCTGCGGCGAGGTCACGCGCCGCGGGTCGTCCGTCAGCGTGAACGGGGCGACCTCGACCGCGTCGTAGCCGAGGCGTGCCGCCAGGTCGCACTGCTCCCCGAAGCCGAGCTCGCGCACCACCTCGTTGCAGAGCGCGAGCGTGAAGGGCCGGCCGGCCCGCTCAGGCATCCGGCCCGGTGGGAGCCTCGGCGGCGCCCGTACGGCCGCGGCGGAACAGGCGTCCGAGGCGCCGCTGCACGGCGGGGACGCCCAGGAGGACGGTGATCAGGATCGTCACCCACAGCACGGCGCTGATCGGCCGCGTGAAGAACGGCTCGAACGAGCCGCCCGAGACGACCAGTCCGCGCCTGAGGTTCGTGTCGAGGATCGGCCCCAGCACGACGCCGAGGATCAGCGGCGCCAGCGGGAACCCGAGCACGCGCAGCACGAAGCCGGCGACCCCGAAGGCGAGCATCACCCAGATGTCGAAGGTGCGGCTGGCGATCGCGAACGCGCCGACGGTGCAGAGCACCATGATGATCGGCATCAGGCGCGAGTAAGGCACGCGCAGGACAGTGAGCAGCGGCTTGGTGAGCGCGATGCCGAGCACGAGCATCGCCACCGTGGCGAGGAAGACCATCGCGGTCACCTCGAACACGAACGCCGGCGACTCGATCATGATCAGCGGCCCCGGTCGGATGCCGTGGATGAACAGCGCGGCCAGCAGCACCGCCGCCGGCGCCGAGCCGGGGACCGCCAGCGTCAGCACGGGGATGAGCGCGCCCGGCACGGCGGAGTTGTTGCCCGCCTCGGCGGCCATCAGCCCCTCGACCGAGCCCTTGCCGAACTGGTCCTTCTCCCTCGACGAGCCTCGCGCCGCCGCGTAAGAGACCCACGCCCCCATGTCCTCGCCGACGCCGGGGATCAGGCCCATCAGTGTGCCGATCACGCCCGAGCGGACGATCGTCTGCCAGTAGCGCAGGACCTCGCGCACCTTGGGCACGACCGAGTCGACGGCGCTCCTGATGAGCTGGGCCGTCGGCTGCCGCATGACGAAGAGGATCTCGGCGAACCCGAACATGCCCACGAGCACGGGGAGGAGGCCGAAGCCACCGGCCAGGTCGGTGCTGCCGTAGGCGAAGCGCGGGTAGGAGTAGATGCCCTCCTGGCCGACCATCGCGACGAGCAGGCCGATGAAGCCCGCGATCCAGCCCTTGAGGGGGTCGTCGAGGGCGGTGAGGCGGCCGGCGATGATGATGCCGAAGATCGCCAGCCAGAAGAACTCGAACGACTGGAAGCGCAGGGCGGCCTCGGCGAGGAACGGCGCGATCGTGGCGAGGAGGATCATGCCGATGAAGCCGCCGAGGAACGACCCGGCCGTGGCGATGCCCATGGCCTTGCCCGCCTCGCCCCTGCGGGCCAGCGGATGGCCGTCGAGCACCGTCGCCGCGTTCGCGGGCGTGCCGGGGATGTTGAGGAGTATGGCGCTGCGGCTGCCGCCGTAGATCGCGCCCACGTACATGCTGATCAGGACCAGGATCGCCTGGTCCGACGGCATCGAGAAGGTCAGCGTCGTCAGCAGCGCCACGCCCAGCGTGGCGGTGAGGCCCGGCAGCATCCCGACGACGATGCCGAGCAGGGTCGCCCAGAAGACGTTGAAGAGCGAGAGGGGCGTGAGGAACCCGACGATGCCCTGGAAGAAGTAGCCGACGCCCTCTAGCACCTGCCGGCCTCCGTCACGGGAGCCTCACGAGGAAGACGCGCTCGAAGACGAAGGGCACGGCGAAGGCGGTGGCGGCAGCGATGCCGACGGCGAAGCCGAGGCCCTTCACCGCGCGCAACGTGCCGGTGTAGGTCCGCCACTCGAACACGACGATGAAGGCCAGGACGAAGAGGAAGGTCGCGAGCCAGAAGGGCATGCGTCCCACCATGCCGGCGGCGAAGAGGACGCTCAGTCCCAGCGTCCAGAGGAGGCGCGCCGGTCCCGGTCGCTCCACGGCCTCGCTCGCCTTAGCCTCCTCCGCCGCGGCCGCTGCGTCGGCGGCGCCCGGCGGGACCCCGACGCTGCCGGCGGCGGCCCCGGGCGGCGGGACGAGCACGGCGGCGGAGCGGGCCGCGCTGCCGGCGGCGAGGTAACGGAGGAGCATGACGACGCCCAGGAGGCCGATGATCGCCCCCAGGGCGCCTGGCACGAGGCCGGGGCTGGAGTGGATCGTCCCGCCGATCCGCTCGAAGCGGGGCATGCGCAGCGATTCGTAGAGGACGAAGGCGCCGAAGAGGATCAGTCCGATGGAGGCAGGGAGGTCGGAACGCGGCATCTGTTGTCCAAGCGGAGGCTCCCTCCCACGCC
>DATGNP010000298.1:0-4292 GCA_035306665.1 Trueperaceae bacterium
CACGGCGAGGGCCCGCCGTATCGTCAGGGTGAAAGAGAGAAGCCCGTCCAAGACGGGCTTCCTCTGGTCGGGGTGGCCGGATTTGAACCGACGACCACTTGACCCCCAGTCAAGTGCGCTACCAGGCTGCGCTACACCCCGCTGGCTGTGGGCCGCGCGCGCGGCGCGGGCCGGCTCCAGAGCTTATCACGCCGGCCTGAGATGCTGCAGGCTCGCGCGCGCCAGCGCCGTCAGCTCGTCCTTCGTCGTGCCCATGCCCATGGCCCCGAGGGCGCCGGCGAGCGCCAGGCTGGCGAGCCCGTGGGCGGCGCTCCAGGCGAGGAGCGCGTAGGGCGGCAGCGTCGCGCCGGCGGTAGGGGGGAGCACCGTTCCGGCCCCCCGTGCCTGCGCCGCGGCGCCGGCCACGAGAGCCTGGCGAGCGCGCGTGCGCGCCGCCGCGAGCTCGGGGTCGTCCGCGTCCACGAGCTCGGGGCGGAACATCACGGCGAAGTGCCCGGGGTGGTCGAGGGCGAAGCGCACGTACGCCGCGCCGGCCTCGAGGAAGTCGTCGCCGGCCGCCGCCAACCGGCCCGCCAAGAGCCGGTAGCCCTGCGCCGCCAGCGCCGTGATCACGCCGCGCTTGTCACCGAAGTGGTGGCGCGGCGCCGTGTGGGTCACGCCCAGCTCGCGCGCCAGCTCCCTGAGGCTCACACCGCTCGGACCGCGCTCGGCCACCGCCTTCGCGGCGGCGGCGAGGAGGTCCTCGCGGAGGTTCCCGTGGTGGTAGGCCATGTGGCACAGCTTACCGCTGGAAAGATGGGGGGCGGACGTGCTAACTTGCCGCTGGCAAGATTGGCGCGGCGTAGCCCACGGCTCCGCCAGGGAGCGCCGAGCCGCGTGGGAGGCGAGTGATGGCTGGAACCGAACTGATCGCTACGGGCACGGCGCGGACGATCGGCATCGTCCTGTTGACGGTCCCCTTCATCGCGTACGGCGGCACCTTCCTGCTCCGGGTGGTCCAGGGCGGCTTCCCGGCCACGCGCCTGCAGAAGGCCTTCTTCAGGGCCGGCCACGCGCACGCCGGGGTGCTCGTCACCCTGGGCATCCTCGTGCGGCTGGCCGTCGACCTCGCGGGCGTGACCGGCCTGGCGGCCACGCTCGCCAGCGGCGTGCTGTGGGCCGCCGTGCTGGTGCCGGCGGGTTTCTTCCTCTCGGTCGCGAGCCGCGACGCGGAGAGGCCCAGCGGCCTGATCGCGCTCCTGTGGCTGGGCGTGGCGGCGCTGGTAGCGGGCGTGGTGGCGGCCGGCGTCGGCCTGCTCACCGCGTGACGGCGCGGCCGCCGGGGGGCACCCGGGTCCGCCCTCGGCGCGCGGCCGCCGCGTCGGCGCGGTCGCAGGCCGGCCGCGAGGACGCCGTGGGAGCGCTGCCGGCCGGCGTTATCATCCGGGCGTGGCGAAGAGCGCGGCCGACGACCTGCTCGCGGTCCTCGACGCGGAGGGCGTCCCGACAGGCGACGCGGCTCCGGCGGAGCGGGTGCACGCCGACGGCAGCTGGCACGCGGCCGTGGTCGTCTGGGTCGTGCGCCGCGACGGGCAGGTGCTGCTGCGGCGCGTTCCCGAGGACGACCCGTGCGAGCCGCTCCGCCTGGCCGCCAGCGCCCACGCCCACCTCGGGCCGGGCGCCCCGGCGCCGGCGGCAGCGGCGGCCGTCGAGCGGCAGCTCGGGGTCGCGGCGCGCCCCGGCCGCCTGACGCACGTGGGCAGCTTCCGCTCGGAGCGGCGCGGCCGCGGCGGGACCGTGGACCGTGAGCACCAGGAGGCGTACGTCCTGCAGGACGACACGCCGCTCGAGGAGCTCGCCCTCGACCCGAGGAGCGTCGACACCGTCTACGAGGTGCCGTTGGCTCGTGCGATCGCCCTGGTCGAGGAGGGCACCTACGTGCCTGCGCCCGGGTTCGACTCGATGCAGCGCGTCAGCAACGCCCTCCTCGTGGCCGAGGACCTGCCGGAGAGCGGCCGCGAGGCGCTGCGCGCGCAGCTGCGGGCGCTGGCGGCGGCGTCGCCACAGGCCGCGGCGTCCGAGTGAGGGCCCGCTCGGGGACGGACCGAGCGCGGCGGCGGCTCACGCCCCCTGGCCCAGGTGCAGCGAGAGCCCGCCGTCGATGACGAAGGTCTGGCCCGTGACGTAGTCGGCGTCGGACGACGCCAGGTAGACGGCCAGCTTCGCGACCTCCCACGGCTCCCCGGCGCGGCGCCAGGGGATGTTCGCCTCGGCCCGCGCCCGCGTCCGGAGGTCCTCGACCGCCTCCTCGTTCATCGGCGTGAGGATCATGCCGGGAGCGATCGCGTTGACGTTGACCTTGTGCTTGGCGGCCTCGAGGGCGAGGGTGCGCGTGAGGTTGCGCAGGCCGCCCTTCGAGACGTCGTAGGCGGCGTCGCCGACGGTGGGGACGTGCTCGTGCACCGACGTGACGTTGACGACCTTGCCGCCTCCGCCCGCCTCGCGTCGCAGGGCCACGAAGCGCCGGCAGCCGTAGAACGGCCCGAAGAGGTTCGTCTCGATCACCCGACGCCAGGCCTGGGTCGGGAGGTCGGCGACCTCGTCGCCCGGCCCGCCCATGCCGGCGTTGTTCACGAGGATCGAGGGCGTGCCGAGGCGCCTGAGCGTCTCGGCGAAGAGGCCCTCGACCTGCTCCTCGCTCGTCACGTCGACGCGCAGGACGATCGCGCGGCCGCCGGCGTCGAGCACGAGGCGCTCGGTCTCGCGGGCGCCGTCCTCGTCCGTGTGGTAGGTGACGGCGACGTCGGCGCCCTCGCGCGCGAACTCGATGGCGATGGCCTGGCCGATGCCCGAGTCGGA
The DNA here is from genome assembly GCA_035306665.1 of Trueperaceae bacterium. Classification (GTDB taxonomy): domain Bacteria; phylum Deinococcota; class Deinococci; order Deinococcales; family Trueperaceae; genus DASRWD01. The sequence continues at coordinate 2,839 of DATGNP010000298.1, forward strand.
GCCGGTGACGACCGCGACCTGCTTGTCGAGCCGCACCGTCACGGCTCCCCGACCGTGCGTGCCGCGGCGGACCGGACGCGTCCCTCCCGTGGGCTGGCGTCCCGGGTCGGGGCGGCCGGTAGGGGCCGGCGGACGCTCGCGGCGCCGGGCGAGAGAGGTCTCGGGAGGTAGCGCATGTCGTCACCCCTTCCTGCGGGCCCGAGGCCGAGAGCGGCCGGGCCGGGACGTGTCGAAGGTAGCGGCGGCCACGATGAGAAGGCCGCGCCCGCCATGCGGGTCCGCGACCGCGAGCGTCAGGCGCGGCGGGAGGCGCGGCCACGACGAGGCGGCCGCGCCGTCGACGAACGGCGCGGCCGGGCACGGCGCGAGGTGGTCGTGTGAAGCGGTGCCGGTCGTAGCGCGGAACGGGCGCTTGGCGCCGGTCCTCAGCCCTCGATCACGGTCGGGACGATCAGCGGGTTGCGGCCGGTCGCCTTCCGGATGTAGCGCCTCACCGGGTAGAAGATGTCGTCCCTGATGTCGGCCAGCGAGCGCTTCTCGCGGATGCCCTTCTGCAGGCTCTCCTGGGCGATGCGCTCGACCTCCTTCACCAGGCCGTTCTGGCCCTGCACGACGCCGCGCGTGATGACCTCGACGTTCGGCGACTTCTTGCTGGCCAGGGCCATGATCACGATGACGCCGTCCTCGGAGAGCGCCTGGCGGTCGCGGATCACCGGCTCGGTGACCTCGCCGACGCTGTCGATGAGCACCACGCCGGCGTCGACCTGGCCGACGACCTTGATGTCGTCCTTCGCGACCTCGATGACGTCGCCGTTCCTGGGGATCAGCGACTTCCTCGGCGGGTGCGCCATCGACTCGGCGAGCCGCATGTGGTTCACCTGGTGGCGCATCTCGCCGTGCCAGGGGATGAAGAAGCGCGGCCGCGTCAGGTCGAGGATCAGCTTCAGCTCCTCCTGGCTGGCGTGGCCCGAGGCGTGCACCTTGTACTGCGGCGGGTAGTAGACGTCGACCTGACGCTCGTAGAGCTGGTTGATCACGCGGCCCACGTCCTCCTCGTTGCCCGGGATGGGGTTCGAGGAGAGGATCACCGTGTCGCCCTTCTTGAGCTGGATCTTGCGGTGCGTGCCCGAGGCGAGCCGCGACAGCGCCGCCATCGGCTGGCCCTGCGACCCCGTGCAGAGGAACAGCAGCTTGTCGTCCTGCATGTCGCCGAGCGTGTCCGTCGAGGCGAAGGGGTTCTTGGCCTTGAGGTAGCCGAGGTCCTGGGCGATCGTCGCCGCCTTGACCATCGAGCGGCCCTCCATCACCACGCGCCTGTCGTACTTCTCCGCGACGCGCACGAAGTTCTGGAGCCTGTGCACGTGGCTCGAGAACGTCGTGACGATCACGCGGCCCTTGGCGCGGGCCACGATGTCGTCGACGGCGTTCATCACGTCGCGCTCGCTGGGCGTGTA
>DATGNP010000299.1:0-4487 GCA_035306665.1 Trueperaceae bacterium
CGGCATCTGGTACGGCCGGCCGCTGCCCGGCAGCAGCGTGAGGCTCGCCCGGACGCCGGGCGGCGTGTGGCGCTCGACGTGGCGCTGCAGCGCCGCGAAGACGGCCTCGGGCTCCTGCCCCACGACGAGGCGGCAGGTGATCTTCGCGAACGCCCGGTTCGGCAGCACGGTCTTCACGCCCGCGCCCTGGTAGCCGCCCCCGATGCCGTTGACCTCCAGCGTCGGGCGCACGGTGCGGCGCTCTTCCGGCGTGTAGTCGGGGTCGCCCCACCAGTCGTCGAGGCCGATCTGCGAGAGCTCGTCGACCTCCTCGAGCGGCAGCGCGGCGATCGCCTCGCGCACCTGGGGCGAGAGCGGCGGCACGCCGTCCTCGAACCCCTCGACGACGACGCGGCCCTCGTCGTCGTGGAAGCTCGCCACGATGCGCGCCAGCGCCGTCAGCGGGTTCGCGACGGCGCCGCCGTACATGCCCGAGTGGAGGTCGGTGGCGGCGCCCTCGACGACGAGCTCGGCGCCCACGAGGCCGCGCGAGCCCACCGTGACCGAGGGGATGCCGACGCCGAAGATGCCCCCGTCGGCGCTGATGGCCAGGTCGGCCTTGAGCAGGTCGGCGTGCTCGCGCAGCACCTCGACCAGGTTCGGGCTGCCGATCTCCTCCTCGCCCTCGATCAAGAACGTGACGTTGAGGGGCGGCATCGCGCCGGTGGCCGTGTAGGCCTCGACGGCGTGCATGGCCGTGAGGACGCCGGCCTTGTCGTCGCACGCGCCGCGCCCGTAGACCTTGCCGTCGCGCACCTCGGGCTCGAACGGCGGGCTGTGCCACAGCTCGAGGGGCTCGGCGGGCTGGACGTCGTAGTGACCGTAGACGATCACCGTGGGCAGGCTCGGGTCGTGGTGCAGGCGGCCGACGACGACGGGGTGCCCCGAGGTCGGCAGGACGCGCACGTCGGGGACCCCGGCGCGCTCCATCCGCGCGGCGGTCCACCTGGCGGCGGCCGCCACGTCGGCCCCCCTCTCGGGGTCGGTGCTGACGCTGGGGATGCGCACGAAGTCCACGAGGTCGGCGACGTAGCGCTCCTCGCTGGCGGCGACGTGACGCAGGGCCTTCTCCAGTGCTGTCTCCAGGGTGTCCACGCCACAACCTATCCGCGGCGTTGCGGGCAGTCAACGCGTCGGGCGCGGGGCCGCGCGGGCACCAGGCCCGTGCGCCCGTGGCCCCGTCAGCTGCGCGGCCCCGGCTCCCTCTCGAGCGCGCCGTAGCGGCCGGCGTGGAAGACGAGGGGGCGCCCCGGAGCGGTGCGCAGGGCCTCGACCTCGCCCACGAAGATCGTGTGGTCGCCGGCCTCGAAGCTCGAGTGCATGCGGCAGACGACGTGCGCGACGGCGCCCGCGATCACCGGGAAGCCCGCGAACGCGACGAACGGGTCGTCGCCCGCGGGCGCGCGGCGCCCGGCGAAGCGGTCGGAGACCGCGGCCTGGTCCTCGGCGAGGACGCTGACGGCGAAGCGGTCGCAGGCCGTGAGCGTGGGGTGGGCGCGCGCCGAGCGGCCGAGCGAGACCGCGATCAGGGGCGGCTCGAGGGACACGGACATGAAGGCGTTGACGGTGACCCCGTAGGGCTCGCCGTCGCGGCCGAGCATGGTCACTACCGTGACGCCGGTGGGGAAGCGGCCCATGGCGCGGCGGAAGTCCAGGTCGTCGAAGCCGCGCTCCTCGACGGAGGCGGCGACCCGGTCGCGCTGGGCTGTGCGAACGCCGGCGAGGCTCATCGCCGGAGTCTAGGCGGGGCCCTCGCCAGGGTCAATGGTGCGTGAAGACAAGGGTTCGCCACTTCGGTGTGTCCCGCGACAACTTCCCGGACCCCGCCCCGCGGCGTAGACTCCGGTGACGGCATGACAGCCACACTCAGGCCGCTCCTAGAGCGCGACGACCTGCAGCTCACCCTCCTGGAGGGCGACCCCGACACCGCGTACGGGTCGGTCGCCGTCGCGGGCCGCGACGTCGACCGGCCCTGGCTGCGCGCCGGCGACCTCAGGCTGCACGAGGGGCGCTTCGCCCTGCCGAGGCCGCCCACCGACCCCGTGCTCGACCCGCCGCCCGCCGCGGTCGTGCACGCGCTCTCGCCGCGCCAGCGCGCGGTGCCGGTCGCGCTCGTCGAACGCTGCCGCGCGGCCGGCGTCGCCTTGCTCTCGTCGCCGCCCACCGTCAGCCCCGAGGCCGTCGAGGAGGCGGCGCTGCAGGCGCTCGTCGACAGCGCCGGCGGCGCCCTCGCCGGGCTGGCCACGCTGCAGCGACAGCTCCTCGCGACGCTGGAGGGGCCGAAGCCGGAGCGCGACGTCCTCGAGCGCGTCAGCCGCCTCTCCGGCATGGGCATGGCGCTGCTGAGCCCCTGGGGCGAGGTCGTCGCCCGCGCCGGCGACACGACGGGCCGCCTCGGCGGCACCGACCCCACGACCCTCGCCGAGGGGCGGATGCGCTTGGGCGGCCGCGACGCCCTCGTGGCGCGCGTCGCCGTGCGCGGCCGCCTGCGCTCGGCGCTGATCGCGTTCGAGGCGGGTCCCGCGTCCGCGACCTGGCTCGAGCTCGCCCGCACGCTGCTCGTCGCCGCCGCGCTCCAGCGCTCGGCCGAGGCGCAGCAGGACCGCAGCCGCAAGGGCGCCCTGCTGGCCGAGTGGCTCGCCGGGCCGCAGGCGGCGCCGATGCTGCTGCCGCGTCTCGTGGCCGCGGGCATCGAGACCGAGGCCGAGTACGTCGTGGCCGTCGCCGAGGTCGGCCCCCGCGCCCGCGGCGGCCGCATGGCGGCGGCGCGTGGGCAGGCGCTGCTGGAGCGGCTGAGGGAGGCCGCCGACGAGTACTTCCGCACCCGCGGCTACGGCTCGCTCTCCGAGACCCGCGCCGAGCACGTCGTGTGGGTGTTCTCCGGCGGCGCGCCGCGCGCCCAGGCCGAGCCGCTGCTGAAGGCCCTCACGGCGGCCGCGGGCGGCGCTCCGGTGCGCCTCGGGCTCAGCTTGCCGCGCGCCGACCTCACCGGCGTCGCAGATGCCTACCACCAGGCCGTGCTGGCCGTGCAGACGGCGCCCGAAGGCGGCGGACTCGCCTGGTTCGACCGCGTCGACCCCGTCTACTGGGTCCTGAAGCAGCAGCCGACGGAGAACCTCGTCACGCTCCGCGACCGGCTCGTAGGGCCGGTCAAGCGGGCCGACGACGGCAAGCTGTGGCGGACCCTCACGGCCTACCTGCGCGCCCCGAACGACCTGGGGGCGCTCGCCGAGGAGCTGCACGTGCACGTGAACACCCTGCGCTACCGCCTCAAGCGCGTCCAGACGCTTCTCGGCGTCGACCTGAGCCGACCCGAGACCCTGGCGCGCCTCTACCTGGCCCAGCAGATCGACGCCATGCTCGAGCGCGAGGGGGCCGCGTGAGCGGCGACCGGCCGGCCGGGGCCGGCGCGAGCGGCGGCCCTCCAGCGCCGGACCGCGGCGGCGCTGCCGCGGTCGGCGACGGCGCGAGGGGCCGACCCCTCGCCGCCGCCGTGCTCGGCGCCGGGACGATGGGCACCGGCATCGCCCAGCTCCTCCTCCAGGCCGGCGGCCGCGTCGTGCTCTACGACCCCGTGCCCGCGGCGCGGGAGCGCGCGGCGGCGACGCTCGCCGACCTGTTCCGGAAGCTCCACGCCAAGGGGCGCCTCGCGGCGGCGCCGGAGGACCTGCTCGCGCGCCTGACCACCACGGGCGAGGTCGGCGACGCGGGCGACGCCGACTGGGTCGTCGAGGCGGCGCCCGAGGACCTCGCGCTCAAGCAGCGCCTCTTCGCCGGCGTCGCCGCCGCGGCGCCCCGGGCGCGGCTGGCGACGAACACCTCGACCCTCTCGGTGACCGCGATCGCGGCCGCCTGCCCCGAGCCGGAGCGAGTCGTGGGCCTCCACTTCTTCAACCCGCCCGGCCTGATGCGCCTCGTCGAGGTCGTGCCCGGCGTCCGCACCGCGCCGGAGGTCGTGGCGGAGGCCGTCGACCTGGTGCGGCGGCTCGAGCGCGAGCCCATCATCGTCAAGGACTCGCCCGGCTTCGTGGTGAACCGCCTCGCGCGGCCCTTCTACCTCGAGGCGATAAGGCTCCACGCCGACGGCGTGCCGGTCGCGACCGTCGACGCCGCCGTCCGCGGCGCCGGCTTCCGCATGGGGCCGTTCGAGCTACTCGACCTGATCGGCATCGACGTGAACCTCGCCGCCAGCGAGAGCGTCTACCGCGCGTTCTACGAGGAGCCCCGCTTCCGGCCGCACCCGCTGCAGCGCGCGCTGGTCGCCGCCGGGCGCCTCGGGCGCAAGACCGGGCGCGGCTTCTACCGCTACGACGCGTCGGGACAGCGGATCGCGGCCCCCGCGGAGGACGAGACGGGAGCCGCGGCGGCCGGCGGTGGGCCCTCCGCGTCGCCCGGCGTCGAGCCGGCCGCGGTCGTCGCCTCCTCGCCCCCCGCCTTCGCCGTCAGGG
>DATGNP010000300.1:0-11485 GCA_035306665.1 Trueperaceae bacterium
TCTGCCGCAGCGAGACGCCCGTCCTGCGCGAGGTCGGGCCGGGCCACCACGTCGCCTGCCACCGGGCCGAGGAGCTCGACCTCCCCGGCATCGACGAGCTGGAGCGCGTGGCGTGAGCGCCGCCGACGCCGCTATGGACGGTCAGGGCGCGGAGGCGGCGCCGCTCGTCGCCTGGACCGGCGGCAGGCTCGTGCTGCCGCACGCCGTCGTGGACGGCAAGGCGCTGCTCACCCGCGGCGGCAAGATCGTCGCCGTCGCGGCCGCGGGGGAGGTCCCGGACGGCGCGCGCCGGGAGGACCTCGGCGGCGCCTACCTGCTGCCGGGCCTCATCGACATCCATGCCCACGGCGCGCTGGGTCGCTCGTTCCTCGACGGCGACGACGCGGCGTTCGCGACGATCCTCGCCGAGCAGGCGCGGCGCGGGGTCACGGGGCTGCTGGCAACGACCTCGACGGCGCCCATGCCCGACATCCTCCGCGCCCTCGAGACGACACGGGCATGGCTCGGACGCGAGGACGCCGGCTGCCGGGTGCTCGGCGCCCACGTCGAGGGCCCTTACTTCGCGGCCGCCCAGGCGGGCGCCCAGGACCCCGCGAACCTCAGGACGCCCGACGACGGCTCGGCCGAGGAGCTCCTCGCCTACGCCGACGTGATCAGGATCCTCAGCTTCGCCCCGGAGCTGCCCGGCGCCGTGGCGCTGACCGAGCGCCTCGTAGGGCTCGGGATCGTCGCCGCGGGCGGGCACTCGGAGGCCTCCGACGAGGACGTGCGGCGCTGCGAGGCGCGCGGGCTCTCGCACGCGATCCACCTGTGGAGCGGGCAGTCGACCACCTACCGCCGCGGCCCGTACCGGGTGCCGGGCATCCTCGAGGCGTCGCTGGCGTCGGACACGCTCACCGGAGAGGTCATCGCCGACGGCAAGCACCTCCCGCCGACGCTGCTGAGGCTGGCGCGGCGCGCGCTCGGCCCCGACCGCCTGTGCGTCGTCTCCGACGCGACCAGCGGCGCGGGGCTGCCCGACGGCTCCGAGTTCACGATGGGGGAGATGCGCTACGTCGTCAGGGACGGCGTGGGCATGATGCCCGACGGCAGCGCGTTCGCCGGCAGCAGCACGCTGCTCGACGGCATGCTGCGCGTGCTGACCCGCGACGCGGGCTTCCCGCTGCACGAGGCCGTGAGGATGGCGAGCCTCAACCCCGCGAGCGTGATAGGCCTGGCAGGGAGCAAGGGGAGCCTGGCGGCGGGGAAGGACGCCGACCTCGCCGTCTACTCGCCCGAGCTCGAGCCGCTGAGGACCGTGATCGCCGGCCGCACCGTCTGGGCGCGCGCCGGCGTGGCCGGCTGACCGTCGCCGCGGGCCGCCGCGGCGTGGAGAAGGAGTGATGACGTGACGGACAGGGTCGAACCGGTGACGAGGGCGCTCGTCGACAGGCTGCCGGTCGAGGTGTACGACAGCGAGGCCGCCATGGGCGCGGCCGCCGCCGCCGACATGGCGCGGCTGCTCCGCGCCGCGGTCCGCGAGCGCGGCCACGCGAACGTGATCCTGGCGACGGGCAACTCGCAGCTCGCGTTCCTGCGGGCGCTGCGCGTGGCGCCCGACGTCGACTGGGCCAGGGTGAACGTCTTCCACATGGACGAGTACATCGGCATCGACCCGGACCACAGGGCGAGCTTCCCGCGCTTCCTGCGCGAGCACTTCCTGGGTCACGTCGACGCGCGCTTCTTCCCGATCAGCGGCGACGCCGCGCGCGTGGCCGCCACCTGCGCCGAGTACGAGCGGCTGCTGCGCGAGCACCCAGCCGACGCCGTCGCCCTCGGCTGGGGCGAGAACGGCCACCTGGCCTTCAACGACCCGCCCTACGCCGAGTTCGACGACCCCGTCTGGGTCAAGGCCATCAAGCTCGACGAGGTCAGCCGCCGGCAGCAGCTGGGCGAGGGTCACTTCGACTCCCTCGACGAGGTCCCGACCCACGCGATCACGCTGACGATCCCGGCGCTGCTGGCCGCGAAGCAGGTGCTGTGCATCGTGCCCGAGGCACGCAAGGCGAACGCCGTCCACGACTGCCTGACGCTGCCGGTCTCGGAGGACCGCCCCGGTTCCGTGCTGCGCACGGTCGGGCACGCGAGGCTCTACCTCGACCCCGACTCGGCCGCCCGCGTCGCGCCCCTCCTCGCTACCGCCGCGGGGCAGGCCGCCGGGTCGCGGGCGCGGCCGTGAGGTACGTCTTCCCGACCGCGCGGACCAAGCGGTACCGCTTCCCCACCCACGCGAACCTCCTCGTGATGGACCGGGCCGAGGCCGTGGCCAGCGAGGCCTTCATAACCGTGATGGAGCCCGGGGAGTCGCCGCCGCTCCACGAGCACCCCGACACCGAGCAGGTCTTCTACGTGCTCTCGGGCCGCGGCCGCCTGGAGGTGGGCCCCGACGCCGAGGCCGTCGGCGAGCTCGCGCCGGGCGACCTCGTGCGCATCCCGCCGGGCACGCTCCACCGCGTGCCGTGCGTCGGCGACGAGCCGCTGCGCTACCTCGTCGTCGACTGCTTCCCCGGCGGCAGGCCCGCGCAAGAGCCGACGTGGGACGACCACGTGCGGGCCGTGTGCGAGGGCAACGGCTGGGACTTCGCCGAGGTGACCCGCTGAGCGAACCGGCCCTGGCCGAGGAGGAGAGGCGGGGCCTGCCCGCCGCGCCGGCCGCAGCGCCGCTCACCGTCGGCGTCGCGCTGCGGCAGTGGTGGCCGCTCGCCGGCGGCTGGCTGCTGATGACGGCCGAGCTGACCGTGTTCGCGGCGATCGTCGCGCGCATGCCGGACCCGACCGTGCAGCTCGCCGCCTGGGGCGTCGTGTTCGCGGTCTCGACGCTGGTGCAGGCGCCCTCGACGGCGCTGCTGCCCACGGCGACGGCGCTGGCCCGCGACCGCCGCACGTTCGCGACGCTGGCGCGCTACGGCGGCGGGCTCGTCGCGGCCCTCACCGCGCTGCACGCGCTCGTCGCGCTGACGCCCCTCTACGACGTGGTCGTCCGCGGCGCGATGGGCGTGCCGGAGCCGGTGGCCGCGGCCGCCCGCGTGGCCCTGGTCGTGATGCTGCCGTGGACGTTCGGCACCGGGGCGCGTCGGTTCCTGCAGGGCGTGATGATCCGCTTCGGGCACGCGCGCGTCGTGATCACCGGCGCGGTCCTGCGCCTCGGCCTGGGCACGGGCGTCATGCTGGTGGGGTCGGCGAACGGCTGGCTGCCCGGCGCCCAGCTAGCCGCCGTGGCGATCATCGTCGGCGTGCTCGGTGAGCTCGGCTACAACCTGCTGCGCTTCGCCCTCGCGATGCCCGGCAGGCTGCCCGCCCGGGACTTACGGGCGGAGGCGCTCACGCTCGCGCGCTTCGCCTCCTTCTACGCGCCGCTGGTGCTGATGACCGTGCTGACGATGTTCGTGCAGACCCTCGTCACCGTCGTGCTCGGGCGCATGCCGTTGCCGCTCGAGTCGCTGGCGGTGTGGCCCGTGCTCTTCAGCCTGCTCGTGATCCTGCAGAGCCCGGCGCTGGCGTACACGGAGGTCGTGATCAGCCTGCTCGAGAGGCCCGGCGCGGCGGGTCTCCTCGGCCGCGTCACGCGGGCCGCCGCCGCGGCCCTGACCCTGCTGCTCGTGGCCGTCGTCGCGACCCCGCTGGCGCGCGCCTGGTTCGGCGGGGTGGCGGGCCTGACCGGCGCCCTCGTCGACCTCGCGGTGGTCGGGCTGTGGCTGGGCCTCGCCGTCCCCGGCCTGAGGCTGCTGACGAGCTGGTACCAGGGCGTGATCATCCACGGCCAGCGCACGCGCGCGATCCTCGAGTCGGTGCTGGTGTTCCTCGTCACCGGAGCCGTGCTGCTCGGGGCCGGCGTCCTCTGGGGCGGGGTCACCGGCCTCTACGTCGGCATGGTCGCCCTGACCGCCGCGATGCTCGCCCAGGCCGCGTGGCTGGCGCACCGGGCCGGACCGCTGCTGGCCGCCGCGCGCTCGGCGGGCGCGGCGCGGTCGGAAGGAGCGGCGGCCAGGTGAGCGGCGGCGTGCCGACGGGAGGCGGGACCGAGCGGGCCCGCCGCCCGAACCTGCTGTTCCTGATCACCGACCAGCAGCGCGCCGACACGGTGCGGGCGGGCGGTCCCTGCCTCACCCCGCACCTGCAGGCGCTGGCCGCCGAGGGCGCCCGGTTCGAGCGCTGCTACGCGCCCAACCCGATCTGCTCGCCGACGCGCGCGAGCCTCCTCACCGGCCTGCTGCCACACGCCCACGGCGTCACCGACGTCACGCACGCGGTGCCGCCCACCCAGGCCGACCTGGCGCATGGCGTGGAGCTGTGGACCTCGCGGCTGAAGGCGGCCGGCTACCGCGTCGGCTACTTCGGCAAGTGGCACGTCGAGCGCAGCGACGAGCTGGAGCGCTTCGGCATCGACGAGTACGAGGTCGACCTGCGCCTCACCGGCGTGGCCTCCCACGACGGGCCCCTCGACCCCCGCGTCGCGGTCGAGCAGCCGGGTTACCGCCCCTTCCTCCTCGCCGGGGTGACGGACGACGACCCGTCCGCGAGCCGCGAGGCGTACCTCGTCGACCGCGGCATCGACTACCTGCGGCGCGCCGAGGCTAGCGGGGAGCCGTGGGCGCTGTTCGTGAGCACCGAGGCGCCGCACGACCCCTACGTGGTCCCGCGGGAGCTCTACGAGCGCTACGACCCCGCCGCGCTCGAGCTGCCCGCCTCGTTCGGCGACCCCCTCACCGACCGCCCCGCCGTCTACCGACGCATCGCCGAGGCGTGGCAGGGGCTGAGCGAGACGCAGGTGCGGCAGGCGATCGCCTGCTACTACGCCGCCTGCTCCTTCGTGGACGACCAGTTCGGCCGGCTCCTGGCCGCACTCGACGAGGCCGGCGGGAAGGCGGACACCTACGTCGTGTTCACCTCCGACCACGGCGACTACCTCGGCGCCCACGGGCTGTTCCTCAAGGGCGTCGCGCCGTTCGAGGAGGCCTACAAGGTGCCGCTGGTCGTGCGGGGCCCCGGCGTGGCGCCCGGGACTGTCGTCACGGAGCCGGTGAGCCTCCTCGACGTCGGGAGGACCCTGATGCGCCTGCTGCTGGGCGAGGACTGGGGCGGCCACGGCCGCGACCTCAGTCCCCTGGTGCGGGGCGGGCCGGACGTCGGCGCCGCGGTCGGCGCGCCAGGCGCCTCGGCTGGCGCGGCCGGCCCGGGAGGGGACGCGAGCCCCGCAGGCCGCGCCGACGACGCCCAGGCCTACGCCGAGTTCCACGGCCAGCGGCTGCGCTACACGCAGCGCATCGTGTGGCGCGGCGACCACAAGTACGTGTTCAACGGGTTCGACGATGACGAGCTCTACGACCTCGCCACCGACCCGCACGAGCTCGAGAACCTGGCGCGCAGGCCCGAGGCCCGGGAGCTCAAGCGCTCCATGGCCGCCGCGATGTGGCGGGTGGCGCGCGACACCGGCGACGACACGCTGTTCGGAGCCGAGTACGGGATGTTCCGTTTCGCCCCGGTCGGTCCCGGGGCGGCCGACGGCTGGGAGGAAGTCGACGACGATGAACGGCAGTGACGAGCGAGTGACCGGCGGCCTGGCCGCCTACCGACCCGACTACCGGCTCGACGGCAAGGTGTGCGTCATCACCGGCGCCACCGGGGTGCTAGGCAGCGTGATGGCCAAGGGGGTCGCCGCGGCCGGGGCGCGCGTGGCCGTGCTCGGCCGGCGCGCCGAGGTGGCCGAGGCGCTGGCCGAGGAGATCAGGGCCGCCGGCGGCGAGGCGCGCGCCACGCCCGCCGACGTGCTCGACCGCGCCGCGCTGGAGCGGGTGCGGCACGAGCTGCTGCGCGACTGGGGCTCGGTGGACCTCCTCGTGAACGCGGCCGGCGGCAACCAGCCCGGCGCGACGCTGCGGCCCGACCAGTCGGTGCTCGAGCTCGAGGAGGGCGCGATGCGCCAGGTCATGGACCTCAACTTCTTCGGGACGCTGCTGCCGACGCAGGTGTTCCTCGAGCCCATGGTCGCGGGGGGCCGCGGGGCGATCGTGAACGTCTCCTCGATGGCGGCGGCGCAGGCGATCACCCGCGTCGCCGGCTACTCGGCCGCCAAGGCCGCGGTCGAGAACCTCACGCGCTGGCTGGCGACCACCCTCGCGAAGCAGCACGGCCCGGGCTTGCGGGTGAACGCGATCGCGCCGGGGTTCTTCGTGGCCGAGCAGAACCGGGCCCTGCTCTTCGACGCGAGCGGCGAGCTCACCCCGCGCGGGCGCACGATCATCGACAACACGCCCATGGGCAGGTTCGGCGAGGCCGACGAGCTGCTGGGCGCCCTGGTCTGGCTCCTGAGCGACGCCAGCCGCTTCGTCACCGGGGTCGTGGTGCCGATCGACGGCGGCTTCTCGGCCTTCTCCGGCGTGTGAGGGGCGTGAAGCTCCTGCCGAGTCTCGCGATCGCGACGCGTTCTCTCGAGGCGCCGCCGTCGGAGGCCTGAGTACACGGCCGTCCGGCCCGCCGACGCGGCGGTTCAGCCGCCTCGCTCGTCGCCGGCCTCGCGCTCGTACCGCTCCCGCGTCTCGGCGCTCATCGGGTAGGTCCCGGCGACCGGGGCGCCCGCGAGGATCTGCCGCTCGATCCACGCCTCCTCGCGCTCCTTGACGTGCGCCTCCCTGGCCACGTCGGCCGCGAGGCGGCGCGGGATCACGACGACGCTCTCGTCGTCCCCGCAGACGACGTCGCCCGGCCGGACCTGCACCCCGCCGCAGGTGACCGCCAGGTCGATGTCCTCGGGGTGGTGGGCGACGAGGTTCGTGTTCGCGTGGTAGCCGCTGGCGTAGCTCGGCATCGCCAGGCCGGCGATGAACGGTCCGTCGCGGAACGGTCCGTCGGAGACGATGCCGGCCGCGCCCCTGGCCTGCATGCGCGCGACCAGCATGCCCCCCATGGTGCCGGCGCGCTGCTCGGCGCGAGCGTCGATGACGAGCACCTGACCGGGTCCGATCTCGTCGGCGATGCGCCGCTGGGGGTTGTCGTCGCGCTTCCACAGCTCGAGCGTCTCGAGGTCGTCGCGGGCCGCGATGTAGCGCAGCGTGCGGGCGACACCCACCATGCGCGGTCCACCGGGGCGCAGGCGCCTCACGCCCGTAGGCACCTGGTTCTTCAGACCGTGGACGAACAGCACGGTCGCCAGCGTCGCCGCGCTGGTCTCCGCCAGGAGGCGCCGCGTCTCCGGGTCGAGGGGGCTCAGGTCCGGCGTCACGCCGCGCCCTCGGCGCCGAGGTTGCGCTCGCGCTCAGCCTCGAGCCGGGGGTCGAGCTCGGTCGCCTCGCCGGGGTACCCGTGCTCCACGTACGGGAAGCCCTCCAGCTCGTGCGCCGGCCTGGCGGGGTCGCGCGGGGAGGCGTAGTGCGCCCAGATGGCCGTGATCTTGCCGTCGTCGCCGAACTCGTACCACTCCGAGCCCCGGATGCGCTCGGCCGCGCCGGGCTTGAAGTGCGTCCACTCGATGCAGAGCTGCTCGCCGTCGCAGACGAGCCTGTCGATCGTCCAGCGCGACCCGACGCGCTTCACGAAGCCGATCCACAGGTCGGCGATCGCGTCGCGGCCGCGGTACGGGCCGCCGGCGCCCGGCGGGAAGTAGTGGACGCAGTCCGCGGCGAGGACCGCCGCGAAGCGCTCGCGGCTGGCGGCGTTGCAGGCCTCGAAGTACGCTGTCACCGTGGCGATCATCGCCTGTCGCCGCTGCTCGTCGATGGGTCTGATGTCCAAGGTCCCGTGTCCTCTCGCGTTCCCCCGCGTCGCGCCGCCGCGAGGCGGCTGCCAGCGTCGTGCTCGCCGTGCAGCCTATGTGGCGTGGCGGGCGGCGTCAATCGGCGTCGGGGACGCGGCTCCTCGGTGTGGGGCCGCACCCTGGCCGCGACCGTCGCCCGACGCGGCCCTGCGGTGACCGCGACCGACCGGCCGCTCGCCGGCGCCCTCGGAGCGCGGGGGTGACCGCGTCGCGTGAGCGGCCCCTGGTGCTGGTCACCGGCGCGGCCGGGCGCGTGGGCACGGCGCTGAGGCCGTACCTGCGCCACCGCTTCGACCTCCGCCTCCACGACCGCGTCCCCGCCCCCGACCCGCGGGAGGGCGAGAGCGTGGTCGTCGGCGACCTGGCGGACTTCGCGTCCGTCGACGCCGCCACCGCGGGCGTGGACGCCGTACTGCACCTGGCCTGCGTGCACGGCCTCGACCTGAGGTTCGCCGACTCGCTCGACGCGAACTTCCTCGGGACGATGAACGTGCTCGACGCCATCAGGCGGCACGGCGTGCCGCGCCTCGTGTACGCCAGCAGCCACCACGTGCTCGGCCTCCATCCGGCGGACGCGTTCCCCGGCGACGACGCCGAGCTCGCCCCCGACGGCGTCTACGCGCTCGGCAAGGCCTTCGGGGAGGTGGCCTGCCGCGCCTACGCGCGGCGCTACGGGACCCGCACGTTGATCGTGCGCATCGGCAACGCCGACAAGGGCGTGGGCGACGGGCGGGTGCTGCGCCTGTGGACCAGCGCGCGCGACCTGGCGCAGCTCGTGACGATCGGGGTGGAGCACCCCGAGGTCACGTGCGACGTCGTGTACGGCGTGTCCGAGTGCCCCGAGGCGTTCTTCGCCAACGAGCGGGCCAGGCAGCTCGGCTACCGCCCGCGCGACCGCGCCGAGGAGAACCTGGCGCCGGGGCGCTCCTCGCCGGACGCGCTGCCCCCCGGCGTCGGCGGCGCGTTCCTGGGCGGCGCCTACGCCGCGAGCGACCTGGCGGCGCCGTGGGAGGACGCGTGAGCGGCCCGGACGGCGCCAGGGGAGGACCGCCGCGCGGCCGGGCGGTCCCGTGGGAGGACCGATGAGGATCACGAAGGTCGAGACGATGATCGTCGACGTGCCGTTCGAGGACGGCGGCAGGGGCGAGGGCATCGGCCCGACCGTGTGGAACGAGCTCGAGATGATGCTCGTGCGCCTCGAGGACGACCGCGGGAACGTCGGCTGGGGCGAGGGCTTCGGCTACTTCGTCACCGACGCGACGAAAGCCGTCGTCGACCGGACGATCGCCCCGCTGCTCCTCGGGGCCGAGGTGGACGACGTGCCGGCCTGGAACCGCGCGACCCAGCGGCGCCTCCACCTGTTCGGCCGCTACGGCGTGACGACGTTCGCGATCTCGGGCGTCGACATCGCCTTGTGGGACCTCAAGGCCAAGCGCGAGCAGGCGCCGCTCCACGAGCTCCTCGCGCCCGGCGCCGCCGCCGACCCCGTGGGCTGCTACGCCAGCCTGGTGCGCTACGACGACACGGCCATCGCGCCGCGCGTCTGCGAGGAGGCGCTCGCGGACGGCTTCACCGACCTCAAGCTGCACGAGATCGCCCTGCCGGACATCGAGGCGTGCCGGCGCGCGGTCGGTGACGGCGTGCCGCTGGCGATCGACGTGAACTGCAACTGGAGCGTCGAGTCCTCGCGCGAGGCGATCCCGCGTCTCGTCGCGCTGGGCGCGAGCTGGCTCGAGGAGCCTACGTACCCGCCCGAGGGCTACGACGAGCTGAGCGCCCTGCGAGGCCGCGGTCTCCCCATCGCCGCCGGGGAGAACTGGTGCACCGCGGTGCAGTTCCGGGCCGCGCTGGCGGCCGGCGCCGTCGACGTGGCGCAGCCCAGCGTGACTAAGGTGGGCGGCGTCAGCGAGTTCCTCGCCGTCGCCGAGGCCTGCGCCGCCGCCGGCGTGGGCCTCCTGCCCCACAGCCCCTACTTCGGCCCCGGCATGCACGCCAGCCTGCACCTGGCGGCCGCGCTGCCCAACGTGGGGCAGCTGGAGTGGCTCTACGTGCGGCCCGACGCGTGGCCGGCGCCCCTCGAGCTCCTCCCCGGCGGACGCGTCGTCGTCCCCGAGGGGCCCGGGCTGGGCTTCGAGCCGGACCCGGAGGTGCTGAGCCGGTACCGGCGGGCCTGAGGGCGCGGCCACCCTGTAAGTTCCCCGTGCCACCCGCCGGGTTCGACTTGTCTGGCGCCAAGCGCTCGAGCCCAGGTGTGAAGATGGACTGCTACGTCTACGTACAAGAGAACCGACGTTTCGGGCTGCCGTTCGGCGCCGGGCGCGAGCTCAACAGCGTCGTCCGGTTCAAGGGCGCCGGCTCGCCGCCCGAGCCTCGCCGCGTCGTCATGGCGGAGCTGGGTCCGGCCTCGGACGGCTATCCGACGGTCGAGCGCTGGCGCTACAGCGACGACTGGGTCCCCGTCGCCGACGTCCACCGGCTCACTGAGCCGGTCGCCGGAGCACCGGTCCCCGCCATCGCCCCCGACCGCCTACAGGGCGAGGACCGCGAGCGGTTCGCCGCGGCGAGCCACAAGGCGGGCGACACCTACCTGATCAGGCCGGCGGACGCGGCGGGGTTCGTCACGCACTACGTGTTCCGGTCGGTCGCGGACGAGCGCGTCTGGATCGCGGAGCACGTCGGGGACGGCGACGGCTTCGGCAGCTACGACGGCCGACCCATCGTGTTCCGCGACGAGACGGCCAAGCTGCTACTGGGCAGCCTCGACACTACGCTCGTCGCGAGGGCGATGGGCGAGGACCTCGACCGCCTCCGGCGGAAGGTCGAGCGGACCCGGGAGCGGCTGGGCGCGACCGAGGGCGACCTGGCGGCGCTGAGGGCCGAGCAGGAGAGGCTGACGAGGAGGACCGAGCAGGCGCGCGTGGAGCTGGAGGCCGCGGAACGGCGCGCCATGGCGAAGCTGTCGGAGGAGGCCGAGGCCGACGCGCGGGTCCGGACGCTGCGCGAGGAGCAGCAGCGCCTCGAGGAGCGGCTCGCCGGGCTGGCCACGGAGCTGAAGCGGCGCCGGGAGAGCCTGGGGGCGGAGAACGCGGCTCTCGAGGCCGAGCACCGCCGCCTGCTGCGCGAGGTCCAGGAGGTCCGGAGCCGCGCGCGCTCGCGGCACGACGCCGAGGACCCGCGCGTCGCCGAGCTGCGCACGCTGCCGGCGCTGGAGGACGAGCTGGAGGCCATCGAGGCCCTCGTCGACCTCCTCGACGACCGTGCCGACCCCGTCGACGTGATCGCGGTCCACGTCGCCCTCAAGCACTTCCCCTTCACGGTCCTGACGGGGCCGTCGGGGTCGGGGAAGTCGAGCCTCCTGCGCGCCTACGGCGAGGCCCTCGGCGTCTACACCGAGATGATCCCCGTGCAGCCCCGTTGGACCGGAACCGCGGACCTGCACGGTTACGTGTTCCCCATCGGCAGCACCAGGCACTTCGTGACCACGCCGTTCAGCCGCGCGCTGGGCATGCAGGTCGAGGAGGAGGAGTTCCTCAGCCTCGCGATCCTCGACGAGATCAACCTCTCGCACGTCGAGTACTACCTAGCCGACTACCTGAGCGCGTTCGAGCACGACCGGGTCGTCGACCTGGCCTCGCCGCTGGAGCTGGAGGGCGCGAAGGCGCCCGAGTGGATCGCGGCAGCGCGCGGCCGCGTCGA
>DATGNP010000301.1:0-2895 GCA_035306665.1 Trueperaceae bacterium
GTTCCCGCGCGGCCAGGCGACGGTGGCGGAGGCGGTCGCGCGCACGCGCCGCTGGTCGCCCGACAGGTAGG
The DNA here is from genome assembly GCA_035306665.1 of Trueperaceae bacterium. Taxonomy (GTDB): domain Bacteria; phylum Deinococcota; class Deinococci; order Deinococcales; family Trueperaceae; genus DASRWD01. The sequence goes on from DATGNP010000301.1 coordinate 72, forward strand.
TGACCAGCGTGAACGTCACCTCGCCCTCGCGGAACGCCTCGATCGTGCCCGTCGCCGTGCCGTCGTCGTCGGGCGCGAGCGGCACGAGGCCCACCTGCGGGCTCTCGGCCACGTAGACGAGGTCCTTCAGGAGGCCGGTAGCGGAAAGCGTGAGGTCGAAGCGGGCCTCGCCGGGCACCGGCGTGACGGTGACCTCGAGCTCCTCGGTGGGCAGGGGGAGCTGCGCCGCGACGCTGAGGCGGTGGAGCAGCACGTCCTGCCCGGCCTCGGCGAGCCGCAGCTCGAGCGCGAACGTGCTCCGCGGCAGCTCGAAGGTGTGCTCGACCTCGAGGCTCCCTGCGGCGTCGGCGGTGAGGAGGTCGAACTGGCCGTCGCCGTAGTCGAGGCGGTAGGTGAGGCCCGGAGCGAGCCCAGAGGCGGCGACGCTCACCGGTTCGAAGAGCGTGACGACCCCGGGCGCCTCGAGGTAGCCCGCGGCGCCGATCGTCGTGACGCCCTGCGCCAGGAGCTGGTCGTCGGGCAGGCGGCGCAGGCTCACGGTGAAGGCGCCAGCCGTCGTGTAGACGTGCGCGTACTCGCCGTCCTCGTCGACCACCTCGACGCTGCCGTCGCCCCAGGAGAGGCGCGCGCCGTCCGGGGCGTTACCGGCGAGGCCCTCGATCGTGAGGCCCACGGGCTCGCCGACGTCGCCGACGGGGTCGAGGTCGAAGGTCAGCGCGCCCGTCGTGACGTTCACGAACGCCGTGACCAGCGTGTCCCCACCCCAGTCGAGCAGCCTGACCGTGTAGACGCCCGGCGCGCCGTAGGCGTGCTCGTACTCCTCGACCTCGAAGCCGCCCAGCACCTCGAACGCGCCGTCGCCCCACTCGAGCCGGCCGCCCTCGGGGCCGCCGACGACCGTGGCCGTGACCGTCTCGCCCACGAGCAGGCTCGTGGCGCTGAGGTCCAGCTCGGGCTCGGGCCGGACGTAGAGGTACTGGGTGTCCATCAGGTAGGCGTCGCCCATCGCCTCGAGCCGGAACTCGAGCGTCTTCAGGCCGGGCGTGGTGTAGACGTGCTCCAGCGCCACCGTCGGCCAGCCGAAGCGGTCCACGTCGTCCCACGTGCCGTCGCCCCAGTAGAGGGTCGGGTCGAAGTCGAGGCCCGGCTCGAAGTGCACCAGCACCTGTGCCGTCTCGCCGACCATTACCTCGCCGGTGAGGACCTCGATCTCGCCCTGCGGCTCCCAGCTCTGGGCGGCGGCGAGGCCGGTTAGCGCCGCGAGGAGGACAGCCACGATGGCGAGGACGCGGGCGTTGGGGTGAGCGTGTGGTGTCATCGTGTCTCCCCGAAGCCGTACCTGAGGCCTAGGTCGAGGCTGGCGGCGGAGCCGCCGCCCGTCGTCGTACGCCCCTCGAGGCCGAGCTGCAGGCTCAGGCTCGCGTCGTCGCGCCTGAGCACCTCGAGCGCGGTGACGAGCCCGCCCGAGAGGCTGAGCGCGTCGGCGTAGCTCGCCTCGGCGTCGACGTCCACCGTCAGCGCGCCGAGCTCGACGCGGAGGTCGCCGTTCAGCGCCGCCGAGAACCGGCGCTGGTAGCGGAGGCTCGCCGCGAGCGAGCCCGTGACCGGCCCGCCGCCCGCGGCCGCGGCGGCCACGGTCGCCGAGAGGTCGGGCCGCAGCTCGCCGTCCGAGCGCCAGATCGCGCCGCCGTCGAGGCTGCCCTTCAGCGAGAAGCCGGCCGCCTGCCACCTGACGGAGAAGCGGCCGCGTGCGCCGTGGCCGCTGCCGCCCTCGTCCAGCTCGCCCCGGTAGCTGGCGCCGAGCCTGACGTCGCGGGTGAGCGCCACGTCGGCGCCGAGGCCCCAGCGGTACGAGGTCCTGCCGTCGGCCGCGCGGCTCCTGTCGGCCTCGGCGCTGAGCGTCACGGGCTCGAGCCGCCTGGTGCCGAGGCTGACCCTCTGCGAGTCGGCGCTGCCCGTGCGCCTCACGTCCCAGCCGGCGCCGACGCTGAGGTCCTCCCGGTCCGTGAGCTCGGCCGCCAGGCCTGCGTCGACCTTGAACCTGACGCCGGCGCCCGCGCGCGTCTCGTCGCTGGCGACGTCGAGCCGCAGCGACGGCCGCAGGCTGCGCGAGCGCGGACCGCCGAACGCCGCGCCTGCGCCCACGCCGAACGAGACCGTGGTGCGGTCGACGCCCGTTGCCGGCACCAGCAGCCGCGTCGACTGCACCGAGGCCCGCCAGTCGACCGAGGAGAAGCCCGCGAACGGGTCGCGGTAGCGCTCGTTCGCGCTCAGGCGCGCGGTGAACACCTGGCTGCCGGCTGCCCCCTCCGTCGACTGCACGGCGAAGAGCGCCTGGAGCTGGGGCGCGCCCTCTGGCTTCGCCACGACCAGCGCCTGGAGGTCGGTGCTCGCGCCCACGTTCGGGTCGGTGCCGTCTGACGGCGTCCGCTCGTGGGTGATCGAGAGGAGCTCGCTGCCCTCTCGCACCTCGAAGCTGACCCCCTGCCGCCTGATGCCGACGGGGTCGAGCGTGAGGCTGAAGACGCGCGAGCCGACCGAGAAGGCGATGTCCGCGCGCGCGATGGGCCCGAAGTTCGGCGCGGCGTCGCCGCCCAGGAGCGCGAGGGCGTAGGAGACGCTGAACTCGCCCCGCAGGTCCGGGACCCCGTGTCGCGGGACGGACCCGTCGCCGCCTCCTGGCCCCGCCTGCGCGAGCACCGCGGGCAGCAGCGACGCGAGACTCGTGAAGAACAGGACTAAGAGTCGCCTACCGATGCGCCCTCGCGGCGCACCGGTCCCCACTCAGGACCCTTCAGCGCTCGTTTGAAGCACCTGAGGAGGA
>DATGNP010000302.1:0-3429 GCA_035306665.1 Trueperaceae bacterium
GTGCGTCGACAAGCAGGAGCGCGTGGTCCAGACCCTGAGCCGCGGCGAGCCCACGATCCACGAGGACGGGCTGGCCGAGCTGCTGCAGGCGGCCAGGGGCAACCTCACGTTCCGCACCGACATCCCGCCCCTCGCCGGCACGGGGGTCGTCATGATCGCGGTCGGCACGCCGGCGAAGGAGAACGGGGACGCCGACCTCAGGTACGTCGACGCCGCGGCCAAGGAGGTCGCGGAGCTGATCGAGGACGGCGCCAGGCTCGTCGTCGTCAACAAGTCGACGGTGCCGGTGGGCAGCGCCCGCCACGTCGAGGGCATCATCCGCAGGCACCTCGCCGCGCGGGGCGTGGACGCCGAGGTCCACGTGGCCTCGAACCCCGAGTTCCTCGCCGAGGGCAGGGCCGTCCACGACACCTTCTACCCGGACCGCATCGTGATCGGCGCCGAGGACCCCTTCGCGATCGGCCTGCTGCGCGAGATGTACCAGCCGATCCTGGAGCAGACGTTCGAGCCCCCGCCGGGCACGCCCCGGCCGGAGCGCTACGAGCTGCCGCCGCTGATCACGACGTCGGCGACGAGCGCCGAGCTCACCAAGTACGCCGCCAACGCCTTCCTGGCGACGAAGATCAGCTTCATCAACGAGTTCTCGGTGCTCGCCGAGAAGGTCGGCGCCGACATCACCGAGGTCGCGCGCGCGATCGGCCTCGACCAGCGCATCGGTCCCCGCTTCCTCCACGCCGGCATCGGCTGGGGCGGCTCGTGCTTCGGGAAGGACACCGCCGCCGTCCTGGCGCTGGCGTCCAGCTACGACTACTCGATGCCCATCGTGCGGTCGGCGATCGACGTGAACCGGCGCCAGCGGCTCTTCATCGTCGACAAGCTGCAGCAGCACCTCAAGGTGCTGCGCGGCACGACGATCGGCATCCTCGGCCTGGCGTTCAAGGGCAACACCGACGACCTCCGCGACTCGCCGGCCCTGACGCTGGTCCACGAGCTGAACGACCGCGGCGCGGTCGTCAAGGCGTACGACCCGGTGGCGATGGACAACGCGCGCCGCCTGTACCCCGACCTGCCCGTCGAGTACTGCCAGGACCCCGAGTGCCTGGCCGTGGCCTGCGACGCCCTGGTCGTCGTCACCGACTGGCCGCAGTTCAGGCAGCTCGACCTGCCGGAGCTGAAGCGGCGCATGCGCGGCACGCTGGTGCTGGACGCCCGCAACTACCTGCAGCCGAACGCGGTGCGCTCGGCCGGCCTCGACTACGTCGGGGTGGGCCGCTAGGGGTCTTCGGCGCGGCGCTCGCGCGACGCGTCGCCCGCGGTCCGGCGGGACGCGGCCGATGGCACGCTTACCGCGCCCGCCTCACCAGCCCGGGAAGCTGCCGCCCGCCGGCACGAGCGCGGCCCGCACGTGCATGCTCATCGGGTAGTAGGCCGCCACGTCGAGGGGCCGTCCCTGCTCGTCGTAGGCGTAGCGCGGGTCGAGCGGCCGCCCCTCGGCGTCCCTGAGCACGACGAGCACCTGCGCCATCCCCTGCGACCAGTCGATGTCGGCGGCCCCGTCGAGGGCCCCGACGGCCTGTGACACGCTCGCGACGCCCTCGCCGCTGAGGCGCAGCTCGCTCGGCTCGCTGCAGGCCGGCCGCACGGTGATGAGGTCGTCGGGGACCAGACAGACCTGGACGAGGACCGGGTCGTCGGTGGGCTTGTCGAGCATCTCGACCTGCACGTGCAGGGTGCCCTGGCGGTAGGCGGCGAGGTCGCCCACGGCGCCCGCCGGAGCCTCCAGGAACGTGAAGGCGCCCTCGCCGCCGGCCTCGACGGGCCGGGGCGTCAGCGTGGCGTCGACGAGGGAGAGCGTGGGGCCGCCGGTCGGCGCGGGCTGTGGCGCCGGCGGCACGACGGCGGCCGCCTCGGGCACGGCCGGGGTCGGCGGCTCGGCCACGGGCGGCCCCTGGGCGGGAGGCTCGGCCACTGGCGGCGGCTCGGGTCGCTCGGGCTCCTCGGCCACGGGCGGTTCCTCCGGCTCCGGCTCCTCCGCGACCGGCGGCTGCGCGGGCTCCTCGGCGACGGGCGGCTCCTCCGCCGGGTCCTGGGCGGGCTCTTCGGCCACGGGCGGCTGCCCCGCCGGGTCCTCCGCGACGGGCGGCTCCTGCGGTAGTGGCTCTGCCGGCGGCGCGGCCACGGGCGTCTGGCCTCCGGGCGGGGCGAGCACGACGGGCGGCGCCTCGGCCTCGGCGGCGGCCTGGGCCTCAGCCTCCGCCTCCGCCGCGGCCAGCGCCTCCTGGGCCGCCTCCGCGGCCACGGCGGCCGCCTGGGCCGCCGCGGCGGCGTCGAGGCGGGCGATGATCGCCGCGACCTCGGCGTCGTCGGGGTCGAGCTGCAGGGCACGCTCCCAGAGGCGGCGCGCCTCGTCGGCGCGGCCGATCGCGGCGTTGACCTCGGCCGCGCCCTTGATCGCCTCGACGAACCCCGGGTCGCCCTGGATGGCGGCGACGTAGAGCGAGAGGGCGCCCGACATGTTGCCCTGGGCGAACTCGCGCTCGGCGGCGAGGAACGCGTCGGCGGTGCGCTGCCCGTGCGCGGCGCCCAGCTCGGCGCGCTGGAGCATGGGCCTGAGCTGCGGGTACGTGTCGGCCGCGAGCGCCAGCAGCGGGATCGCGCCCTCGGCGTCGCCCAGCTCGAGGCGTGCCTGCCCCAGGTACGTGACGGTCGTCAGGTCGTCGGGCTCGAGCTCGTAGCTGGCCTCGAGGAGGTCCCTGGCGCGGCCCATCGCCCCGGCCGTGAACGCCTGGTAGCCGAGCACGAGGGCCGCCCTGGCGGCGTCGGCGCGCGAGCGGGCGTCGAGGGTGCCGCCCGCGTCCAGGTACGCCTGCCAGGCCTCCCAGGTCCTGGACGTCCAGCCGGTGACCCCGTAGACCTGCGCCAGGAACCGCAGCGGCTCGACCCGGTCGGGCGCCAGCTCCCGTGCCCGCTCGCCCTGCGCGATGGCCTCGCGCCAGAGCGGCTGGTCGGGGTAGTGGGCCTCGTAGGTGGCGATCGCCTCGGCGGCCGCCATCTGCCCGGCCCGCAGGGCGGCGGCGGCATCCTCGGGCAGCGCCGACTGCCCCCAGGCCGCTGACGCGGCCAGCGCGAGGGCTAGGGCCGGCAGGGCGCGACACGCCCGCCTGAGGAGCAGGTACGACACCCCTAAAGGTTAGCGCCGTGCGCTCGTGGCACGGGTTCACATGCCTATGCCTAATCATGAGAGCCTGACGTCGCCGCGGGCGGCGAGATGGGCAGGTGTAGATGATCAGGCTTCGGACGTTGACGGCGGCGGTCGCGGTTGCGGCCCTGCTGGCGGTCGGCTCGGGCCAGGACGGGGGCGGTCCCGACTGGGGTCGCCAGGCGCTGGGGCGCCTCGGTGAGGCCGGGTTCGAGCTGGGTTTCCCCGAC
>DATGNP010000303.1:0-2132 GCA_035306665.1 Trueperaceae bacterium
TTGCTCGACATCCCGCTGATCCTCTTCTTCGAGGGCCTGACGAACGGGGCCATCTACGCCCTCATGGCCCTAGGGTTGGTCGTCCTCTATTCGGTCACGGGCGTGATCAACGTAGCCATCGGCGAGTTCGTGATGATCTCCGCCTTGACCGTGGCGAGCCTGACCGCGGGCGCGGTGCCTGGCACCGTGTACCTGCTGGTCGCCGGCCTGCTGTTGTGGGCTCTCTACGACGCGCTCCGCGCCCTGCGGTTCGGCAGGGCTGGGCGCGCCGTGCTCTCGGTGCTGTGGCCCGTGGCGGCCGCGGTGGCCGCCTACGTGCTGGTGCTCTTCGCCAGTCGGGCGCAGCTCCCCTATCTAGCGCAGTTGGCCGTGGCCGTCGGACTGACGACGGCTCTCGGCCCCGTCTCTTACCGCGTGATCATCCAGCCTCTCCCACGCGCCTCGGCGCTCGTCTACCTGATCATCACGATCGGCCTCCACCTGGCGTTGACGGGCCTGGGCCTGGCCTTCTGGGGCCCGCAGCCCTACACGTTGCCGGCCTTCACCTCGGGTCGCACGCGGCTCGGCCCTGTGCTCGTCGACTACCAGGACCTGTGGCTGCTGGGCGTGAGCCTCCTGCTGCTCGTCGTGCTGTGGTGGTTCTTCAGCCGCACGATGCACGGCAAGGCCCTCAGGGCGGCCGCCGTGAACCGGTTGGGCGCACGGCTGTCGGGTATCAGCGTCGTGCGCGCCGGCTCCACAGCGTTCACCCTCTCGGTGTTCCTCGCGGCCGTGGCCGGCGTGCTCATCACTCCGATCACGAAGATGGCCTACGACTTCGGCTTCCTCATCGGCCTCAAGGGCTTCGTCGGCGCCATCATCGGCGGGCTGGCGAACCCCGCCGTCGCCGTCGTCGGCGCGCTGTTCGTGGGCGTCGCCGAGCAGTTCAGCGCGTTCTACGTCTCGTCCGCCTACAAGGACGTCCTGGTGTTCCTGCTGATCATCCCCGTGCTGCTGGCGCGCTCGCTCCAGCACGTCGACTTCGAGGAGCACGTCGAGTGAGCGGGCGGCCCGTCCCCGACGGCGCCGGCGCGGCCGGCGGGCCCGCCGTGCGGCCGGCGCAGGGCGGCGCGGTCGGCCTGTGGCTGCGCCGCGGCCTCCTCGTCGCCCTCCTCGCCGTCGTCGTGGCCCTGCCGTTCGTCGCCGGCCCGTTCGGGCTCAGGCTCGCGAACCTCATCGGCATGTACGCGCTCGTCGTGCTCGGGCTCGTGCTGCTGACCGGCTACGCCGGCCTCGCCTCGTTGGGCCAGGCGGCGTTCGTCGGCACGAGCGCCTACACGGCCGCGATCCTCGCGAGCCGCTTCGGGGTGAACCCGTGGCTGTCGATCGCGGCTGGCGTGGTCGCGTCGGTGGCGATCGCCTGGCTCATGGGCGCGATCACGCTGAGGCTCAAGGGCCACTTCCTCGCGCTCGCGACGCTGGCGTGGGGCCTCGTGATCACGGGCGTGCTGCGCAACTGGATGGCGGTCACCGGCGGGAACACCGGCTTCGGCAGCGCCACGGGCAACCGCATCCCGCCGCTGACGTTCCTCGGCGACCCGATCCGCGGCGACCGCGAGTACTACGTGCTCGTGTGGGGGGCGGTGCTGCTGACCCTGTGGCTGGTCACGAACCTGATGCGCTCGCGCGTGGGCCGGGCGATCAAGAGCCTGCGCACGGGCTCGGTCGCGGCCGCCAGCTTCGGCGTCGACGTCCAGCGCGTCAAGATGATCACCTTCCTCACCGCGGCCGCGCTGGCGGCGGTCTCGGGCGGCCTGCACACCTACCGCGAGCTGTTCATCGTGCCCGGCCTCGCCTCGCTGAACGCCAGCATCGACTACCTGATCATGGCCGTGATCGGCGGGCTCACGAGCGTGTGGGGCGCCCTCGCCGGGACGAGCGTCTTCGTTCTGCTCAAGGAGCAGCTCCAGCAGGTGCTCCCGGGGCTCCTGGGGCGCACCGGCAACTACGAGATCGTCGCCTTCGGCTTCGTCCTCATCCTCGTCCTGCAGTACGCGCGGCGCGGGCTCGTGCCGATGGTCGACGCGCTGCTGCCGCGCCAGCCGGAGCGGCCGGTGCGCGAGGACGCCGCCCCGCTCCCGCCGCGGCCGCGC
>DATGNP010000304.1:0-16066 GCA_035306665.1 Trueperaceae bacterium
CGCAGGGCGCGCGCTCGTTCACGCTCTCCGACGACCGCGCCGCGCTGGGCTTCGCCACCGAGACGCTCGTCGAGCAGTTCGGCATGATGAGCGGCCTCTCCGGCGACGTCGACTTCGAGGCCGTGGAGGCCGCCTCCGCCGCCCTGGCGGAGTTCCTGGCCTTCGCGACCGAGCGCTTCGGCGGCTCGGTGAGCTACTCCACCGTCGACGGACCGGTCGTCAGGAGCGAAGGCTTCTCGTTCGTGGAGTGGTGAGCTCGCGCCACAGGCGCGAGACCTGAGCCTCGAGCTCGTCCAGGTCGCCCGCGTTGACCACCACGTGGTCCGCGCGGGCGACCTTCTCTTCTGCCGGCATCTGGGCGGCCTCGCGGCGCGCGACCTCGTCGGCGCCCAGGCCCGAGCGCGCGGCCAGGCGCGCGGCCCGCAGCTCCCGGGGCGCGTCGACGACGACCACGACGTCGTAGTCGCGCTCGAGCCCGCTCTCGAACAGCAGCGGCACGTCGTGGACGACCACCGGCGGCGGCTCCTGGGACGACTCGTACCCGGCCATCTGCGCGGCCGCCCGCCGCCGCACCCAGGGGTGGACGATCGCGTTGAGGCGGGCGAGCGCCTCCGGGTCACCGAACACGCGCGCGGCCGTCGCGGCGCGGTCGAGCGCGGGCCCGGCGTGCCCCGCTACCAGCAGGTCCTCCCCCAGCTCGCGCGCGACCGCGGCGAGGACCTCGGGGTCCTCCGTCGCCTCGCGGGCGAGCGCGTCGGCGTCGATCACGGCCGCCCCCCGCGCGGCCAGCAGCCGCGCCACCGTCGACTTGCCCGCGCCGATGCTGCCGGTGAGCCCGACCCTCAGGGGCCGCCCCGCCGTCCTGCCCTCCGCCATGCCTCATACTCCCACGGCCCGCACGCGCGCGGTCCGCGGGCGCGCCTCGAGGGGGGGGTCCCGGCTCCGGAGCGCCACGGCCCGCACGCACTCGGTACGCGGGCGCGCCGGTAGCCGCGCCGTCGCCGGCGCCGCGAGGCGGCCCCGCCGGTACGCTGGCGGCGTGAGGGACACGCGCCGACCCCGCGGCGGGCGCCTGCGGAGCCTCGACCCGGCCGCCTTCGCGCCGTGGCCCGCGGGCGGCGTGCTCGTGGGCGGCGCGGTGCGGGACGCGCTCCTCGGCCGCCAGCCGACCGACCTCGACTGGCTGGTGCCCGACCCGCGCGCGGCCTGCGAGGCCGCCGCCGCGGCGCTGGGAGGCTCGTGCTTCGCCCTGGACGAGGAGCGCGGCCACTGGCGCGCCGTGGCGCCGGGCGGGGCGACCCACGACTTCGTCCCGCTGCGCGGCGCGGTGGAGGAGGACCTCGCCGAACGCGACCTCACCGTGAACGCCCTCGCGCTCGACCGCGGCGGGACCGTGCTGGACCCCACGGGCGGGCGCGAGGACCTGAGCCGCGGCGTCGTGAGGATGACCTCGGAGGCGGCGCTCCGCGCCGACACGGTGCGGCCTCTCAGGGCCGTGCGCTTCGCGGCGGCGCTGGGGTTCGAGCTCGACCCGGGCACGGCCGCGGCGGTCGCGACCGCGGCCGCCGACCTCTCGGAGGGCCGGCTGCCTCCGCCCGCCCCCGAGCGCGTGCGCGACGAGCTGGCGGCGCTGCTGCTGGGCACGGACCCGGCGGGCGCGCTGGCGCTCGCCGACGAGCTCGGGCTGCTGAGGACGTTCCTGCCGGAGCTGGCCGCCTGCCGCGGGGTCGACCAGGGGCCGCTGCACCACCTCGACGTGCTCGACCACTCGCTCGAGGCCCTGCGGCTGCTCGCGGCCATGTTCCCCGACGCCGGCCTCGCCGTGCGGCTCGCCGCGCTCCTGCACGACGTCGGCAAGCCCGTGACCGCGGCGCCCGGGCCGTTCGGCCGCCCCACGTTCCACGGCCACGACGCGGCCGGCGCCGAGCTGACGCGGGCCGCGTTGTCGCGCCTGCGCTTCGACGGCGCCACCGTCAGGCGTGCCGCCGAGCTGGTGAGGCGTCACATGCTGCCCCTGCCGACGACGGAGAGGGGGGCCCGGCGCTTCGCGCACCGGAACCGCGACCTGCTGCCCGACCTGCTGCGGTTGATGCTGGCCGACCGCGAGGCCGCGCGCGGCCGGGCCGCGAGCGCGGCGGGACGCGTACGCTACCGCGTGGCGGTCAGCCGCGTCCTGGCCGCCCTCGAGGAGGCGCCACCCGAGGCCCCGCTCGTGACCGGGGACGACGTGATGGCCCTGCTGGGCCTGCCGCCGGGTCCGCGCGTCGGCGAGGCGCTGAGGCTCGTCGCCGAGGCGCGGGCCGTGGGCGACGTGACCGACCGCGAGGGCGCCGAGCGCCTGCTCAGGCGCTACGCCGCCGCGCGAGGGTGGCTGGAGGACGGGGGCTAGTCGGGGTCCGGGGCTGCGTCATGAGGCCGGACGTGAGGTCCGGAACCGGGCGCGGCGGCGCAGGAGGTCGGTCGGGGCCCCGCGGCGGGGCCGGCGACCGTCAGTTCGGGCCCTGGGAGGCGATCAGGGACACGAGGTTCGCCATCTCTATCGCCGTGACGGCCGCCTCGGCGCCCTTGTTGCCGGCCTTGCCGCCGGCGCGGTCGAGCGCCTGCTCCATCGTGTCGGTGGTGAGCACCCCGAACACGACGGGCACGCCGGTGTCGAGGGCCACGCGGGTGACGCCGCTCGTCACGGCCTGGCAGACGTAGTCGAAGTGGGCGGTGTCGCCGCGCACGACGGCGCCGAGCGTGACGATGGCGCCGTAGGTGCCGCTGGCGGCCTGGTGGTGGGCGGCCACCGGGATCTCGACAGAGCCCGGCACCCAGGCGACGTCTACCGACTCGGCCGGCACGCCGTGGCGCGCGAAGGCGCCCATGGCGCCGGCCAGCAACCGCTCGGTGACCAGGGAGTTGAAGCGGCTCACGACCACGGCGAAGCGGTGGCCGGAACCCGTGACCTCACCGACGAGCTCGGGCATCGCCTACGGCAGGACGACGTCGAGGACGATGTCGTCCACGGCGCTCACGACGGCGAACTCGGGCCGGTCGGCCGGGAAGCGCACGGTGAAGACGTTCCAGCCGGGCTGGAGCTGGAGCTCCACCCCGCTGCCGGTGAGCGTCGCGGCCCTGTCGACGTAGAGCAGCGTGAAGAACCCGAGCGGGTCCTCGAGCTGGGCCACGCCCACGTAGAACTTGTCCTGCAGGCGGTCGAAGACGCCGTTGCCGTTGTCGTCGACGTACATGTTGAAGCGCGCCACGGCGACGTTCACGCCGTCGGGCGTGACCCGGTACTCGTTCTGCAGGCCCGGGAGGATCACGGCGCCGCTGCGGAACGGGCGCAGCTCGCCGGCGGGCACCTCGGCGGGCGTGACCGTGAAGGTCCCGCCGACGGGCTCGACGCTCGCGACCTCGTAGCCCCACACGTTGTCGGCGTCGACTACGTGTATGGCCACGCGCGTGCCTTCGGCGAGGGCCTCCTCGCTCTGCACGATGCCTGAGAGGGGGGCTGGTGACTGGGCCGCGGCAGCGGTGAACGAGGCCAGCAGCGCGGCTAGCAGGAGTCGTCGCATGGCAGTCTCCAAGTCAGGACAGGGTATCACGGGCCCTGCCTGGGCAAGATTCGTGTTCCTCAGGGAACCTTCACGGTACGGACCCCGGGGCCGTCGGGCGCGGGGGGCAGGCCGGAGGTCCCGCGCGATGCTAGCAGACCGGCGGCGCGCGGCGGTCACCGGCCGGGTCCGCCGCGGGCGCGCCCGCCCCCTCGGCGGCGGCGGCGCCGCCGGCGGGCGCACGGTCCGGCGTGCCCGCCGCGCTCACCCTTCGTAGCCGTCGGGCTGCGCGGAGTGCCAGGCCCAGGCCGAAGCCACGATCGCCTCGAGGTCCGCGAAGCGCGGGCGCCAGCCGAGCTCGGCCGCCGCCTTCGACGCGTCGGCGACGAGCACCGGCGGGTCGCCGGCGCGTCGCGGCGCCTCCACGACGTTCAGGTCGGCGCCGGTGACGCGGCGGCAGACGTCGATGACCTCGCGCACCGAGAAGCCGGCGCCATTGCCGAGGTTGTAGGCGCCGCCGACGCCGGGCGCGAGCGCCTCGAGCGCGAGCACGTGGGCGCGCGCCAGGTCCTCGACGTGCACGTAGTCCCTGACGGCGGTGCCGTCGGGCGTCGGGTAGTCGCTGCCGAAGACCGTCACCTCGGGCCGCCGGCCCAGCGCCGCCTGCAGCACCAGCGGGACGAGGTGGGTCTCGGGCCTGTGGTCCTCGCCCCGGCCCGGCGCCGCGCCGGCGGCGTTGAAGTAGCGCAGCGCCGCGTAGCCGAGGCCGCGCGTGACCGACAGCCAGTGGAGCAGCCGCTCGATCGCCAGCTTCGTCTCGCCGTAGACGCTCGCGGGTCGCAGCGCGGCCGTCTCGGGGACCGGCACGACGTCGGGCGTGCCGTAGACGGCGGCCGTCGAGGAGAGCACGAAGCGCCCGACACCGGCGGCCACGCACGCCTCGAGGAGGCCGATCGCGCCGCCGACGTTGTGGCGGTAGTAGCGCAGCGGCTCGCGCATCGAGTCGCCGACGAGCGAGAGGGCGGCGAAGTGCATGACGGCCTCGACGCCCTCGGCCGCCATCAGCGCGCGCATCGCACGGGCGTCGCCGGCGTCGGCGACGACGAGGCGCGCGCCCTCCGGGACCGCCCCCCGGTGGCCGGTCGAGAGGTCGTCGACGACGACGACCCCGTGCCCTGCGGCGAGGAGGGCCTGGGCCGTGACGCTGCCGATGTAGCCGGCGCCGCCGGTGACGAGGACCTTCATGCCCGGCGAGCCTACCCCCGCCCGTCAGCGCCTGAGAACCCCCCACGGCCACGGGCCGAACCCGCCCGGGAACCGGCTCGTCCCGGCCTCCGTCCCGCCCATCGGCGTCTGTAAACCCCCGTCCGCCCGTGGCATGCTTACGGGGTACGACGGGAGGAACGTCATGACTGTCCAGCAGAAGTCCGCCCCGGCCAGCACCCCGGCGGTGGAGGCGGGCCAGATCTTCTTCGACGGCGAGCTGGTCCCGGCTCAGGAGGCGAAGGTCAGCGTCCTGACGCACGCCCTCCACTACGGCACCAGCGTCTTCGAGGGGATCAGGGCGTACGCCACCGACCGCGGGCCAGCGATCTTCCGCCTGCGTGAGCACTCCCAGCGCCTGCTCGACTCGGCGCGGATCCTGGGCATGCGGCCGCAGTGGAGCGTCGAGCAGATCGACGCGGCGATCGTCCAGACGGTCAGGGCCAACGGGCTGCCGGCCTGCTACATCAGGCCGCTGATCTGGTACGGCGCGGAGTCGCTGGGCGTGAACCCGGGCCGCAACAAGCTGCACTTCATGGTCGCCACGCTGCCGTGGGGCGTCTACCTGGGCGAGGACGCCGTCCGCAAGGGCGCGGCGCTGATGACCAGCTCGTGGCGGCGCTCGGCCCCCGACATCATGCCCACGAAGTCGAAGGCCGGGGGCAACTACGTCAACTCGGTCCTGGCGAACCAGGAGGCGCGCGAGCTCGGCTTCGACGAGGCGCTGCTGCTGGACCCGCAGGGTTTCGTCGCCGAGGGCTCGGGCGAGAACGTGTTCTTCGTCAAGGACGAGGTGCTCTACCCCATCGCGCACTCGGTGAACCTCAGGGGCATCACGCGCGACTCGGTCGTGAGGATCGCCGAGTGGCAGGGCACGCAGGTCGTGCCCACGATGGCGACGCGCGACGAGCTCTACACCGCCGACGAGGTGTTCATGGTCGGCACCGCCGCCGAGGTCACGCCGATCGCCTCGATCGACCGCCGCCCGATCGGCGCCGGCGTCGCCGGCCCGTTCTCGCTGGCGATGCGCAAGACGTACCTCGACGTCGTGTCGGGCCGCGTGCCGGAGTTCGAGCACTGGCTGACGTACGTGAACGACTGACCTAGCCGCGCTTGACGGCCGCCGCCCTCGCGCTGGTCCTCGGGTCGGCGCTGCTCCACGCGACCTGGAACCTGCTGGCGAAGAGGGCGCGGGGCGGCGTGGCCTTCCTATGGCTGCTGACGGTGGGCACGGCCGTCGTCTACGCCCCGGTCGCCGGCCTCTACCTGTGGCTGGCCCGCCCCGAGGTCACGGCCGCGCACGCCGGCGCCGCGCTCGTCTCGAGCGCGATCCACGTGGGCTACTTCCTCAGCCTGCAGCGCGGCTACCGCGTCGGCGACCTCTCCCTCGTCTACCCGTTGGCGCGGGGCAGCGGCCCGGCCGTCGCGACGCTGCTGGCGATCGCGCTGCTGGGCGAGCGCCCGTCCCCCACGGCGCTCGTCGGCGCGGCGCTCGTCGGCGTGAGCGTGGCGGTGCTGACCGGGCGCGGCCGCGCCGAGCCGGGCCGCGGCCGCGCGGCCGTCGCCTACGGCCTCCTCACCGGCCTGTTCATCGGCGCCTACACCGTCTGGGACGGGTACGCCGTGAACGCCCTGGGGGCGCCGCCCGTGGTCTACCTCTACCTGGGCGAGGTCGGCAGGCTGGTGCTGCTGGCGCCCTTCGTGCTGGCGCGCCTGTCGAGCGGCGAGCCGGCCCGCACCTGGCGCGAGAGCCGCTGGGAGGCGCTGGGCGTGGCTACCCTGAGCCCGCTGGCGTACCTCTTGGTGCTCACGGCCATGACGTTCACGCCTGTCAGCCTCGTCGCGCCGGCGCGCGAGGTCAGCATCCTCGTCGGCGCGGCCTTCGGCGCGCTGCTGCTGCGCGAGGGCTTCGCCCGCAGGCGCCTGGCGGGCGCGGCGGGCATGGTGGCGGGCGTCGTGCTGCTCGCTCTGGGCTGAGGGACCCGGCCGCCGCCCTACTCCCGGTCCGGGTACGTCTCCGGCAGGACGGTCCCGACCAGCAGTCGGTGGAGCGCCTCGAACTGCTCGAACGCGACCGCGTGACCGGCGTCGGGGAACGAGAAGACACGCTTGACGGGGGCCTCGAGGGACGCGAACCACTCCAGCGCCAGGTCCCGGCGGCCGCGCAGCTCGGCCTGGCCGTCGAGCAGGTAGAAGGGGACCTCGAGGCGCGGCACGTCGCGGCGGAAGTCGATCCCCTGGAGCTGCGGGTAGAGGACGGCGAACACGTCTACGAGGCCGCGCAGGACGTTGACCTTGTCGATGAGGGCGTACTCGCTGCCCAGGACCCCGTAGAAGCCGAGCCGCGCCGCCGTGCCGCGCTCCACGTACGCGGCCGGCGGCGTGTAGGGCTGGTAGAGCCTCCCGTACTGGGTCATGACGAAGGCGTTGCTCCACGGCACGTCGCGGTAGGGCGGCTCGCCCAGCGTCAGGACGCGGTCGTAGAGCGCCCAGTCGCCGGTCGCCTGCGCCTGGGCCAGGAGGTCGCGCCACACGATCCTGTCGGTGACGCTCTGGCTGACCATCTGGCCGGAGCCGATCACGGCGTGGAAGAGGTCGGGGCGCCGCTGCGCCGCGAGCACGGCCAGCGTCGAGCCCCACGACTCGCCCAGCAGGTAGACCTTCTCCTCGCCGAAGCGCGCCCGGAGGCGCTCGGCCAGCTCGATCGTGTCGGCGATCGCGCCCTCGAGGGTCAGCGTGTCGGTGGGCGCGAGCGCGGCGTACGACCTGCCCGTGCCGCGCTGGTCCCAGCTCACGACGACGAAGTCGGCGGTCAGGTCCTCGAGCAGGACGCGGGAGAACGGCAGGTCGCTCTGGCCGGGCCCCCCGCTCAGGTAGAGCAGGACAGGGTTCTCGGCGCTGCGGCCGCGCACCATGATCGCCTGGTCGTGCCCGCCGAGCCGGACGGTGGCGAGCTCGGCGACGCTGCCGGGCAGGGGCAGACCGTCGGGACCCAGGACCGGAGGCGTGCTGGCGGGCACGAGCAGCCAGGCGGCGAGCCCGGCCACGGCCAGGGCCCCCAGGCCGACGGGCAGCCACGCCACCGGCGCGCCGGCGAGCGAGTGGACGGCGGTCACGCCCAGCCAGGCGCCCACGACCATGGGCAGCAGGCCGAGGACGGCGTAGACGCCGCGGCCGAGCAGGAAGGCGAGGACCCCGAAGGCGGTGTCGAAGCGTGGCAGGTCGACGGTCGGCCCGACGGCGCCGACGCGGACCAGCTCGAAGGCGACGAGGTGCAGGGCGGGGACGAGCAGCAGCGCCCACCGCGAGCGCAGCAGCGCGCCCGCGGCGCCGCCGACCGCCAGCCCGCCTACCAGGAGCGCGAGGGCCTGGTCGGTCGTGACGGGCCCGCGCGGCAGCGCCAGGCCGGCGACGACGCCCGAGAGCGCGGCCAGCCCGAGGGCTCCGGCGAGCGCGAGCGTGCTCAGCCCCAGGGGGGCGTCGAGACCCTCACCAGTGCGTGCGAGAGGCCGGTGTGCTGCGGCGGGGACCTGGCGGGCGACCATACGCTTCCTCCCTCGCGGGGCGGTCGGGGACCGACGAGCGCGATCGCTCACACGGTGGGGCGCGCCGGGCCGTGCGGCCAGGGCCGGATGTCCTACGCGGTCAGTAGTGCCCCAGGAGGCCCAGACGCATCGCGCGGCGCTCGAAGAGCTTGAACGCGGCGAGCCCAAGGGCGAAGTAGACGGCGCCGGCGAGCCACAGCGAGCCCCAGTCGGCCGCCGTGAAGGCGGACAGGGACGCGCCCTCGGCCATCACGCGCCTGACCATGTCGATGCCCTTGGCGGTGGGGGCGAGCTCGAGGAGCGGCACCGTCGCGAGCGGCACGTAGGCGATGCCCATCAGCACGAACTGCATGAGCTGCAGGACAGCGTTCACCTGCTTGAAGACGATCGTCATGCCGGCCACGAAGAACGAGACGCCCATGACCCCCAGGAGCGTGGGGGGCAGGATCGTCGCCAGCGCGCCCACGTCGACCGTCAGCCAGGTCCGCGCGGTGAGCATGCTGAGCGCCATCAGGACGGCGAGGATCACCAGGTGGACCAGGAGCGTGGCGACCATGCGGAAGAGGAGGATCAGCCACGCCGGCACGGTGCTCATGTAGAGCTGCTCGAGCGTGCCGCGCAGGGCCTCGTTCGTGAGCTCCCAGCCCATCGCGTTCACGCCGACCATCAGCAGGAACCAGAAGCCGTTGGCGACGAGCAGGTGCCTGACGGCGTCGCCCGACGTGGCCGGGTCGCCGACGAACCGCACGCCCAGGAGCAGGAACACGAAGATCGCGTAGAAGGTGAGGATCATGCTGATCGTGTTCGGCAGGTAGCGCCTGAGCTCGATGACGGCCTTGGTCAGGTTGGCGCGGAACGCGTGGTGGTAGCCCTCAGACAGCAACCGTGGCCTCCTTCAGCGCCAGGAGCGGCGGCAGCGCGGGACCCGGGGCGCCGCCGTCCTGCACCAGCCGCCTGAAGACCTCCTCGAAGCGCGGCGTCGTGCGCTCGATGCCCTCGAGCTCGGCGCCGGCGGCGCGCAGGGCGTCCATCAGCCGGTAGACCTCGCCGGGCCCGGTCAGGTCGACCTCGAGGGCGCCGTCGTCCGCGACGGTCAGCGCGAACCGTGCCCGCAGGCGCGCGACCTCCTCGGTCGGGAGGGGCGCGGCCAGCGCGACGCGGTACGCGCGCGACTGGAACAGCTTGAGCAGGTCGGCGACGAGCGCGTCGGTGACGACCCGGCCGCCGGAGACGACGACAACGCGCCGGCACAGCTCCTCGACGACGGGCATGTCGTGCGTGCTGAGGACCACGGTGCGTCGCTCGGCGGCGATCTCGCGCA
This sequence comes from Trueperaceae bacterium, assembly GCA_035306665.1. Taxonomy (GTDB): domain Bacteria; phylum Deinococcota; class Deinococci; order Deinococcales; family Trueperaceae; genus DASRWD01. The sequence continues at coordinate 9,669 of DATGNP010000304.1, forward strand.
GCAGCTCCCGCACCTCGTGCCCGGTCTCCACGTCGAGGCCGAGGGTCGGCTCGTCGAGGACCAGCACCTCGGTGTCGGCGAGCAGGGCCACGGCGATCGCGAGCTTCTGCTGCATGCCGCGCGAGAGCTTGGCCACGACCTCGTCCCGCTTGGGGCCGAGGCCGAAGCGCTCGAGGAGCTCGTCGCAGCGCCGCGCCACCTCGCGGGGCGAGCGGCCGCGGTTGCCCGCGAAGTAGACGAGGTTCTCCCGGACGCTGAGGCGCCAGTAGAGGTTGCGGTTGCCCTCGAGCACCGCGGCCACGTGCCTCACCGCTCTGAGCCTGTGCGTGCGGGTGTCGTGGCCGGCCACGCGCACGGAGCCCGCGTCGGGGTGGACGAGGCCGCAGGCCATCTTGATCGTCGTGGTCTTGCCCGCGCCGTTGGGCCCCAGCAGGCCGAGGACCTCGCCGCGGGCGACGTCGAACGACACCCCGTCGACGGCGACCACGGTGGCGCGGTTCGCGCCCCGGTACGTCTTGCGGACGTCTCGCACCTCGATGAGGCTCGCTCCGGACGTGCTCAAGGCCTTCTCCCCTCGGGCCGACCGCGCGCCCGCGCGGGGCGCTCAGGTCTAGCGCGGTGCCGCGTGGGGCGGGTCCCACGCGGCACCTCTGGGTACTCTCACCTGCGAGATTGTAAAGGCGCGCTTTACAGGCGTCAAGACCTTCGTTGCCATGTTCAGCGGGCGGAGCGGAGCCCGCGGACGAGCGGGCGCTCGCGCTGGCTCTGCCACGTGAACACCGCGCGTTCCTCCCTGGCGGCCGCTGCGGCCCGGAGCCGGGCCAGGGCGGCCTCGCGTGCGGCGCGCTTCCTCTCGGCGGTGATCGCGTCGGCGACGGCGTCGTCGGCGGCGCGGCGCCTCAGGTCCTGCGCGCGGTACTTGGCGGCACGCAGCACGAAGTGGCTGTTCTGGAACATCTCGTGGCCCTCCAAGGGTCTCGGTGGGTGCTCGGGCCACTGCCGGTCGAACGCTGACCGCTCGGTCAGGGCCGCTCAGCGGTTGGCCCAGTGGTGCTGCTTGCGGGGTAGGCGCTCGCCGTCGGCGTAGCCGGCGCGGCGGAGTCGCTCGTCGCGGCGCGAGTAGGCGATGCCCGTGCGGTGGGCGCTCGACGCGACGTACCTCGAGATCGAGTTGAGGAACATGCTTGCCACCTCCTTCCGGCTCTCTCGGGGCCTCACGGTCCGGTCTTCCGCGGGCGCGGCGCGCTCGCTGCTTGGCTTGGCGGGCCCTCGGCGGCCCGCCGGTCAGGGCGCTCGGCGCGCCCGGGACCGCGTGGGGGTCTCCGGCTTCGGGCCACGGTTCGGCCCTCGGCGGTGCCCTCGGGTTCAGCTCGTTGTTCGTCGGGGTCTTCTCAGGCGCTCGGGCCCGTGCGCGCGAGGCGGTGCGGACGGACGACGCGCGTGACGACCGGGGCAGTGACAGTGATAGGCATCGTCTTACCTCCTCGCGGGACTCCGCCGGCTCGGCCTGGCGGGGGGAGCTGGGCTCCCGAGCGGTGAACTGTAGCAGACGTCGGGCGGGGGCGCAAGCCCCTCCCGCCAGGGTCTCCGACGGGTCGGCGACCGGCCGCTCGCGGTCCCGGGACCTCGCCCGGCGGCTCCCGTCACGCGCGCCGCGGCCGCGCCGGCCGGTCGTTCCCGCGGGGCGGCGCAGGCTGGTCACGTGCCGGAGGCTCGTATATGATGCCGCCACCACAGTGAGTCCGGAGCCGGCCCCACGCGGGCCGGCTCTAGCTCAGGAGGTCGCGACACGGTCCGATCGGCGCGCCGCCCCGGAGCCGGCAGCCGCCCGAGGGCCCGAGTCACCGACGTAGTCACGAGCTGCCGAGCAGCTCCCGGAGCGACTGTCGAGCCTGCGCCGGACGGCGCCGGTCGCCCCGACGCATCCCTTGGAGGTCGTGAGAGGTGGGCTCCACCCAGCGAGCGAGAGGCCACGAGCGTCGAGCACAGGTCGCGGTGCCCCGGTCGGACGGCGCCGCCGCTGCGCCGGTCGCCGCGCTGGCGGTCGACGGGGCCGGGGGCGCGGGGCCCGCTCCCGGGGCCCGGCGCGGGGCACGGCGGGCGCCGGCAGGCTGGGTGCGGCGCTTCCTCGCCAACGGCGCCGGCGTCGTCGGGCTCGTGGGCGTCACGCTGGTCGTGGCCGTCGCCCTGGCGGCGCCCGTGCTGGCCCCGCACGACCCCGCCCGCCAGTACTTCGACGGCCTGACCCTGGAGGGCGACCCGCTGCCGCCCTCGGAGCGGTTCCTCATCGGCACCGACCTGCTCGGCCGCGACCTGCTCTCGCGCGTGATCCACGGCGCGCGCGTGTCCCTGCTCGTGGGCGTGGTGGCGAACGGGGCCGCGGTGCTCATCGGCCTCGTCGTCGGCGTGCTGGCCGGCTACTTCCGCGGGACGGTGGAGACGGTGCTGATGCGCCTCACGGACATCATGACGGCGTTCCCGGCGCTGATCCTCGCGATCGCCTTGGCGGCGATCCTGCGGCCGAGCCTGTGGATCGTCGCCCTGGTGATCGCGCTCGTGAACTGGGTCTGGATCGCCCGCGCGATCTACGCGCAGGTGCTGTCGGTCGCGCGCCGCGACTTCGTCGAGGCGGCCTCGGCGTTGGGGATGAGCGCGTGGCGCACGCTGCTCAGGCACATCCTCCCCCACCTCGTGTCGACCCTGATGGTCTTCGGCACGCTGGGCATCTCGACGACGGTGCTGCTCGAGGCGTCCCTGTCGTTCCTCGGCGTGGGCGTGCAGCCGCCGATGCCGTCGTGGGGCGGGATCATCAACGAGAGCCAGTCGTACTTCCTCGACGCCCCCTGGCTCGTCGTGTTCCCGGGCGCCGCGATCCTGCTGACGTCGCTGTCGTTCAACCTGCTCGGCGAGGCGCTGCGCGACGCCCTCGACCTCGCGGAGCGGAGGTAGCGCCTTGGTCCCCTACCTGCTCAAGCGCCTCGCGCAGTCGGTGTTCGTCCTCTTCGGGATCACGCTCATAACGTTCCTGCTGGTGTTCCTGCTGCCGGCCGACCCGGCCAGGATGATCGCCGGCCGCAGCGCCACCGTGGCCACCGTGGAGAGCATCAGGCGCGAGCTCGGCCTCGACCGGCCGCTGCCGGTGCAGTACGTCAGCTACCTGAAGGGCCTGGTGCGGGGCGACCTCGGCCGGTCGTACGCGCAGCGCGCCCCGGTCTCCGACCTCATCGCCTCGCGCTTCGCGCCCACGGTGCAGCTCGCGCTGGCCGGGATCCTCTTCGAGCTCCTCATCGGCCTGCCCGCCGGGATCGCGGCGGCCCTCCGCCGCGGCACGCGCTTCGACCAGGTCGTGATGGGCCTGGCGTTCGTGGGCGTGTCGGCGCCGCAGTTCGTCGTCGGCCTGCTGCTGATCTACCTGCTCGCCTACCTCGTGCCCGTGTTCCCGCTCGGCGGGTACGGCACGCCCATGCACCTCGTGCTGCCCGCCGTCGCCGTCGGCCTGGCCGGCGGCGGCTGGTACGCGCGCGTGACGCGCAGCGCCACGATCGACGTGCTCCGGCAGGACTTCGTGCGCACGGCGCGCGCCAAGGGCGTCTTCCCCAGCCGCGTCGTCCTCAAGCACGTGCTGAAGAACGCCGTGCTGCCCGTCGTCGCCCTCGTCGGCCTCGACATCGGCGTGTTCATGGGCGGCATCGTCGTCGTCGAGTCGGTGTTCGGCTGGCCGGGCATCGGCCAGATGATCTGGCAGGCGATCCAGCTCGTCGACATCCCCGTGATCATGGGCGGCGTCCTGATCACGGCGCTCTTCGTCGTCGTCGGCAACCTCGTCGCCGACCTCGTCTACCCGGCCCTCGACCCACGGATCCGCTACCAGTAGGCGACCACCCCGGCGCGCCGCGCCGGGTGCATCGCGAGCGCGACGACCGCGCCAGGAGGAAGGCACGATGGAAACGGCAACCAAGGCGAACCCCAAGTCACTCGGCCGGAGGCTCGGCGCGGTCACGCGCCTCGCCGCGGCGCTCCTCGTCGTCACGCTGGGGGCGGCGGCCACCGCGCAGCAGGGCGGCAGGGCCGTCGTCTCGTTCCAGGTCGACGTCAGCACCCTCGACCCGGCGATCGGCTACGACTGGCAGAACTGGTCGATCATCAAGTCGATGTTCGACGGCCTGATGGACTACGAGCCCGGCACGACGAACCTCAAGCCGCACCTGGCCGAGAGCTACACGGTCTCCGACGACGGCCTGACCTACACGTTCACGCTGCGCGAGGGCGTGAAGTTCCACAACGGCCGCGAGCTCGTCGCCGAGGACGTGAAGTACTCGCTCGAGCGCGTGCTCGACCCCGCGACGCAGAGCCCGGGCCAGGGCTTCTACCTCAGCATCGCGGGCGCCCAGGAGTTCATCGACGGGCAGGCCGACGAGGTGGTCGGCATCCGCGTGGTCGACGACCGCACCATCGAGTTCACCACCTTGGAGCCCGACGCCGCGTTCCTCCACAAGCTCGGCCTGAACTTCGCGCACGTCGTCCCGCGGGAGGCCGTCGAGGCCGCCGGCGGCGACTTCGGCCACCAGCCGGTAGGCACGGGCGGGTTCAAGCTGCGCGAGTGGGTGCTCGGCCAGCGCCTCGTCCTCGAGCGCAACCCCGACTACTTCGAGGCGGGCGTCCCCTACCTCGACGAGCTCGTCTTCGAGATCGGCGTCGACCCGAACGTCGCGTTCCTCAGGCTGCAGCGGGCCGAGGTCGACGTCCTCGGCGACGGCATCCCCAGCGCCCGCTTCATCGAGGTGATGGCCGACCCGGTCCTCTCGCAGCAGGTCGCGATGGGCGAGCAGATGCAGACCGGCTACGTGACGATCAACGTCACGACGCCGCCGTTCGACGACGTCCGCGTGCGCCAGGCCCTCAACATGGCGATCAACAAGGACCGCATCGTGCGCATCATCAACAACCGCGCGGTGCCGGCGAACCAGGTCCTGCCGCCGCTGTTCGAGGCCCACGACCCCGCGTACGAGGGCTACCCGTACGACCCGGAGCGCGCCCGCGAGCTGCTCGCCGAGGCGGGCTACCCGAACGGCTTCGACACCGTCCTCTACGCCTACAACGTCGCCCCGAACGACCGCATCGCCCAGGCGATCCAGGCCGACCTCGCCGAGATCGGCGTGAACGCCGAGCTGCGCACCCAGGCGCAGTCCACCGTGATCGAGGCGGGCGGCGCCGGCGAGGCCCCTCTGATCTGGTCGGGCGGCATGGCGTGGATCGCCGACTACCCCGACCCGAACAACTTCTACTGGCCGATCCTCGCGTGCGCCAGCAACATCCCCGGCGGGTGGAACTGGGCGCGCTACTGCCGCGAGGACCTCGAGGAGCGCGCCGCCGTGGCCGACACGCTCGCCCGCGCCGACCAGGCCGAGCAGCGCAACGAGGAGTGGCGCCAGATCTTCCTCGAGATCATGGAGGACGCGCCCTGGATCCCCATCTTCCACGAGCTGCAGGTCTCGATGCACTCCTCGCGCGTGACCGGCCCCGAGGGCATCTTCACGGACCCCATGCACATCCCGGTGCACTACGAGTACATCCGGATGGCTGAATGAGCGACGGCGGCTACCGGACGATCCACCACGCGCACCACCACTTCGGCTGGGACAACGCGCTGGAGCCGGTGCTGCGCGTGGGGCCGGGCGAGGTCCTCGAGCTCGAGACCGTCGACTCCTCGGGCGGGCAGCTCACCGAGGGCGCGACGGCGGCCGACGTCGCGCGGCTCGACTTCGGCAAGGTGAACCCGGTCACCGGCCCCGTCTTCGTCGACGGGGCCGAGCCAGGCGACGCCCTCGTCGTGGAGGTGCTCGACCTCGCCGAGTCGGGCTGGGGCTGGACCGGGATCATCCCCGGCTTCGGCCTGCTCGCCGAGGACTTCACCGAGCCGTGGCTGAACGTCTCGCGCTACGACGCCGGGCAGGTCGAGTTCCTGCCCGGCGTCAGGCTGCCCACGCGCCCGTTCCCCGGGACCATCGGCGTCGCGCTCGCCGAGCCGGGGCTGCACTCCGTCGTGCCGCCGCGCGCCCAGGGCGGGAACCTGGACGTCAGGGACCTCACGAGGGGCGCCAAGCTCTACCTGCCGGTGGCCGTGCCCGGCGCGCTGTTCTCGCTGGGCGACACCCACGCCGCGCAGGGCGACGGCGAGGTGTGCGGCACCGCCGTCGAAACGGCGATGAAGGTCAGGGTGCGCCTCGACCTCGTCAAGGGCGCGGGCTTCACGGCCCCGCGCTACGAGCTGCCGGCCGCGGCGGCCACCGAGCCGATGCCCAAGGGCTTCTACGCCACCACCGGCGTGGCGCCCGACCTGATGGCCGCGACGAAGGACGCGATCAGGGCGATGATCGACCACCTGACGCGGGAGTACG
>DATGNP010000305.1:0-32947 GCA_035306665.1 Trueperaceae bacterium
GAGGACGGCCCCGCTGCGGTCGGCGAGGTCGCGCAGCGCCCGCCAGTAGCGCGGGTGGAGCGGCACGAAGCCGCCCTCGCCCTGCACCGGCTCGACGACGAACGCCGCCACGGCCTCGGGGTCGACCTGGGCGACCATCGCGCGCTCCAGGAACTGGATCGCGGCGTCGACGTACTGCTCCTCCGAGAGGCCCGCCGGGCGCCGGTACAGGTTCGGGAACGGCAGGCGGTAGATCTCGGAGGGGAACGGGCCGAAGCCCTTCTTGAACAGGCCGTACTTGCTCGTCATGCCGAGCGTCATGTTCGTGCGGCCGTGGTAGCCGCCCTCGAACACGACGATCGCCTGGCGCCCGGTGTGGGCGCGCGCGACCTTCACGCACGTCTCGACGGCCTCGGCGCCGGAGTTCAGCAGGACCGCCTTCTTGGGGAAGTCGCCGGGGGCCAGCTCGCAGAGCCTCTCGAGGAGCCTCACCTGGGGCTCGTAGGTGGCGACGATGCCGCACATGTGGACGAGCTCCTCGGCCTGCCGCCTGATCGCGGCGACGACGGCGTCGGGGGTGTGCCCCAGCGCCAAGGCGCCGATGCCGCCGGCCAGGTCGATGAGCCGGTTGCCGTCGACGTCCTCCACGACGGCGCCGTGGGCGCGGGCGACGGCGACGTCGGTGAGGCGCGAGGCCCCGCGCGCGCCGGCCGCGTCGCGCCGGGCCGCCAGCTCCAGGCTGCGCGGGCCGGGCACGGCGGTGCGGAGAAGGATGCTGGGCGGGGTCGAGGACAAGGCGTGCACCTCCCGCGCGCCGCTGGCTACGGCGCGCCGTGGCTCCCGCCGTGAGGCGGGCGCGTCAGACAGCTACCTCGCTCCCATCATAGGCGCGGGGCCTGAGGAGCCTCAGGACCTCGGCGGCCGCGCGGCGACCGCTCTGCAGCGCGCCGTGGACCGTCGCGGCGTCGCCCTCGGGCGCCGTCGCCTCGCCCGCCCACAGGAGCGGCGGGGTGGCGGCGGCGAGCAGCTCGCGCGCACCGCGGTGGCCCGGCCTGACGTGCGAGTAGCCGCCGCGCGCGTGAGGGTCGTTCACCCAGTCGACGAGCCGCGCCTCGACCGCCTGCAGGCCGGGCCTGCCCAGCTCGCGCCGCAGGCTCTCGAGGGCGCCGTCGAGCGCGCCCTCCTCGCCGCGGCCGAGCAGGTCGATCGCGGCGTCCCCGGTCACGAACGCCGTCCACACGACCGCGTCGGTCTCGTGCCCGAACGACGGCGTCCACCACATCGGCGCCCGGCCGGCGGCGTAGATCGCCTTGATGCCCGGCGGGGTCAGCGGCTCCCTGAAGCGGTAGACGCACTTGATCGCGGGGCCCATGCCCAGGCCGCGCAGGGCCTGCAGCTTCGGCTCGGGCAGGCCGGGGACGAACTCGACGTCGCCGGCCGCCAGCACGCCCACCGGGAGCGTGCAGACGAGCAGCGCGGCCCCGTAGGTCTCGCCGCCGGCCGTCTCGACGACGACCCCGTCCGGGGTCGTGACGACGCGCCGCGCCTCGGCGCCCAGGCGGATGTCGACGCCCAGGCCGAGCGGCTCGAGCACCGCGCCGTAGCCCTCGACGATGCGGTAGTCCTCGTGCCCCGTCGCCTCGGTGCCGGCGATCGAGTCGAGCATGCTGGCCGCGTCGAGGTGGCGCAGCGACTCGCCGGCCGCGTTCGCGAACGCGCGCCTGACGTAGTCGACCTGCTGTGGCCCGAAGCCGATGCGCTCGAGGTAGCGGCCGAACGACTCGAGCGGGCGCGGCGGGACCGGCGGCAGGTCCCACGAGCGCGTGACGTCGAAGGCGGGGTCGACGGCGCGCGCCTCGGCCATCGTGAGCCTGCGGCCGTCGGCCAGGCGGACCCAGGAGTCGTCAAGCTTGTTCCAGTGCACGGTGTGGAGGCCCAGCCTGTCGATGAGCTCCCAGGTCGGGCAGCGCTCGCCGTGCACGAACTCGGCGCCGAACTCCAGGGGGAAGCCCGCGAAGGCCTTGTCGGTGTGGACGCGGCCGCCCAGGCGGTCGCGCGCCTCGAGGACGACCACGTCGAGGTCGGTGTCGACGAGCGCCTGCGCGGCGGCCAGGCCCGCCACCCCGGCGCCGAGGACGACAACGTCGGCTGTCTCCGTGACCTGCATGCGTCACCGCTCCTCGGGGCGGCTGTCGTCCTCAGACGTCGCTAGGGTGCGGAGCGGCGTGCCTGGCCCGACCGGCGCGCCGCACCGGGAGGGCCGCCGCCACCTCGGTCTGGCCCAGGCCCGGACGCGCGGCGCGCGGACGCCGCGCCGGCTGCTGCAGGCTCGGCTGGTAGACCAGGAGGACGGCGGCGTGACCGGCCTTCCACTCCGGGTAGTAGTTCTCGACGATCGCGCGCGGCTCGAACCCGCGCCTCAGCTGCATCGTCACCGTCGGGTCGATGATCTCGCCGGCGATCACGCGCTGGCCGTACTCGCGCGGCGACATCAGTTCGCGGTAGCGGTGGTAGCCCATGAGCATCCCGCCCGCGTACCAGCCCTCGAGGTCCAGCTCGTGGATCAGCTCGAGCCTGGCGCGGTAGAGCGCCGACCCGACGCCGTGACGCTGGTAGTCGGGGTGGACGGCGATCTCGACGCCGTACAGCCACGAGCCGTCGGGGTCGTGGTTGCGCAGCCCGAAGCTGCCGATCATGTCGTACCAGGCGAGCGGCTCCTCGTCGGGGTCGCGCGACGTGAGCATGGTCGTGGCCATGCCGACGACCTTCTCCCTGCCGTCCTCGTACGTGACGGCCACGAACTGGCCGTCGGGGAACCGTTCGAGCTGCTCCGCCACCGCCTCCGGGTTGATGCAGTGGCAGTACCTGTCGAGGGGATAGCCGTTGGCGAGGCGGATGACGTCGTAGACGCCTTCCGCATGGCGGAGGTGCGTGGGCACCACCGCGAAATCCAGGGGATCCGTTCCTCTCATAACGTTGCTTCTGACAACCAACGCCTGTTGAGGTATGTGAGCCCGTAAAAGGGGGAAACTGAAACGGTCGGGACCCTGTGGAGCCCTATACCGGAAGAGCTTCGCCACAACCTTTACGCGAGAGCTTCGCCTCCCGAGACCATCCAAGATGGCTCATTCGGTCTTGCTCACACTTTAGGGTTGTCTTGAAATCTCACGCTCCTTCTTACCCGTTTGGACCTGGATGCTAGCACGCGCGTCGCGAACCGGCGGTGCTCCATCTCACAGGAAACGCGTCCAGGACGCTAATCGGCGGGGGCTTGACAAGCGCCTTCCCGCACGCTAACGCGTGGGGCTCACCGGCGCCCATGGGCGCTCAGCCTGTACACTGCCTGGCTATGCGAGGGGCCTTCGTCGTGGGGTCCGCCTGATGGCGCGCCGGGGGGCCGAGCCCGGCGAGGTAGCCCGCTCGGCTTTCCTGGCCGGACCGGCCACGGTCTGGCTGGTCCTGTTCTTCCTCCTGCCGCTCGTCTTCGTCGCCGTGGCCAGCTTCATGTCGCGCGGCACCGGCGGGGCGCCCGTGCCGCCGGTGACGCTCGACCAGTACGAGCGCACGTTCACGGTCTTCGGGCCCGTGATCGTCAGGAGCGTCAACGTCGCCCTGGTCACGACGGCGCTCTGCCTCCTGCTCGGCTACCCGCTGGCGTTCTTCATCAGCCGCCGCCGCGACCCCAGGGTCAGGCTCTTCCTGCTCTTCCTCGTCCTCCTACCCTTCTGGACGAACTTCCTCGTCAGGACCTACGCGCTGATCACGATCCTGCAGCGCGACGGGCTCCTGAACGGCCTGCTCATGCGCCTGGGAGCGATCTCCGAGCCCCTGCAGCTGCTCTTCACGCAGGGGGCGGTGATCGTCGGCCTCGTCTACGGCTACCTGCCGTTCATGGTGCTGCCGATCTACGCCTCGGTCGAGCGGCTCGACATGCGCTACGTCGAGGCCGCCCACGACCTGGGCGCGAACGACCTCAGGGCGTTCTTCCGCGTCGTGCTGCCGCTGACCCTGCCCGGCGTGATCGCGGGCTCGATCCTCGTCTTCATCCCCACGATCGGCGCCTTCGTGACCCCCGACCTGATGGGGGGCACGCGCGGGCTGATGATCGGCAACCTGATCCAGAGCCAGTTCGGCGGCCGCGGCAACATCCCGCTCGGCAGCGCGGTCTCGATGGTGCTGCTGGCCCTCGTGTTCGTCGGCGTGCTGGTCTACACGCGCTGGGGCCAGGAGGAGAAGACGTGAGCTCCCCGGCGGTCGGCTCCGAGGGCCGCGACGCCGCCGGCATCCACGCCGGCCGCCTCCGCCGCGACCTCGCCGTGCGCCGGGTCGGGCAGGTCGCGATGTGGGTCAGCCCGTTCCTCGTCTACCTGTTCCTGTGGGTGCCGATCGTCGTGCTCATCGTCTTCTCGTTCAACGACGGCGCCTCGGTGTCGGTGTGGAACGGCTTCACGACCCGCTGGTACGAGAACATCCTCAACAACACGATCACCGCAGGCACCGAGTCGGCCCGCTTCCAGACGGGGCTCCTGCTCAGGGCGGTCCGCAACTCGCTGATCGTGGCCGTCGCGGCGACGCTCGTCGCGACGGCGCTGGGCACGATGCTGGCCCTGGCGCTGGCGCGGGGCCGCTTCCCGGGCCGCAAGACGCTCGACTCGCTCTTCTACCTGCCCGTGGTGATCCCCGACATCACGCAGGGCGTGTCGCTGGCCGTGTTCTTCAACCTCGTGTTCGAGGCCGTGCAGCGGGCCCTGGGCGTGCGGCTGGTGCCCGGCTTCGGGACGATCATCATCGCCCACATCGCGTTCAACGTCTCCTACGTCCTGATCGTCGTCCGCGCGCGCCTCGCCACGATGGACCCGACGCTCGAGGAGGCGGCGCGCGACCTGGGGGCGAACCACGTCCAGACGTTCTGGCGCGTGACCTTCCCCATCCTCATGCCCGGCATCCTCGCCGGCGCCCTGCTGGCGTTCACGCTCTCGCTCGACGACTTCGTGATCACGTTCTTCAACGCCGGCGTCGGCACGACCACGCTGCCGCTGTTCGTCTACGGGATGCTCAAGCAGCGCGTGCCGCCCGAGATCAACGCGATCTCGACGCTGATGATCGCGGTGTCGATCGTGCTGGTCGGCGCCTCGCTGCTGCTGCAGCGGCGCGGGTCCGGCGACTGACGCGTCGGGGCCGGGCCGACGCGTCGCCCGGGTCCGGCCCGCGCGCCTTGCTCCGCGCGCGGCCGCGCGCCTCGCGAGCCCGGAGGGCCGAGGCCGAGCCGCTGCGGCTGCCGACGCCGACCGCGGCGGACGGCGTGCCATACTCTCTCATCCGCCCCCCGGGAGGCATCCGCCGAACTGCCCGGCGCGTAGAAGAGGTAGGTGGCTGGCAGAGTCCGTGGCCGATACCGCCGTGCGCGATGTCGAACTGACCCGGTCGCTGGCTCGCGGCGACGAGGCCGCGCTCCGCCAGCTCTACGAGCGGCACGGCGGGCTGGTGCTGGCCCTGGCCACGCGCATGCTCGGCAGCCGCGAGGAGGCGGAGGAGGTGCTCCACGACACCTTCTACAGGCTGTGGCAGAACGCTCACCGGTTCGACCCCGAGCGCGCCGCCGTGCGCACGTACCTCTACGCCCTGGCCCGCAACCTCTGCCTCTCGCGCCTGAGGGCGCGCCGTTCGCGGCCGGTGGCCGCCGACCTCGACGAGCACCACGTCGCGTACCAGGTCGCGATGTCCGCCGACCCCGACCCGGTGCCGGCGCTGATGGCGGCGCGGGCGTTGTCGGTCCTCGACGACGGTGACAGGCTGCTCGTGGAGGAAGCGTTCTTCGGGGGCTGGTCGTACTCCGAGCTGGCGGCGCGGCACGGCCTGCCGCTGGGTACGGTGAAGAGCAGGATCAAGCGGGCGCTCGAGAAGATGCGCGGCGCCCTGGAGGCAGGCAGGTGAACGAGGAAGGTCGCGCGGCCGGCCGGGGCGAGGGCCCCGAGGCCGCCAACGGGAACGCGCCCTTCGAGGGGCGCGAGGGCGCGCTGGCGACGGACGCGCTGGTGGCCGGGCTGCAGCCGAGCGAGCTGCCGGCGGGCGGCTGGGAGCGTCTGAGCGCCGCGGTCGGGGCGAGGCGGGCGGAGCCCGTCCGCCGCGAGGCCGGCCGGGCGGGCACGGCCGCGGCCGACCGCCGGGCGGCGTCCCGGCCCGGTCGCAGCCGGCCGTACGTGTACGCGGCCATCGCGACGCTGGCGCTGGCGGCGCTCGCCGTCGTCGGGACGTGGGGCTACCTCAGGGGCGCCGAGGCCGCCCGGCTCCGGGACGACCAGCGCATCCTCGCCTACTGGATGAGCAACCCCGAGATGCGCCTCACGGCGCTCGAGCCGGCCGCGGGGGTCCCGACGGCGAGGCTGGGCGTGCTGTGCGTGCTGCCGGACGGCCGCGCCCTCGTCCTGCAGCCGAGCCCGGCGGAGCGGGGCTCGACGTACGTCGTGGTCGGCTGGGGCGCGGGGGGCCTGCGCGAGCTGGCGCGCGGCAGGGAGAACATGCTGCAGTTCGACGTCACCGACGTCGAGGTCGTCGAGCTCAGGGCCGAGCGCGGCGACGACGTCCAGACGCTCGCCCTGGCCCGGTTGAACTGAGCCTCGGGCGCGAGGCGGACGGCCCGGCTGGCGCCGTTCCCCGCCTCAGTCCTCCCGGCGGTCGGGGTTGCGCCACACGATCAGGCTGGCGGCGTCGCCGGTCTCCGGGTCGGTCATGTAGCCCTCGATGACGCCAAGGGCCTCGAAGCCGTTGGCGAGCTGGAAGCTCAGCGTCGGGTCCCCGAGCTCGCCCCGCGCGACCGCCGCGACGTACGCGGCGACGCTCATCACGCCCTTGTAGCGGCCGTAGCCGGGCAGCGCCCCGCCGGCGACGATCCCGCGCAGGCCGAGGCGCCTCACCAGGTCCTGCCTGGCCCGGTAGAGCAGGCCGCCGATGCCCTTCCGCCGGTAGTCGGGGTGCACGCTCAGGTCGGCGCCGTAGTACCAGTCCCCCGCGGGGTCGTGGCGCGCGTAGGTCCCGCCGGCGATCGCCTCGAGGAACGAGTGGTGGGGATGGTCGAGGTCGAAGCGGGTGAGGAAGCCCGAGCCCAGGCCGACGACGACCTCGCGGCCGAGCTCCTCGCCGTCCGGCGTGCGGTCGGTGACGGCCACGAACTCGCCCTCGGGGAAGACCTCGAGGTGCCTCAGGAAGTGCTCGGCCCGCATGCGCTCCGCGTCGCTCAGGTAGGGGAAGCAGACGCGCTGCAGCTCCTCGAGCGCCTCCGCGTGCTCGGGGGCGCTGGGCACGACGCGGACGTGGGGCCAGGGAGCGCGCGCCGTCACGAGGCGGAGACGGCCAGGTCGAACCGCTCGTACGGCGCCTCGCTGGGCCGCCCGGCGACCGCCCAGAGCTCGCGCGTCGCGGGCCGGGCCACGACCGCGCCGCAGGTGCCGACGAAGCTGGGCGCCGCGCCGACGCGGCACACGGCCTCGGGGTCGGCGGTGACCGCCTGCAGGTAGGCGACGTCCATCCCGTCCCGCGCCAGCAGCTCCCGCGCCCGCCTGAGCCGCCCCTCGGACTCGGCCTGCGAGGCGGGCTCCCGCGGCCTCTCGACCGCGCGCGTCGCCGCCTCGAGGCAGTGGTTCGTGTGCACCAGCACCGCTTCGGCCAGCGCCGTGACGGCCCTGGCCGTCGGCATCGCCTCGACGTTCGCGCCGCGCCCGGCGGCGTCCATCACGAGGTAGTTGTGGCCGCCGCACAGCGGCGCTCGCGCCAGGACCTCGAGCGCCGCCTCCAGGGTCTCCTCGCGGAGCATCGCCCGCACGACGAAGGGCCAGGTGACGCCCACCCTGCCGTCCGCGGCCGTGAGGTTGTTGATCCCCACCGTCAGGCCCGCCTCGTTCATGCCGATCATGCCGACGCAGCCGGCGGTGGTCATGACGACGAACGCGGGCGCGCCACGGGGGCGTCCCTCGAGGAGGACGAGGTGGTCGGCGGAGCCCTCGTGCATGTCCCAGGTCTGGGCGAAGGCCGGCGCGCCGTCGGCCATGCGCGCGGCCGGCACGAGGAACGCCGTGCAGTCGTCCTCGTCGCCGCCGGCGGGCCGCGCCTCCCCGCCGCCCGGCGCTCCTGCCGCGGCCGCGCCGTCGCTCGCGGCGCCGGCGCCATGCGGCCCCTCACCCAGCGCCCCGGCGGCGACGGCGTCGACGAAGTCGGTGAAGCCCCCGGAGACGACGAGCTCGGCCGGCGAGAGGCCGGCGCCGTCGGCGATGCCGCGCAGCTCCTCGGCCAGGTCGGGGTACGTCTCCTCGTGGACGCTCAGGCACGCCCGCGCGAGGGCCATCACCTCGGCGCGCGTGGACTCCCGCCCCGACCACACCGGCGAGCACGCGAGCCTCACGCGCTCCTCGGCGTAGTCGCGGACCCAGGCGGCGAGGGCGCGGCCGTGCGCCAGGCCCAGCGCGTAGGGGTCGCCCGCTACCCTCAGGACGGCGTCTCTCACGTCCCGCCGATCATAGGACGCGGGCGGCCGGCGGACGCGGGCGCGAGGGGCGTCCGCCGCGGGTGCGAGCGGCGACTGCCGCGAGGCGTGCGGGCGGCCGGCGGACCCGGGCGTGGCGCGCCCGCGACCCGCCGCACGCGAGCGGTGCCCATGCCGGGGAGCGCCGCGCCTACCTGAGGACCGAGGCGTGCTCGGTGCGCCACGTCAGCGTCACGGGCGTCCCGACCTTGAGCATGCCGCCGTAGCCGTGGTGCTGGTTCTGGACGCGGGCCACCAGGGCCAGCCCGCCCTCGGCCTCGACCTCGTAGCGCGAGTCGGTGCCGAGGTAGTGGGCGGCGCGGATCACGCCGCGCAGGCGCGTCTCGTGCGGGTCGAGGCCGGCGGCGGGAGGGTCGGCGGCCTCGAGACCGGGGTCGGGCTCCACGCTGAGCTTCTCGGGCCGCAGCGCCAGCGCCGCCGGGCTGCCGGGCGCGAGGTCGTCGTCGCGGAGCTCGCCCCAGAGCACGGCGCCGCCGTCGGTCGCCACGGCGGCGAAGCGGCCGTCGACCTCGGCGAGCCTGCCGCCGAGGAAGTTCGTCTCGCCGATGAAGTCGGCCACGAAGCGGCTCGTCGGGCGCTCGTAGATGTCGTCGGGCGGTCCGACCTGCAGCACCTTGCCCTCGTTCATGACCGCGATGCGGTCGGCCATCGTGAGGGCCTCCTCCTGGTCGTGCGTGACGTACACGAACGTGATCCCGACCTGCTGCTGCAGGGTCTTGAGCTCGAACTGCATGGCCTTGCGCAGCTTGAGGTCGAGGGCTCCCAGCGGCTCGTCGAGGAGCAGCACGGCCGGCCGGTTCACGAGCGCGCGGGCGACGGCGACGCGCTGGCGCTGGCCGCCGGAGAGGGCGTGAGGCTTGCGCTCGGCGACGTGTGGCAGCCTGACGAGCTCGAGGGCCTCGATGGCCTGGGCGCGGGCCTCCCTGGCCGGCACCTTGCGCATGCGCAGCCCGAACATCACGTTCTGCAGCACCGTCATGTGCGGGAACAGCGCGAAGTCCTGGAAGACCGTGTTCACGGGCCGGTGGAACGCCGGGACGCCGCGCATCGACCTGCCGCGCAGCAGGACCTCGCCGGCGTCGGGCTGCTCGAACCCGGCGATCATGCGCAGGGTCGTGGTCTTGCCGCACCCCGACGGCCCCAGGAGGGCGAAGAACTCGCCCTCGGCCACGTCGAGGCTCACGCCGTCGACGGCGCGCACGCGCTGGTCGACGCGGCGCTCGCCGAACTCCTTGACGAGGTCGCGCAGCCTCACGGCCGGAGCCCCCGCCGCGGGGGCGGGGGCTTCCGGGAGCGCGGCCAACCGGTCGGTCAACGCCGGGCCGGGGCCCCTACTGCCCCACGAAGATGCGGATCTCGTCCCACGCCTCGTTGAGCAGCGCCTCCCTCTCCTCGTCCTGCACGGCGAAGAAGAGGCACTCCTACGTCTCCTCGCTCGGGTAGATGCCGGGGTCGGAGGCGAGCTCCTCGTCGATGAGGCCGAGGTCGAGGGCCGCCTGGTTGGGGGTACCGTAGGCGGTGTAGTTCGAGATGTCGGCGCCCACGTGCGGGTCGAGGACGTAGTCGATGAAGGCGTGCGCCAGGGCCGCGTTGGGAGCGCCGCGCGGGATCGCCAGGCTGTCGACCCAGAAGTTGGCGCCCTCCGCCGGGATCACGTAGCCGTAGGTGTCGCACTCGCACTCGTCCATGACCTGGAAGATGTCGCCGGAGTACTCGACGACCATGTCGACCTCGCCCCGCGCCAGCATCTCCTGCCCGTCGTCGCCCGCGATGTAGACGACGTTGCGCCCGTTGTCGATCAGGAAGCGCTTGGCCTCTTCGAGCTCGTCGGGGTCGGAGCTGTTGGGGTCGTGGCCCGTCATGATCAGGGCCACGCCGAGCATCTGCGTCGTGTCGGCGAGCCAGGCCACCGGCCCGTCGTGCTCGAAGAGGTCGGCCCAGCTCGTGACCTCGTCGACGCGGTCGGCGTTGTAGCCGATGCCCGTGGTGCCCCACTGGTACGGGACCGTGTAGCGGTTGCCCGGGTCGAAGGCCAGGTCGAGGAACGTGGGGGCGACGTTCGCGAGGTTGGGGATCCTGGCGTGGTCGAGCTCCTCGAGGAGTCCCTCGGCGATCATCAGGCTGGCGACGACGTCGGAGGGCACGACGACGTCGAAGCCCGGGTTGCCCTGACGGAGCCTGACGAGCATGTCGTCGTCGGTCGGGTAGGTGTCGTAGATCACCCGCACGTCGCAGGCCGCCTCGAAGTTCGCGATCGTGTCCTCGGCGATGTACGTGCTCCAGTTGTAGACGGACAGCGTCTGGCCCGCGAAGCCCTCGGGGCAGGTCCACTCGGACTGGGCGGAAGCCGTCGTCGCTAGGAAGGCGCCGCAGATCGCGGCCAGGAGGAAGGGTGTGGTTCTCCGCATCGCTCAACCTCTCACGCGGTCATGGTGGTGCGCGCCGGCGCGGTCTGCCTCGTTGCACGCGTTCCGGAACGATATCACCCGCGGGTGCGGCGCCCGGTTCGCCCCGATGAGGACGCGTTGAACGTGGGTTCAGGGTGCCGAGCCCTCAGCGCCGGGTCGCGCGGATCAGACGGTCGAACATCGGGTCGGAGAGCACGCGCCTGAGCACGTTCACGATGTGCGCGTCGAAGCCGACGAAGTAGCGCGTGCGGGGACGCCTGTCGGTGAGGGCCCTGAGCACCGCCTTGGCGACGGCCTCCGCGGGCGTGCCGCCCGTCTCGGCCTCCTTGGCGCCGTCGAGCACCTCGTCGATCATGGCCTTGTAGTAGGTGATGGCCTCCGGCGGCATGCGCTCGAGGCGCTGGAACGCCGCCGTCACGGACTTCGACCAGATCGGCGTCGCGATGCGGCCGGGCTCGATCACCGACACCGGGATGCCCCAGTCGGCGAGCTCGCGCCTGAACGCGTCCGAGACCGCCTCGAGCGCGAACTTCGAGGCCGCGTAGGCGCCGAGCATGCGCGAGGAGACGAGCCCGGAGATCGCGCCGATGATCACGACCCGCCCGCCGCCGGCGCGTACCTGGGGCATCAGGGCCTGGATCGTCGCGACGGCGCCGACGACGTTGACCTCGAACTGGCGCCTGAGGTCGTCGAGGGGCACGAACTCCATCGGGGCTGCGACGGCGATGCCCGCGTTGCTGACCACGCCCGCCAGCGGCGTGCCGTCCGCCTTGACGGTCTCGGCGACGGCGCACACCTGGGCCTGGTCGGTGACGTCGAGCCGCACCGGCGCGATGCGGCCGCCGCCCGCTACGGGCAGCGCCGCCAGCGCGGCCTCGTCCTCCGGCGTGCGCACGCCGGCGAACACCGCGTACCCCCTCTGCGCCAGGTGTAGTGCGACGGCCTTGCCTATGCCGCTGGAAGCGCCGGTGACGACGACCGCACGCTCGCCCCGGCGCCCCTCGTTCTCCTGCACCACGTAATCTTACTACCGGGTGCCGGCGGAGGCTCCGCCGGCCAGGGCGCGCCGAAACGCGTCTGGGACGGGCACGGGGCGCTGGGCCTCGTAGTCGAAGCACACCATCACGGCCTCGAACCTGGCGGCGACCTCGCCGTTCGCGCTCAGCGTCTGCTCGAGCGTGAAGCTGGTCTCGCCGATCCTCACGACGCGCGTGACGACGGCGCACTCGTCGCCGAGGCGCACCTGCCTGAGGAAGTCGATCGCGAGGCGGGCCAGGATCAGGCCCTGGTCGGTCATCCCCAGCTCGCGCAGGAAGGCGAGCCTGCCGAGCTCGGCGTACGTGGCGTAGACGGCGTTGTTGACGTGGCCGAGCCTGTCGGTGTCGGAGAAGCGGAGCTGGATCGGGTAGGGGGCGCTGACGGCGAAGCCGGAGGCCTCCGCGGCGGTGCTCGCCGCCCCGCGACCGGCGGCGCCCGCCGCGCCCCGAGCGCCGGCGCGCTCAGCGGGCACGGGCCACCCCCATGCGGGAACGGGACCGCCGCCGCGACGCACGCGGCGCCGGCTGGCACGTCGGGCAGTGCACGGTGCCGCGCTGGCCGACGACGCCGCGCGTCATCGGGGTGCCGCAGCGGGGACAGGGCTCGCCGCCCTTGCCGTACGCCGCGAGCCGCTCGAAGAACGACCCGGTCTCGCCGCCCACCCTGCGGTAGTCGCGCAGGGTCGTCCCGTTGGCGGCGATGCTCTCGGCCAGCACGTCGCGCAGCGCCGCCAGCAGGGCGGCGGCCGCCTCGCCCTCGACCGCGTTCGCGGGCGTGAGGGGGTGCAGGCGCGCCCGCCACAGCGCCTCGTCGGCGTAGATGTTCCCGACCCCGGCGATCGGCCGCTGGCTGAGCAGGTACGCCTTCACGGGCGTGCGTGAGCGCGCGAGGTTCGCGGCGAAGACCTCGGGCGTCAGTGCCGGGTCGAACGGCTCGGGTCCCAGCGCCGCCAGCGTCGGCAGCCCGGCGTACTCGCCCGCCCTCACGACGAGGAACCGCCCGAAACGCCGCGGGTCCCTGAAGTGGAGGACCTCGGGCCCGTCGCCGCGGAGGTGGAGGCGCACGCGCACGTGGTCGCCGGGCTCGTCGGGCGAGATCGAGCCGGTCATGCCGAGGTGGACGACGAGCTCGTCGCCGCCGTCGAGCGGGACGAGGATGAACTTGCCGCGGCGCCCCACGGACAGCACGCGCTGCCCGGCGGCCCGCTCCAGCCCGACGTACTTCGGGCCCGGCGGCGCCAGCAGCTCGGCCCGCGCCACCTCGCGGCCGACGAGCCACGGCTCGAGCTCGCGCCGCACGGTCTCGACCTCAGGCAGTTCGGGGATAGGTGATCTTCCCTTCGTAGAGGGCGCGTCCCACGATCGCGCCCTGCAAGCCGAGGCCGGCGTAGACGTCGAGGTCGGCGTCGGAGCCGACCCCGCCGCCCGCGTGGAGGGTCCCGCCGAACGCGTCCCTGACGGCGGCCACCGGCGCGGGGTCGACGCCCCGCAGCGTGCCGTCGCGGGTGGTGTCGGTGAAGATCATCCGCCTGACGCCCACCGCCTCCATCCTGCGGGCGAGGTCGGCGGCGTCGACGTCGGTGGCGGACTTCCAGCCGCGCACGACGACCCGGCCGCCGGCGGCGTCGACCGACACGACGACGCGCTCGGGACCGAAGCGCTCCAGGGCGCGCTCGACGACCTCGGGCTCGGTCACGGCCACGGTGCCGAGCACGACGGCGTGCGCGAACTCGAGGCGCCGCGCCGCCGCCTCCAGGCTCCTGACGCCGCCAGCCACCTGCACGCTGGCCTCGACGCCGCGGCAGAGGCGCTCGATCTCGCTCAGGTTCTCGCCGTCCTCGAGGGTGGCGTCGAGGTCGACGACGTGCAGGCGCCTGGCCCCGAGCGCGACGAAGCGCTGAGCGGCCTCGAGGGGCCGCGCGTGGTAGACGGTCTCGCGCTCCGGGTCGCCCTCGTAGAGCCGCACGGCCCGGCCGCGCCTGACGTCGACGCAGGGGATGACCTCGAACATCGGCAAGGAGACTAACCCGCCGGCCTCGGGCCCCGGCGGGCGCTGGCGACCTGGGCCCGCCGGTCGGCGGCCGCGCTCACCGCGCCCTTCCCCGGAACGACCCCTCCCGCCGCGCCCCCTCTCGCCACCCGGTCTCCGGCCGTACCCTCGCTCCCCGCGACCCCGGCCTAGGCCCCTCTCACCTGCGCGGCCACGAACGCGTCCTCGCCCCGGCGCTCGACGAGCGACAGCCGCGGGCGGCCCAGCGCCATGAGCGCGGGCACGGTGACGAACCGCCAGGCGCCCGCGCGCTCGCTCAGGACGCGGTCGAGGGCCGTCAGCAGCGCAGTGCGGTCCGGCTCGTCGCCCGGAGCGTGGGTATGGAGCGCCTCGTGGAGCATCACGATCGCTCCCGGCCGCAGCGCGGCGTCGATGCGCCGCGCCAGGTCGGCGGCGTCCTGCGGCCGCCAATCGACCGCGTGGGCGCTCCACATCACGCAGGTCAACCCCAGGCGCCGCGCCGCGCGCGCGACCCGGAGGTCGTGGTGGCCGTACGGCGGCCGGAACAGCGGGGCGGCGAGCTCGCCGAGGGCGGCGTGGCCGTCCGCGACCTCGCGCGCGACATCGGCGGCCGGCAGGCGCACGAGCGACGGGTGCGTGAGCGTGTGCGAGCCGAGCGCGTGCCCGGCGCGCGCGGCGGCCGCCGCCACGTCGCGGTGGCGCGCCACGGCCTCGCCCACGCAGAAGTGCGTGGCCTTGGCGCCGTGGCGTGCGAGCAGCTCGAGCAGGGCCGGCGTCCAGCGCGGGTGGGGACCGTCGTCGAAGGTCAGAGCCACGCACGGCTGCGCGGTGACGACGCCGGTGAGGGCGCCGTAGAGGGGCGTCAGCGCCGCACGCCGCGCCTTGGCCGCGACGCGGCCGAGGACGGAGCCGCTCAGACGCCCCACACGCCGTAGCGCAGCGAGCCGGCGAAGCGGCCGAGGCGGAAGCCCAGCGTCCGCAGGTAGCGGAGCCTCGTCTCGGGCCTGAGGAGCTCCGGCAGCGTCTTGAACATGCGGTAGAGGCTCCACAGCGCCTCGCGCGGGCCCAGCGGCGGCATGCCGCGTGACCGGTACTCCTTGTAGAGCCTGACGTTGTAGACGCCGTAGCCGTAGGCCTGCCTGAAGCTGGCCAGGCCGGAGCGGAAGCGGATGTGCACGACGGCCTCGGGGGCGAACCCCAGCTCGTAGCCGGCGAGCTGCAGGCGCCAGGTGAGGTCGGTGTCCTCGAGCAGGGTCCAGCTCTCGTCGAAGCCGCCGACGGCCTCGAAGGCCTCGCGGCGCACGCCCAGCCCGCAGCCCCCGGCGTGGTCGAGGTACGGCGGCCTGACGTAGCGCTGCGGCCCGCGGAGCTGGGCGGGCGTCCGGCTGGTCAGCACCTCGGGCGAGTTGAGGCGCGTGAACTCCCAGCGCGACGCCACGACGGGGTGCCTCTCGAGGGCCGCCGCCATGCCGGCGACCCAGCCGTCGCCGGCGACGTCGTCGGCGTCGAGGAACGCGATCTTGTCGCCCCTGGCCTCGGCCGCGCCGACGTTGCGGGCGTGCGCGGCCCCCCTCGCGCCCGCCGGGACGCGCCTGAGGCCGGGCAGTCGCCCCTCGAAGCCCGCCACGACGCGGGCGATCGCGTCGTCACCGGGGTCGGAGTCGTCGGCGACGATCACCTCCCACGGCTCCGCCACGGACTGCCGCGTCAGCGCCTCGAGCTGCTCCGCCAGGAGCCTCGGCCCGCCCCTAACGGGTATGACGACGCTCAACACCTGCCATCTCACCCTTCCATGACGAGAGGACCGCGACCGGCCGCGTCTCATCGGATGCTAGTCCGGCGCCGGCACCCGGCGAGGCGCAAACGCCACGCGCCGCCGGCCGGCGCCGGACGCTGCCCGCATCGTCGGCGGGCGCTGCCCGCTCCGTCCGGCAGGCGATGCTCGCATCGTCCGGCAGGCGATGCTCGCATCGTCCTGCCTTGACTGAGATCGGCGTAGACCGATAGATTATCTGGATGCAGTCTCGCAGGGACGCGACACTCAACCTAGCCTCCCTGCTTCACCACGCTCCCGGAAGCGAACTAGAGGTCGAAGCCGAGGGCCTGCTGGAGCCGGCGGAGGAGCTGCTCGTGGCCGACGGGCTCAGGCTCGCCGGGGCCATCGCGTGGCACGTGCGCGTGATCAACACCGGCGGTGACGACGACTTCGTCGCCGACGGCACGATCGACGCGACGGCCGTGATGGAGTGCCGGCGCTGCCTCACCGACGTGCAGGTCCACGTCGGCACGGACTTCGTGTACCCGATGTCGTACCGTCCCTCGGACCAGCCGCTCAGGCTCGAGGAGCTCGAGGACGAGGAGGAGGAGCTGCTCGTCTTCGGGCGGCCCGAGGTCGACTTCGCCCCCCTCCTGACCGAGCTCGTCGCGATCGAGGTGCCCCTGACGGCGCTGTGCCGCGACGACTGCCGCGGCCTGAACCAGGACGGCGTCAACCTCAACGAGCACCCGGAGCTGGCCGACGACCGCGTCACCGCGGGCGGGCTCAACGGCAACGTCCGCATCAAGGGCCTCGACGAGGCGCTCAAGGACCTGGAGCGCGAGTCGTAAGCCGGGCGCGCGGCCCGAGGCCCAAGTCGTAAGCTAGCCGACGGGCCGCACGTGCCCACCTAGGAGAGTCAAGCGATATGGCGAAGCACCCAGTACCCAAGAAGCGCACGTCGGCCTCGAGCCGGGACGCCCGCCGCAGCCACCACGCGCTGAAGGCCCCCACGCTCGTCGCCTGCCCGCAGTGCAAGGAGCTGCGTCCGCCTCACGTCGTGTGCCCCGAGTGCGGCTACTACGACGGACGCCAGGTCATCGCGGAGGCCTAAGGCCATAGACGCCACCGGCCGTAACGGGACGAGGGCCGGCATCACGCTCCTCGGGGCCTACGCCCCGCCGAACGTCCTCTCGAACCACGACCTCGAGCGGATGATGGACACGTCCGACGAGTGGATCACGTCGCGGACGGGCATCAAGCGCCGCCACGTGGCCGGTGAGGACGAGTACACCAGCGACCTCGCCTTCAAGGCCGTCGAGGACCTCCTGGCGCGCCACGGCGACGACGCCCTGGCCGGCGTCGACATGGTCATCGTCGCGACGAACACGCCGGACGCGCTGTTCCCCGCGACGGCCGCGCTCGTCCAGGACCGCTTCAAGCTCGCCGCCGGCGGCTTCGACCTGCTGGCGGCGTGCCCGGGCTGGCTCTACGCCCTCGGCGTGGCGCGCGGGCTCGTCGAGTCGGGCCAGTGCCGCCGCGTGCTCACCATCGGCTCCGAGGCGCTCACGAAGATCGTCGACTGGAGCGATCGCTCCACCGCCGTGCTGTTCGGCGACGGAGCGGGCGCCGCCGTCGTCGAGGCCGTGCCGGCCGAGTACGGCATCAGGTCGATGGTCCTGGGCGCCGACGGCTCGGGCGGCGTGCACCTGCACAAGCGCTCGGTCGGGAAGTGCCTGCCCGGCGGCGAGCCGCTGGCCGAGCACGTCTACATGAACGGGCGCGAGGTCTTCAAGTTCGCCGTGCGGGTCATGACGACCTCGACGTTCGAGGCGATCGAGAAGGCCGGTCTGGAGCCGGCCGACATCAGCCTCTTCGTGCCCCACCAGGCGAACCTCCGCATCATCGACGCCGCTCGCGAGCGCCTCGGCCTCGAGCGCGAGCGGGTGATCGTGACCGTCGACGAGTACGGCAACAACTCCACCGCCAGCATCCCCCTCGCCCTGCAGCACGCCCACGACCTCGGGCGCGTGGCGCCGGGCGATCACCTGCTGCTCGTGTCGTTCGGCGCCGGGCTCACGTGGGCCTCGTCGGTCGTCACGTGGGCGCCGGAAGCGGCTTGAGCCCGGTAGTAGCGGTCTTCCCCGGGCAGGGGTCGCAGCGCGTCGGCATGGCGCGCGGCTTCTACGCGGCGTCGCCCGCGGCGCGAGCGGTCCTGGACGCCGCCGAGGCCGCGCTTCCCGGCCTCCTCTCCCTGATGTGGGAGGGGCCGGAGGAGGAGCTCAGGCTCACCGCCAACCAGCAGCCCGCCCTCGTCGCCGCCGGCGCCGCCGCCTACGCCGCCTGGCTCGAGGCCGGCGGCGAGACGCCCGCGTTCGCGGCCGGGCACAGCCTCGGGGAGTACACGGCGCTCGTCGCCGCCGGCAGCCTCGACGTCGCCGACGCCGTCAGGCTCGTGCGCGCCCGCGGCACCTACATGCAGGAGGCGGTGCCGGCGGGCCAGGGCGCGATGGCCGCCGTCCTCAAGGTGGAGGCGGCGGTCGTCGAGGCGGCGCTGCGCGAGGCCAGGGAGGCCGGCGTCGTCGAGGTCGCGAACTACAACGCCCCCGGCCAGACGGTGATCTCGGGCCACGCCGCGGCCGTCGCGAGGGCCGGAGCGCTCCTCAAGGAGCGGGGCGCGCGCGCCGTGCCCCTGAAGGTGTCGGCGCCGTTCCACTGCAGCCTGATGGCGCCGGCCGCCGAGCGGCTCGCCGCCGACCTGGCGCGCGTGCCCTTCCGCGAGCCCGCCTTCCCCGTCGTCGCGAACGTCACCGCCAGGCCGCTGCCCGCGGCCGCCGCAGCGCCCGGGCTGCTCGCCGAGCAGGTCACCGGCAGCGTGCGGTGGGTCGAGACGCTCAGGTGGCTCGCCGCCGAGGCGGGCCCGGACGCCCGCTTCGTCGAGCTCGGCGCCGGCGAGGTGCTGACGGGCCTCATCGCCCGCACGCTCCCCGGCGCGCAGGCCGCGGCGGTCGAGGACCCCGAGGGCCTCGAGGAGGTGCTGTCTACGCATGCAGGGTGACGGACGTGTCGTGCTGGTGACCGGATCGAGCCGCGGCATCGGCCGCGAGACCGCTGCCCGACTCGGCGACCTCGGCTACCGGGTGGCGGTGCACTACGTCACCTCGGCCGGTCCCGCGGAGGAGCTCGTGGCCGCGCTGAGGGAGGGTGGCGGCGAGGCGGAGGCGTTCCGGGCCGACGTGTCGGACCCGGACGCCTGCCAGGCGCTGGTCAAGGCCGTGGCCGAGCGCTTCGGCGGCCTCGACGCCCTGGTGAACAACGCCGGCATCACGCGGGACGGCCTGGCGCTGCGCATGAAGGACGCGGACTGGCGGGACGTGCTCGACACGAACCTCTCCGCCGCCTTCTACCTCTCGCGGGCGGCGCTGCGTCACCTGCTGCGCAGCGAGGCGGGGCGGATCGTGAACGTCAGCTCGGTGGTGGCGCTCAGGGGCAACGCCGGCCAGGCGAACTACGTCGCGGCCAAGGCGGGCCTCGTCGGCCTGACGAAGGCCCTGGCGCGCGAGTACGGGGGCAGGGGCGTCACGGTGAACGCTGTCGCGCCCGGCTTCATCGCGTCGGACATGACGGACGCGCTGCCCGAGGACGTGAGGCAGCGCTACCTGCAGGAGATCCCGGCGGGCCGCTTCGGCACGCCCGGCGACGTCGCGCACGCGGTGGCGTTCCTCGTCAGCCGCGAGGCGGGCTACGTCAACGGCCAGACCCTGGCTGTTGACGGTGGCATGGTCATGCCGTAATGATTCGGGGGCCTTTATAGGCTCCACGCGCGCGGGGCCGCCGCCCAGCAGGTCGTCCATGAGGCGGCAGCCGAGGGCAGAGTCCGCCAGGACCCGGCAGAGACCCCACCGTGCACGACTAGGATGGGCCGGGAGGAAGAACACAGTGGACGAGCAAGAGATCCTCGAGAAGATCCGAGACATCATCGCCGACAAGCTCGATGCCGACGCCGGCGAGGTCACGACGGAGTCCCGCTTCCAGGAGGACCTGGGCGCCGACTCGCTCGACGTCGTGGAGCTGATCATGGGCCTGGAGGACGAGTTCGGCGTGGAGATCTCGGACGAGGAAGCCGAGGGCATCCGCACCGTCGGCGACGCCGTCAAGTTCATCGCCGACAAGCAGTAGGACGGTCAGCCCCGGGTACAGCCCCCACAGCCTGGGTCTAGTACCCTTGCATCCGTCATGAGACGTGTCGTCGTCACCGGGGTCGGCCCCGTCACTCCGATCGGGGTCGGCGCCGCCGAGTTCCTCGCCGGGCAGCACGAGGCGAGGAACGGCATCCGCCACATCACCCGCTTCGACGCCTCCGAGCTGAGCGTGCAGATCGCCGGCGAGGTGGACGTCGACGTGTCGGCCTACATCGAGCGCCGGGACGCCAGGCGTCTCGACCGCTTCGTCCAGCTCGCGCTGATCGGGGCCGCGCTGGCCCTCGAGGACGCCGGGCTGAGCGAGGACGAGGTCGCCGGCGAGCACACGGGCACCTGCATCGGCTCCGGCATCGGCGGCCTCGAGACGTGGGAGGCGCAGTCGGCCATCGTTCACGACCGCGGCGTCATGCGCATGAGCCCGTTCTTCATCCCGATGCTGATCGCGAACATGGCCAGCGGCCACATCGCGATGCGCTACGGCCTCACCGGCCCGAGCTCGAGCGTCGTCACGGCCTGCGCCACCGGCTCAGGCAACATCGGCGACGGGTTCCGGATGGTGCAGCGCGGCGACGCCGACATCGTGTTCGCCGGCGGCAGCGAGGCCTGCGTGACGCCGATGGGCATCGGCGGCTTCGCGGTCATGAAGGCGCTCTCGACCCGCAACGACTCCCCCGAGACCGCCAGCCGGCCGTTCACGGCCTCGCGCGACGGCTTCGTCGCCGGCGAGGGCGCCGGCATCCTGATCCTCGAGGAGTACGAGCGGGCGGTCGCCCGCGGCGCGCGCATCTACGCCGAGGTCGTCGGGTACGCGACGAGCGCGGACGCCCACCACATCACGGCGCCGGCCCCCGGCGGCAGCGGCGCGGCCCGCGCCGTGCGCTGGGCCCTGCGCGACGCCGGGCTGGAGCCGAGCGACGTCGGCTACATCAACGCCCACGGCACCAGCACCCCCGCCAACGACCTCTCCGAGACGCAGGCCTTCAAGGCCGTCTGGGAGGGCCACGGGCCCGTGCCCCCGGTCAGCAGCACGAAGTCGATGACGGGGCACATGCTCGGCGCCGCCGGCGGCGTGGAGGCGATCGCCACCGTGCAGGCGCTCTACTGCGGCGTCCTGCCGCCGACGCGCAACTACCTCGACCCCGACCCCGAGCTCGACCTGGACTACGTGCCCAACGAGCCCAGGCGCCAGCAGGTGGACGTCGCGATCTCGACGAACTTCGCCTTCGGCGGGCAGAACGCCTGCCTGGTCTTCAAGCGCGTGTGAGCGCCGGGCCGCGGCGGCGCGCCTCACCCCTCGAGTACGCGTACGCCGCGGCCCTCGCCGCGCTGGCCGTAGCCGGCCTCCTCGCCCCCGACCGCCCTCCCCAGACGCCCCGTTGGCAGGGCCCGTTCCCCGTCCACAGGCTGGGCGGAGACGCCGAACGGCCGCCGCCGGTGCGCGTTCACGAGACGCTCGACCTCGAGGTGCTGGCGCCGGCGCCGCGCGGCGACCCGTTCGACGCCGTCGCCGCCGCCACGTTCACGCACGCCGGCACCGGCGCCGCCTACCGCGTCCAGGCCTTCTACGTCGGCGGCGAAGCCGGGTCGGCGGTCTTCCGCTTCCGCTTCACGCCGCCCCTCCCCGGCGAGTGGCGCTTCGCGACGGCCTCCGCGCTGCCGGGCCTGGACGGCCACGCCGGCACCGTGACGGCGATGCCGGCGGAGCTGCCCGGCCCGCTACTCGGCGACGGCGGCCGCTTCCTGCTCACCGCGCCAGACGGGACCCTCGCGCCCACGACCTACAACGTCTACTCCGGGGCGCGGGGGCTGGTCGAGGACCTGGGCTCGTTGCCGCGCGACGAGGCGGAGCTGGTCGCCGCCCTCGAGCCGCTGGTCGCCGAGGCGGCCGCCCTGGGCTTCGACGCGCTGCACGTCGCCGTCTACCACGAGTGGCTGAGCCTGGGCGCGCGCCGCTCCGACAGGCACGGCTCGGCGCAGCCCGACCCCCGCACGTTCCGCGTGCTCGAGACCCTCGCCGCCCTGGCGCACCGCCATGACCTCTTCCTGCACCTGTGGATGTGGGGGGACGAGGCGCGGCGCCTCTCGTCGCGCGGGGTCCCCGCCGACCCGACCGTGCCGGGCGACCCCGGCGGCGCCGCGGGGGCCGCCTACGACCGGCTGCTGCGGTACCTGGCGGCGCGGCTGGGGCCGCTGCCCAACTGGACGCTCTCCTACGGCTTCGACCTCGACGAGTGGGCGAGCGTCGCGGAGGCCCGCGCCTGGGCCGCGCGCCTGGGGGAGCTGCTGCCGGTCCCACACCTGCTGACCGCGACGGAGGAGGGCCGCGGACGCACCGCGTTCGACCTCGGCGCCGAGAAGCTGCCCCTGGTCTCGCGCGACCTCGAGCTCGCGGAGCTGGCGGTCGACCCCTACGCCGTCGCCGTGGCCGAGCTCGAGCGCGCGTCCGGTCGGCCGCTGCTGCTCGAGTCCGACCTGAGGCTCCAGCCGTCGGCCCCGTGGGACATGGAGGGCGTCAGGCGCGCGCTGTGGCGGTTCGCGCTGGCGGGCGGCGTCGGTGTCGTGGTCGAGGTCGGCGAGGCGGGGCTGCCGGCCCCGGAGCAGGCGGCGACCTTCGCCCGGTTCTGGGAGGGGCGCCTGCCCGCGCACGCCGCGACGTCGCGCGCGCCGGGCGGCGCGCTGGCCCTCGTCGCCGCCGACGGCCGCAGCGGGGTCGTGTACGTCGAGGACGCCGCCGCGGTCCCTCTCGCTGCGGTGCCCGCCGGCGCCAGCGTGGTGGCCGTCGACGCCCGCGCGCCCTACGCCGAGCTGCCCGTCTCCCCGGACGGTGGCGCCTGGGAGGCGCCGCACGCCTCCGACTGGGCGCTCGCCTTCGCGGCGCCCTGAACCGGGGCCAGCGCCAGCCCTCGCCCGGGCACGAGGGTCAGCCCTCGCCGGGCACCGGCGGCGGCGCCAGACCTGTCGCGGGCGCTAGACCCGTCACCCGCGGCGGCGCCCGACCAGCCGCCTGACGGCCGCCAGCTCGGGCAGGCCCAGCAGCGCGGCGGCGCCCGCGTAGACGGCCACGAACGCGGCGCCGGCGGCGGCGAGCTCCACGGCGCTGCCCGTCCAGGTCGGCGGCGCGGGCAGCGTGCGAGCGGTGGCGTAGGCGGCGCCCGCGGCCACCGCCGCGGCGGCCAGGGCGCGGGCGGCGTGACCGGCGAACGCGGCCGGATCGAACCGCTCGGAGCGGGCCACGAAGGTCGCGGTCAGCGCGAGCTGGACCCAGCCGGCGACGGCCACGGCGGCCGCGACGCCCGCGACCCCGAACGGCCCGGCGAGCGCGTAGTAGAGGACGGCCTGGAGGGTGAGCGCGGTGAGCGCGATCGCGACCGGCGGCCCGACGCGCCCGCGCACGTAGAACGTGCGCACGAGCAGCGCGTGGGCGGCCAGGGGGAAGACGGCGACCCCGAGGGGCGCCGTCGCGGCCACGGTGTACGCGCGCAGGGACGCGTCCATCGGCTCGCCCAGCAGTGAGCGCCAGTTGTAGACGACGTCCACGACCTGCGGCGCCAGCACCGCCAGCGCCGCGCCGGCCGGGGCGGCCAGGAACGTGATCAGGCGCGTGCCCTCGCGCAGCGAGGCCGCGAACGAGGCGTCGTCGGCGGCGGCCGCGTGGGCGGAGAGCCGCGAGTAGTAGGCGAGCGCCGGCGAGATCCCGAAGAGCCCCAGGCTGAGGCTGAGGAACAGGTCGGCGAGGTAGAAGGCCCCCTGGGCGCCGGCGTCGATGCCCGTCACCACGTTGGAGGCGACGACGTTCACGACCTGCCTGCCGCTGGTCGTGACGGCGAACGGCACCATCAGGACGGCCACGCTCGTCAGCGCCGGGTGCCACGGGATCCGCGGTCGCGGCAGCAGCCCGGCGCGCGCGAGCGCGGGGACCTGCACGGCGAGCTGCGCCGCGCCGCCCAGGACGTGGGCCAGCGCCAGCGCGACCGCCTGGCCGGGGAACACGGCCATGAGCGTGGCCGTGACGACGTTCAGGGCCACCGGCGCCCACGCCGGCGCCGCGAAGCGCTCCTCGGCGTTGAGCAGGCCCATCGCCAGCGCCGACAGGGAGATCGCCGGCAGGAAGGGGAACACGACGCGGATCAGGCGCGTCGTGAGCTCGGCGTCGACGTGGCCGGCGTCGGCGATGAGCAGCTGGGCCAGGAGGGGCGCCGCGAGGTAGGCCAGCACCAGCAGGACGCCGTTGAGGACGGCCAGGAGCGACAGGACGGCGCCGGCGAGCCGCCTGGCGTCCGCCGGGGCGAGCCGCTTGTAGACGGGCACGAACGAGTTGACGAGGGCGCCCTCGGCCAGGAGCTCGCGGAAGAGGTTCGGCACCTTGAAGGCGGTGACGAACGCGTCGACGACGGGCGTGGGGAAGAACTGGGCCAGGAGCGAGTTGCGCACCAGGCCCGTGACCCGGCTCGCGAGCGTGCCGCCCATCAGCGTCAGCGCGCCCCGCCGCGACGACCCCTGCGCGGTGGCGACGTGCGGTTTCGCCTCCGCCCGAGCGTCCACGCGGCCATAATCGCACGCAGGGGAGTATCATCCCGGCGCAGTCTTCAGCAGGGAGGAGCGCCATGGAGACCACCGTCACCGCCAGCTTCGACCATCCGTCCGCCGCGGAGGACGCGGCCAGCGCCCTGGTGCAGGCCGGCCTGCAGAGGAGCGACGTCCTCGTGTTCCCCGCCGACTCCGACGAGGTCGTGAGGGCGCTGCGCATGGCCTCGCCGAACCACGAGCACCGCGCCGTCGTGCCGCCCGAGGTCGGGTCGGTCATGGGCTTCACGCTAGGGTTCCTCGGCGGCGGGTTCTTCGGGCTGCTGATGGGCGCGGGCGCGCTCAACATCATGGGGCGCGAGCCGGCGATGGCCGCCGGGCCGTTCTGGTCGGCCGTGATCGGCGCCGTCGTCCTCGGCGCCGCGGGCGCGCTGTGCGGCTTCCTGTTCAACGCGCCGCTGCCTAGCCTCGACCCCGCGCCGGAGCGGCCGGCGGAGCCCCGGCTCACCGTCGTCTCGGCCGCGGTGCCTGCCGACGCGGCGACCGGCATCGCCGACGCCCTCGCCGAGCGCCAGCCGCGCGACCTGAGGGTCTGGCGCCGCACGCCCGCCGGCTGGGTCCCCGCTTGAGGCTGAAGCCCCTCTCGGGCCTGCGGTCGCTGCTTGCCGGCACGTCGTCCCCGGCTTCGACGCGGCAGCGGCTGAAGGCCTGGCGGCACGGCTTCAGCGGCACGACCTGGCTGCTCTTCGACCTCGACAACCGCTCGCCCGCGGACTACGTCCCCGACAACAAGGCCGCGGCGATGGCCGCGATCGACGGGCCCGTGGCCCGCTCGGTGCTGCGCAACAAGCTCCTGTTCGAGCGCGTGGTGGGGCAGTTCGTGAGGGTGCCGGCCGTGCTAGCCGCCTTCGAACGCGGCGTCGTCACGGGCCTCGCGCCCGGCTGGGACGTCTCGGACGCGGCCGGCGTCGTCGACCGCGTGAGGTCGAGCGGCGAGGGCGTCGCGCTCAAGCCGATGGACAGCAGCGAGGGTCGCGGCGTGCACACGCTCGAGGTCGTGGACGGCCGTCTCCTGCTCGACAAGCGCGAGGCCACCGACGAGGAGGCGGTCCGCGCCGTGGCGGCCGCGGACGGCGCCCTGATCACCGAGCTGGTCCGCCAGGACGGGTTCTCGGCCAACGTCTTCCCCGGCGCCGTCAACACCGCGCGCGTCGTCACGATGATCGACCCGCAGGACGGGCAGCCGTTCGTGGCGTCGGCGCTGCACCGCTTCGGGACTTCGCGCTCGGCCCCGACCGACAACACCTCGCGCGGCGCGATCCGCTGCGTGATCGACGTCGCCACCGGCCGCCTGTCCAGGGGCGGCGCCTCCTGGGCCTTCGAGGACGGGAGGCTGGCCGTCTTCGACGCCCACCCCGACACGGGCGTGCCGCTCACCGGCGTCACGCTCGAGGGCTGGCACGAGGTCGTCGAGACGCTGCTCGGCGTCGTCAGGCGCCTGCCGTTCCTCGTCTACGTGGGCTGGGACGTCGCCCTCACGACGAGCGGGCCGGTCGTCATCGAGGGCAACCACTCCCCGAACATCACCCAGCAGGTCGCGGGCCCCTACCTCGCCGACCCGCGCGTGAGACGCGTCCTGCACCGCTACGGCGTGATCGCCTGAGGAGCTCGGCGCCGCCCGCACGAGGGGCCCCGCCCGGACAGCCTGGCCAGCGGCCGGCCGTCGGCCGGTCTCCGTGCCCGACGCGCGCCGGCGGCCGCCTCCGGGCGAGCCTCATCGGGACGCGCGACCCGGTGACAGGGGCGGGTGTCCCACTCCTGGGGGGTTTCACATCCTAGTTACAGGATTCTCACATCTGGGTTGTTAGGGTCTCGCTTGGCATGTGACCGGGTTCACTAGACCGTCGCTGCCGAAGCTAGGACCTCGGCGTCGGTGCCGAGGAGGGAGGATCGGACAACCCAACCAGGCCTAGGAGGCATGGGCCATGTGGCACCCGCCACATCCCGCTCGCGGTCCTCCCTCTCGTGCGCTTTCCCACGAACCGCGAACGGTGTACGGCCCTAGTATCGCCGGACAAAAGAACGAGGAGCGCAGTTCTCCTCAGAGACGTTGAAGCTCGCCCCGCAATCTGGGCGCCTGGAGCGAGCCGAGTCAGTGGCGCAACCGGCTGAAGAGAGCGGCGCTCCTTTCTACGGAGCCCCTCTCGGAAGACACGAGACGGCGTGGACGACACGCCCAACGATGAGAGGGGCATCTCGATGCATCACCCCCGCACGCGCGCTCCGCGCTCGGGTCAACCGCAGCCAAGGCTGCGTCGTTCGTTCCACTTGCTCATCGCCGCCACGTTCGCTCTGGTGCTGAGCGCCTGTTCCACCGACGTGGGGCAGGCCGGCAAGAGCGGCGCGCTGCAGCTACAGAGCGCCGAGGCCGAGGACGCCGCCGTGCTCGGCTCCGCGTTCGTCGTGCGTGAGGAAGAGGGCGCCTCGGGCGGCAAGGTCCTGGTGCAGCCGACGGGCGTCCGCCCGTCGAGCGAGGCCGCCGAGGACGCCACCGTCGCCTTCACCGTCCCCGTCGACGGCCAGTACGTGCTCTGGGCGCGCCTCAAGGGCGCCTCGGAGCAGCAGAACGCGGTCTACCTGGGCTTCGACGGCGAGCTCGAGCGCGTCGAGGTGTTCCGCTACGGCGAGTGGGTGTGGGTCGCCGTCGCGTCGACCCAGCTCAGCGCCGGCGAGCACGTGGTCTCGCTCGGCGGCGCGGCGCCGGAGACCAGCGTCGACGCCCTCGTCGTCTCGAACCGCCGCGACCTCCGCCAGGAGGACCTCGAGGCCTACCTCATGGAAGGCACCGAGCCGCCCGCCCAGGAGCCGAGCGAGCCGCCGGCCGGCGAGCCGGGCCCCGGCCAGGACCCCGCCGAGGGGCCTAGCGACGAGCCCAGCGGCGGCTCCAAGCCCTCGCCCGTGAGCGGCGCCTTCAGCCTGCGCGGCGACCCGAACTTCGACATCTCCAAGCTCCCCGCCGACGCCCAGGTCTGGTACCGCCGCCTGTGGACCTCGATCGACGACTCCGTCTACGACGCCTACAAGTGGGCGCGCAGCGACAACCTCTACAAGTACGCCCGCGACCTGCACACCCACGTCCAGTTCCTCCTCCACGCCTTCCGCCTCACCGGCGACCTGAAGCTGCTCGACGAGATCGACTACATCGCCGAGATCATGCGGGGCGAGCTGCACGACTCCTGGCGCGACGTCAGGGAGGGCTCGGCGGCGCCCGGCAAGGACGGCTACCTGAACTGGGTGTGGCGCTACAGCAGCGGCGACCAGTACTACGGCAAGGACGACCACCAGCTCGACGAGATCAAGACGCACGCCCTCGTCGCCAGCTTCGCCTGGGCGCTCGAGGTCAACCGCGACCTCAAGAGCCCCGGCGGCCGCAACTACGCCGCCCACGCCGACTTCTGGAAGGACTACCTCCTCAACCACTTCGAGGCCAAGTGGCGCGAGCGCATGAAGAAGCCCACCGGCTTCCCGATCATGATCAGGCCCCACACCCACACCTACTACTCGTGGACGAAGTGGCACTACTACATGTCGCTGCTGACCGGCGACCAGGCCTACCTCAAGGAAGCCGAGCGCATGGCCGAGATGCTCCGCAGGGACATCGTCGAGGTGAGCACGAAGTCCGGCCCGGCCTACGTCTGGACCCGCTCGGTGATGGGCGAGGGCGGCAAGCAGGACTACCTGCACCCGACGATGTACGCGCGGTACGTCTACCACGACGCCATCGAGTTCTTCTTCGAGGGCTTCGGGTGGTGGGACGAGCGCACGCTCGAGGCCATGGCCAACACCTTCGCGACCTGGGTCATCGACCCCCAGAACGCCACCGGCAGCCGCGACTGGTACACCGGCGACATCGGCGGCGACAAGTCGCGCGGCGGGATCCGCAGCGACGGCTGGGCCCGCATGGACTACTACCGCTACGAGATGAGCGCCTACGCCGAGATCGCGGCCTGGGACCGCAGCGGCCGCATCGACGACTCGACCGACGACGTGCTGGCCAAGGTGGGCGGCGCCTCGAAGCCGCGCTACCTGGCGCTGCCCGTCGCGAAGCTCGTCTCGGCGATGCTCGACTGACCCCTCCGTCAGCACGCACCGGCGGGGAGCCCATCCGGGCTCCCCGCTGCCGTTGTGACCCCGACGGGGCGGCCCGGAGGGTCACCGGCCTAGACTTGGCCACTGAGGCGCCGCCCACGGGCGCGCCCGGATACGACATGTCACGACCTTCCTTCACCGTCGTGGTGCCCACCAGCCGGCGCCCGGCGCTACTGCGCGAGGCGCTGGCCAGCGTGGCCGCCCAGACGCTGCCGCCTGACCAGGTCGTCGTCGTCGACGACGCGGGCGACCCCGAGACCCAGGCGGTCGTCGCCGGCTTCCCCGGCTACACGTACGCCCTCAACGACAGGGCGCGGGGCGGCTCGGGGGCGCGCAACGCCGGGGCGGCGCTCGCGCGCGGCGCGTGGATCGCGTTCCTCGACGACGACGACCTGTGGCTGCCCCACAAGCTCGAGGCCGTGGCCGCCGTCGTCGCGGCCGGAGCCGACGACCTCGGCGTCGTCTACAGCGCCTCCGAGCAGTTCGACGGCGCCACCGGGGTCACGCTGTCGCGCTCGCGCCCCTCGGTCCGGGGCCGCGTCCTCGAGGAGCTGCTCTACCGCAACGCGGTCGGCGGCATGTCGGTGGTCGTCGTGAGGCGCGACCTCTTCGAGGAGGTGGGCGGCTTCGACGAGGCCTTCCCCTCCCTGCAGGACATGGAGCTCTACGTGCGGCTGGCCGAGCGCGCCGCGTTCGACTACGTCGACGACGTCCTGGTGCGCTTCCGGGTCGCGTCCCACGGGCGCATCACCTTCGACACCGCCAGGAAGCTGGCCGGCGCCAAGCTCTTCGCCGCCAAGTACCGCGACCTGCTCGCGGCGCGCCCGCGCCACCGCCACCGGGCGGCGGCGCGCACGTTCCTCTTCGCCCTCTCGGCGGGCGCGTACGGCGAGGCCGCGCGCAGCCTGCCCTGGACGGCCGCGGGCCTGTTCGTGGACCCCGCCAACCTCGCCTACGTCGCGCGCGGCGTGGCGAGCCGCGCCAAGGCGGCGCTCACGCGCCGCGCCCCCCGCCCGGTGACCCAGCCGTGATCACGTTCCTCGGCGACGTCTACCCCGCCGCACCCGTCGAACTGGTCGCCGACCTGCCGGGCACCCTGGTGCTCAACCTCGAGGCCCCTCTGACCGACGAGCCGCGCGGCTACCCCGGCAAGATCAACCTCAGGGGCTCAGCCGAGGCGTTCGCGCGCACGTTCGCCGGCCGCCAGGTCGTGGCCACGCTGGCCAACAACCACTGCATGGACTTCCACGCTCCCGGCCTCCACGAGACGTTCGCCGCGCTCGAGGCCGCGGGCGTGCCCTACTGCGGCGCCGGCACGGCCGCCGAGGGCTGGCGCAACCCGGCGACGTTCACGGCCGACGGCCTGCGCGTGGCCGTCCTCGCCTACGCCGACGCCGACTGCCGGCCGGTCTTCGCCGTCGGCGACCAGCCCGGCGCCGCGCCGCTCGAGCCCGAGCTCGTCCTGAGCGACATCGCGGCGGCCCGCGCCGCCGGCGCCGACAGGGTCGTGGTCGCCGCCCACTGGGGCGACGAGCAGGTCCACGTGCCCACGGCCCGCTGCGTGGCGCTGGCGCGGTC
The DNA here is from genome assembly GCA_035306665.1 of Trueperaceae bacterium. Lineage (GTDB taxonomy): Bacteria > Deinococcota > Deinococci > Deinococcales > Trueperaceae > DASRWD01. The sequence continues at coordinate 30,181 of DATGNP010000305.1, forward strand.
GTTCGTCGACGCGGGCGCCGACGTCGTCGTCGGCCACCACGCCCACTGCATCCAGTCGTACGAGACCTACCGCGGCAAGCCCATCATGTACGGCCTCGGGAACTGCGTCTTCCCTGCGCACCGCAACCCCTCTTTCTACGACGCCGAGGGGCGGCCGACCCGCGTCCTAGACTCGCGGCCGGCGCTGCGCAACCGCCGGTCGCTGGCGCTGACCTGGGACCCGGCTACCGGAGCGTTCGAGGTCAGGACGCTCTTCTACGACGGCGCCAGGCTGGTGCCGGGCCGGTTCCCGCACCGCCGCTTCCGCCTGGACTACCGCAGCGCCGAGCAGCAGGACGCCAGGTACGAGCGGGCGCGCAAGTGGGGCAAGCTCCTCCACTCGCTCGAGCGCTTCGCGTCACGGCCCAAGCTCCCGCGGCTCCATCACCTGAAGAGCATCACCCGGCTGCTGCGCGCCACGGCGCGGTGACGATGTCGGTCCGCGGCTGGCTGTGGCGACGGCGCCTGGCGGCGACCGGCGCCTTGGGTCACCTGGCCGCGGCCCGGGCCGCGCTCGCCCTGGCCCCCGACGAGGTCGCGCGCCTCCAGCGCTCGCGGCTCGCCGACCTGCTGCTCCACGCCCACGCCCACGTCCCCTACTACCGGCGGGCGCTCGAGGACGCCGGGGTCGTCGTGGCGGACGCGGGCGGCGCGCGGGAGGTGCGCCTCGAGCGCTTCCCCGAGCTGCCCCCCCTCGGCAAGGCGGACCTCAGGGAGCGCTTCGACGACCTGACGTCGGACGACGCCGCCTCGCGCGGCGCCTACGCGACGTCCACGGGGGGCTCGACCGGCGAGCCGGTGCGCTTCCTGCACGACCGGGAGATGCACGCCTGGAAGCTGGCGAACAAGGCGCTGTTCGACTCCTGGACCGGCTACCGGCCGGGCGAAGGGTTCGCTCTCCTGTGGGGCGCCGTCGGCGACCTCGCCCACGCGAGCCCGCGCGCCCGGCTCGGCGCCTGGCTGCGCAACGAGCTGGCGCTCGAGGCGTACGAGCTCTCGCCCGCGAAGATGGACGCCTACGTCGCGCGGCTCAACGCGTTCCGCCCCAGGCTGCTCCTCGCCTACGCCCAGAGCGCGTTCGAGCTCGCGCGCCACGCCGAGTCGCGCGGCCTGGAGGTGCTGCCGATCCCCGCCGTCATGACGTCGGCGACGAACCTCGAGCCCGAGATGCGGTCTACGATCGAACGCGTGTTCGGCGCCGAGGTCTACGACCGCTACGGCTCCCGCGAGGTCGCCGACGTCGCCTGCGAGAACGGCGACGGCCTCGGGCTCGTGATCGACCCGCTGACGCACGTCGTCGAGGCCGTCGACGCGGCGGGCAGGCCGGTGCCGGACGGCGAGCACGGCGAGCTGCTGGTGACCACGCTGACGAACCGCTCGATGCCCCTGATCCGCTACCGCATCGGCGACGCCGGGGTCCTCGGGCCCCCGGCGGGCGGCGTGCCCTGGCCGCGCCTGACGGCCGTGTCCGGCCGCGTCACCGACGTGTTCCACACCGTCGACGGCCGCCAGGTCTACGGCGGGTACTTCACGCGGCAGTTCTACGGACGCGACTGGGTGGCGCAGTTCCAGGTCGTGCAGGAGGACTACGACCGCCTACGGGTCAGGGTCGTGCCGCGCCCCGGCACCGACCCCGAGCTGATCGCGGCCGAGCAGCGCGCGCTGGCGACCGCCTTCAGGAGCGCGCTGGGCGAGGGCTGCGCCGTGGAGTTCGAGGTCGTCGACGACATCCCCGTCGGCCCGACGGGCAAGCGGCGCTACACGCTATCCCACGTGGAGCCGGCGGCATGACGACGGAGCAGCGGGCGGCGCTCGCGCGGGCCCGCGGCGCCACGGCGACCTCGGCGCAGGTCCTCACCACGCGCCTCCTGGGCGCCATGGTCGCCCTGTACATCGGCTGGTCGCTCCTGTTCTCGAACCTGCCCGGCCTCTCACGGGTGCCGCACGCCGCGATCCTCGTCGCGTTCGTCCTGCTGCTCGTCAGGAGCACGCAGGCTCCCCTGCGCCTGCGCCTCGACTCCGTGCCGCCGCTCGGCGCGCTGTTCGTCGCCTACGCGTGCGCGAGCGTCCTGTGGTCGTTCGACCAGAGCGCCGCCCTGGTCTCCGCCATCGGGCTGGCGTTCGACCTCTTCGGCGCCGTCGTCGTGTGGGCGGCGCTGCAGAACGGCGTCTCCCTCCGGCTCGTCGTGCTCACGACGGCGGTAGCCGCCACGGTCCAGGGCGGCGTCGGCATCTACCAGTCGCTGACCCTCGGGGAGGCCCGCGCCGTCGGCCTCACGGGCAACCCGAACTCGCTGGCGATCCAGCTGTCGCTGGCGGCGTTCCTCCTGCTGCTGGCGCTGCCGCGCAACCGCTGGGCCGGCCTGCTGGCGGCGGCGTTCATCGTCGTGGCCACGCTCACGACCGGCACGCGCAAGCTCGTGTTCGTGTGGTTCGCGTACATCATGGTGCTGGCCCGCGACTTCTTCCCCAGCTTCCGCAGGCCGTCGCTCGGCACGGCGCTGGCGCTCCTGGCCGCCCCCGTCGTGGTGTGGGCCTCGCTCACCTACGGCGAGACGCTCACCGGGCCACTCAACGAGGTCGCGTTCGTCGACAGGCTCGAGATGACGCTAGAGGGCCGCGAGACCGCCAAGCGCAGCGCGATGATGGTGGACGGGCTCGAGGTGTGGTGGCGCGCGCCGCTGTTCGGGCACGGCATCGACCAGTACCGCTACGTCGGCTCGTTCAC
>DATGNP010000306.1:0-2781 GCA_035306665.1 Trueperaceae bacterium
GGGGCGCCGTCCGGCGGCACGCTCAGCGTCGCGGCGAGGGGCGGCAGCTCCAGGTAGGGTTCGGCTGCGAGGGCGGTGGTGGTCAGCGCGACGCTCCAGCCGGCGAGGGGCGTGGCGCTCAGCTCCGCGGCGACGGCGCCGGCCAGCGCCGTGGCCGAGCCTGCGAGGCGGAGCTCGGGGGTAAGGGTGCCGGCCGCATGCAGTGACGACTCGAGCGGGCCGGTCGCCGTCACCGCGACGGTGAGCTCCTCGCCGGCGCCGCCGAGGGTCAGGGTGGCGCTGGCAGGCTCGTCGCCGGCTAGGGCCAGGTCGGCGCGCAGGGCCCCGGCCCAGCCGGAGGCCGGGTCGCGGCGCAGGGCCCCGTCGACCCTCGCGGTGAGGCCGCTCGGTGCCCGGTCGGGCAGGTAGGGCGCGAGGTCGGCGTCGTCGGCCCTGACCTCGAGGACGCCCTCCGCGTAGCTGGCCACCAGGTCGTCGCCGAGGCCGACGGTGGCCGTCATCGCGAGGAGGTCGGCAGTGCCGGCGAGCGCGAGCTCGCCAGTGGGCCGCGCCGGCTCGGGCAGCGGGGCGGCCAGCAGCTCGGCGGGGAGCCTGCCCGAGAGGACGAGGTCGCCGACCGTGCCGGCCGCCTCGGCGAACGGCTCGTCACCGGGGCGGGCGAGCGTCACGAGGACGGGGGTGGCGGCGGGGTCCAGGAGCGGGACGGTTCCGCTCGGCAGGGCGAGGCTCGCGACGAGCCCCTCGCCGGCGTACGTGACAGGCAGGGACACGGGACCGCTCACCCGGACAGCGTCGTCGCGCAGGTCGAGGCGCACGGGCGAGCCCGCCACCTCCAGGGTCGCGGTGGGCGCTTCGGTCCAGTCGAGCTCGAGGCGCCACGGCACGTCCGGCACCGCGGCGGGCCCCGCGCTCACGCCCGCGACGACCCCGGCGCCGCTCACGCCCGCCGTCGTCACGGACAGGCCCTGCAGGGGGCCGACGTCGAGGGTCAGGAGCGGCGCGCCGGAGCCCAGGTCCGCCACGCGCGCGGCGCCGGCGCCGCGCACCGGCAGGCCGCCGACCTCGCCGTCGAGGGTCACCTCCAGAAGGTCCCCTCGGCCGGTCAGGACGGCGCGGGCACTCACGGGCGAGGACACGTCGAGCACCGCCCGGCCGGCGAGACCGTCGACGCCGCCTGCGGCGACGAGGCCCGTCATGTCCAGGACCAGCGTGCCGTCGACGGGTGCGGGGCCCGTGACCGGCCGGGAAGCCAGCACCCCGAGGTCGCCCTCGAACCGCTCGCGTGCCGCGGCCGTCGCCTCCGGGCCGACATCGGCCGGCGGCGGGGGCGGCTCGCCGAGGACTAGGCCCCAGAAGGCGGCCAGGTCGGCGCCGCCGACGACCGTCAGCGCGGTCGTATCGGCGGCGTAGGAGACCGTGACGCCCCGTCCGTCGCTGTCGGGCGGGCCCGAGGGGTCCCCGATGACGGCCCCGGCGGGTCCTCCGCCCAGGCGGGCGGTGGCGCGGAGGGGTCCGTCCCAGCCGACCTCGAGCGTCACCGGCAAGGCGCCGAGCCAACCGAACAGGTAGAGGCGGCTCGCCTGCGGGTCGGCGGCGCCCACTAGGCGCAGGCTCGCGGGCAGCTCCGCCTGCGCGCCGCCGGCGTCCCTCACGGTCACGTCGAGGTCGGCGCCGCGTACGCCGCCGTGCAGGGTGGCGGCCAGCACCGGCTCGGCGGGGTCCGCGCCGGCGACGGCCACGGGCAGCCCGTCGAGCGTGAGGCTCACGCCCGCCGGCCCGGCCGCGATGGCCAGCGCGCCGTCCTCGCTCGTCGCGCTCAGGCGCCAGCCGCCGGCCTCGCCGGCGGGCGCGCGGGCCTCGGCCACGAGGACTCCGTCGGGGGTGGAGGCGGGCCCGGCGGTCAGCGCGGAGTAGGCGACACGCCCCGACCAGGCCAGGCCGTCGGCGCCGAGCACGAGGGAGCTCGCCGGCACGGTGACGCGCGCGGTCGCGGCGCCGTCGGCGAGCGCCACGGGCGTGGGATCGACGAGGACGTCGAGGGTCAGCGCCAAGGGCGCCAGGTCGAGGACGCCGGAGACCAGCGCGGGCCCGAAGCGCCCGAGCACGCCGGTGACGGCGCCGTCGCTGTAGACGCCGGACGCGCTGCCGCGCACGTCGGGGCCCGTCGCCAGGCCGGGCACGGTCACGGGCCCGTCGGCGTCGAGCACGAGCGTGAGGCGGGCGCCGTCGAGCGAGGCCGGGCCGGAGACGCCCAGCGTCACCCTGGCGTCGTCGGGCAGCGGGGCGAGGCCGAGGCGGCTCAGGGTCAGCCCGCCGTCGAGCCTGCCGTCGGCGAGGACCACGGCGCCCTCCAGCTGTCCGCCGGCCGAGTCGCCGCCGGTCACGAAGCCCTGCCAGCCGTCGGGGTCGAGCCGCGCCTCGAGGCGGGCGTCCACGCTCCTGCCCGCGACCTCGCCGCTCCACTCCACGGTGAGGTCGCCGTCCTCGCGGTCGTCGACCGCCAGCCGCAGCCGGGCGTCGACGGCCCCGAGGCCCTCCGCGAGCGCCGAGAGGTCGACGCCGCTCGCCGTGAGGAGCAGGCGCTCGCCTGCCTGGCCGGGCCCGACCTCGAAGTCGACGCGTCCACCACCGAGTCGGGCGAGGCCCTCGGCCCGCACGCGGCCGTCGCGCGGCAGGCGGAAGGCCGTGCTTAGGTCCTCGAGCGGCACCCCCTCCACGGCGCCCGCGCCGGTGGCGGTGCCCTCCAGCGCCACGTAGTCCCAGCCGCTGAGGCTCAGAGCT
>DATGNP010000307.1:0-7098 GCA_035306665.1 Trueperaceae bacterium
TGCGGCCCCGGCCCACGGCGCTCCTCGCGATGAGCGACCAGCTCGCGTTCGGCGTGCTCGCCCATGCCAGGGAAGCCGGGCTCGCGGTCCCTGACGACGTCGCGGTCGTCGGGTTCGACGACCTCCCGTTGGCCGCCCGCACGACCCCGCCGCTCACGACGGTGCACCAGCCCACCATCGAGAAGGGCCGCTGGGCGGGCCGTCTGCTGCTCGCGCAGCTCAGTGGCGAGCCCGTGCCCGCGCCCGTCGTGCTGCCCACGCACCTGGTCGTCCGCGAGAGCGGCTAGCCGGCGGCACGCGTCGTGTACCTTGCGGCATGTCGGAGCTCACGATCCGCGCCGTCTACGGCCTCTGGCCCACGCTCAACGAGCGTCTCGTACGGACGGTCTCGGCGCTGTCCGACGAGGACCTCGCCCTCAGGCCCGGCCCCGACGGCTGGCCGCTGTGGGCGACCGTCGGCCACCTGGCGTGCCAGCGCGTGTTCTGGCTGTGCGACTTCGCCGGTGAGCCCGGCGCCGAGGACACGCCGTTCCCGAACGCCGCCTACGACTGCCCCGGCGACGACGACCTCGTCAACGTGCTCAGCGCCCGACAGCTGGCGCAGGCGCTCGAGAGCACGTTCGGCGTCGTCGAACGCTGCCTCGACACCTGGACCGTCGCCTCGCTGGAGGAGACGATCCGCCGGCCGGAGTTCGGGCCCGACTGGGTGATGCGCCGCGGCGACGTCGTCATGCGCGTGTTCCAACACGACGCCTGGCACGCCGGGCAGGTGTCGCAGACGCTGGCCGCGCACGGCCGACCCCGCGTCGACGTCTGGTAGCGGGTCCAGCATGCGCGCCGCCGGGACGCCCGGCGGCGGCGACGCGAAGGGCCGCTGGTCAGCGCCTGAAGTCGGTGAGCACCTCGTCGAGCTCCAGCCGCCTGCGCCCGACCGGCGCCTCGGCGACGCGGCCGTAGAAGAAGATCCCCACGACCTCCTCGCCGTCGGGGCCCTCCTTGCCCAGCAGGGGCCAGAAACCCTCGTGACGCCACACCGCCGAGGTCGACCACTTCGTGGCGACGCCCAGCGCCCACAGGTGGAGGGTGAAGTTCTGCGCGGCGGCGACGACGGCCGCGTAGTCCTCTCGGCGCATGACCTCGTCGGCGTCCGGGGCCGACCGGACCGTGAAGACCACGACCCCGGGCACGGCGGCCCACTGCCGGCGCTTGAGCTCGACCGTGTCGGGGCTCGAGCCGCCGCGCTCCAGGAGCTCGGCGTTGATGGCGGCGAGGCGCGCGATGCGCTCGTCGTCCAGCAGGTAGAAGCGCCAAGGCTCGGTGCGCTTGTGGTTCGGCGCCCAGCGGGCCGACTCCAGCGCCTCGCGCACGACGCCGTGGTCCTCCATGGCGCCGCCCGCCAACAGGGGCTGACCGACGCTGCGCCGGGTGCGCAGGACCTCCACCAGGAACTCGCGTTCTGACATCTCCGTAGCGACCCTCCATGCCGGGCGCAGGCCCGCGGGCCGCGGCGCGACCCGGTTCTCAGACCCTGGACCATAACCGCCCGAGGGCCCTACGAGCGCCGTCGGTGGCGCCTCGGGACATTTGTCCCGTGCGCGCGCCGGCCGGTCGGGAGTTTCTTGGACCTAGTTGTCCAAGTTGTTGGAGGTCGCGATGCAGCCCCGTCGTCAATGCCAGGTCCCGCCGCGCGAGAGGTGCCCGAGTGCCGGCCGGTAGTCCCGCGACAGCGTCCGTGGCCCCGAGCGTGAGGCGTGACGGTCACGAGCGTCCCATCGCCGTCGCGAAGGCGAGCCTGAGGCCGGAGCCCCAGCGCGATACCGCCACGACGACGCTGATCTACGCCTACCTGGCCTGCGCCGCCGTCTGGCTCGTGATCGGCACGCTCATCGGCGAGTACCTTGGCATCAAGTTCACCGCTCCCGACCTCGAGCACGTGCCGTGGCTCTCGTACGGGCGCCTCCGCCCCGTGCACACGAACACCGTGTTCTGGGGCTGGTCGTCGCTGGCGCTGATCGCCCTGTCCCTCTACGTGGTCCCGAAGACCAGCAACCGCAGGCTCTTCTCGGTCCCGCTCGCATGGGCGAGCCTCGTGCTCATCAACCTCGCCGTCGTGGTCGGCGACGTCCTGCTGATGGCCGGGGTCAACAACGGCGGCCAGGAGTACCGCGAGTACGTGTGGCCGGTCCAGGCGCTCTTCGCCGCCGGAGCCGTCCTCGTGGCCTACAACCTCGTACAGACCGTGGCCAAGCGCGAGGTCGAGGAGATCTACATCTCGAACTGGTACATCGTGGCCGCGTTCCTGTGGACGATCACCGTCGTCGTGATCGCCTACCTGCCCTTCTACCAGACGAACCCGATCAGCGAGTCGGTGATCCAGGGCTACTACATGCACATGGGCGTGGGCATGTGGTTCACGCCGCTGGCGCTCGGCCTGACCTACTACTTCCTGCCGAAGCTGCTGAACAAGCCCATCTACTCCTACTCGCTGGGCGTGCTCGCGTTCTGGACGCAGATGCTCTTCTACACGATGATCGGCGCCCACCACTTCGTGTTCGCGCCCGTGCCGTGGTGGATCCAGACCGTCGCCATCATCTTCAGCGTCGGCATGGTCGTGACGCTGGCGGCGGGCACCGGGAACTTCCTGCTCACGATGCGAGGCAGCTTCCGCACCGTCGCGCGCAGCTACTCGCTGCCGTTCGTCCTCGCCGGCATCCTCGCCTACTTCTTCTGGTCGGCGCAGGGCTCGCTCGAGGCGCTGCGCTCGCTGAACCACGTCTGGCACTTCACGAACTTCACGGTCGCCCACTCCCACCTGACCATGTACGGCTTCGTCGCCTTCCTGATCTGGGGCGGGGTCTACGGGCTCGTGCCCCGGCTCACGGCGCGCGAGCCGAGCCACCTCTTGGTAGGGGTGCACTTCTGGTTCGCGCTCGTCGGCCTCACCTTCTACGGCGCGGCGCTGATGGTCGGCGGCACCATGCAGGGCCTGACCTGGATCGCCGGCGCGCCGTTCATCGAGTCGGTGAACGCGATGGTGCCGTTCTGGCTGTGGCGCGCCGTCGGCGGGAGCCTGATGTTCCTCTCGCACCTCGTGTTCGCCTACAACCTCTGGACGATGCGGCCCGCGCGCGCCGCCGTGCCCGTGACGGCGCCGGCGCGGGCGGCGAGGGCGCTGTCGTGAGCCTGCACAGCGACCACAGGCTCCTGTTCGGCACGGTCTTCCTCGGCTTCCTCGCCCTGTCGGCGATCATCGCCGTGGGCCCCGCGATCTGGGTCGAGGACAACACGCAGGCTCTGCCGGCCAGCCGGCCGCTGACCGATCACGAGCGCCAGGGCCTGAAGGTCTACGTCGGGGAGGGATGCGTGGCCTGCCACACGCAGCAGGTGCGCCCGATCGCCATGGACGCCGTGTGGGGCCGCCCGTCGGTGCCCGGCGACTACGCCCACGTCGAGCCGTTGGGCGCCCTGAGCCCCTACGCGCCCGCACTCCTAGGCTCGTCGCGCACCGGCCCCGACCTCACGAACGTCGGCGCGCGCCAGCCCAGCGAGACCTGGCACCTCCTGCACCTGTACGACCCGCGCATCGTCGTGCCCGATTCGGTGATGCCCGCCTACCCCTGGCTCTTCGAGGTCGTGGCCGAGGCCGGCGACGACGACGTCGTCGTGCCCGTCCCTGGCCCGCGCGCGCCGGCGGCGGGCCAGGTGGTGCCCACGGAGCGCGGCCACGCGCTCGTCGCCTACCTCCTCTCCCTCCAGCAGGCGCCCCTGGAGGGCGCCATGGCAGGTCATAGCGCGGAGGGGGCGACGCAGTGAGCTGGCTCGCGGCGGTGACCCAGACGCTCTCGGCACGGGCCGCCGGCTTCTCGACCTCGACCGAGGGCCATCGCGTGCAGCCCGGCGGCCCGCTCGACTACGCCATCACCTTCGTGGGCGCCGTGGTCGTCCTGTGGGTGATCGCGTTCGCGGTCGCGCGCTTCGTGCGACCGCGGGAGACCTCGCCCGACCACATCAAGCGCAAGGTCCTCGAGGAGAGCGGTCTCGATGTCTGAGGCGCCTGGCACCAACCGCATCGACGTCTTCCTCGACGACGGCGCGGAGCCGATCGCGAGCTACAGCCCGCCGCTGCGCTTCGAGCTCGATACCACCCGCCTCCCCGACGGGCCGCACACGCTGCGCGTCGAGGCCTACGACTCCTTCGGCACGAAGGGCGTGAAGGTGGTGCGGTTCACGGTGCGCAACGGGCCCGGCATCGTGGTCAGCGGCCTGCGCCAAGACGACGTCCTCGAGGGCACGGTTCCCGTCCTCGTCAACTCCTACGGCGGGGCCGTCGAGAGCAAGTGGGAGCCGTCGCGCGCCGAGACGCCCTCCCCCGTGCCGACCTGGGCCTGGGTGCTCGTGATCATGCTCGTCGCCTACGGGCTCTACTACGGCGTCCAGCATTGGAACCCGCCCCCGGACGTGGCGGCGTTCTCCGGCCAGACCGCCGCCGCGGCGCCGGCACCGACCGCGGGGGCCGCCGCGGCGAGCCGCGCCGGCGCCGACCGCCCCGGCGTCGGGACCCCTCCGGGCGGCGGCGCGGTCGCCCCGGCCGGGGAACCGTCCGCCGTCGCGGGCTTCGACCGCGAGCTGGGCGCGAGCGTGTACGGCACGAACTGCGCCAGCTGCCACCAGGCCGACGGACGGGGCCTGCCCGGCGTCTTCCCGCCGATAGCGGGCGACCCGGTCGTGACCGCAGAGGACCCCGGCGAGCACATCACGATCGTCCTCGGCGGCCTGCAGGGCAAGGAGATCGGCGGCGTGGCGTACGTCTCGCCCATGCCGGCGTTCGGCGGGCTGCTCGACGACGAGCAGGTCGCGGCCGTCATCAACTACCAGCGCACGAGCTTCGGCAACGACGCTCCCCTCGTCTCGCCCGAGGAGGTCGCGGCGCGACGCTGACAGGGCGGAACGCCGCGAGGCGCCCCTCCTCCGCTCGGCCCTCCCGGTGGCTCCGTGCCGCCGGGAGGGCGATCCCTACCTCGGGTTCGACGCGTGAGCCGGGCGTTAACCCCGTCGAGCACGCTGTCTATAGTGGCGCATGCACCTGCGCACGCTGGGGGGCCTGCGGCTGGAAGGCTCCGCGTTCTCCCGGCCGAAGCCGCTCCTGCTGCTCACGTACCTAGCCCTCGAAGGACCCAAGGACAGGCGCTTCCTCAGCGAGCTCTTCTGGCCGGACGCCGCGGCGCCGCTCGCCAGCCTGCGCACGGCGCTGGTGCAGCTCAGGCAGAGCGCCCCCGGGGCCGTCGAGGTCGACGGCACGCGCCTCAGGGCGACCGTGGCCTCCGACGCGCAGGCCCTGCTCGAGACGCCCGTGCCCGCGTCCGCCTGGGACGTGGACGGACCGGCCCTCGGCCCGAGCCTGGACGACCTCTACCCCGGCCCGTTCCTCGACGGCATCTACCTGCCGGACTGGAGCAGCGAGCTCGAGGACTGGGTCTACTCGACGCGGGAGCTGATCGCCGAGACCCTGCGCGGGCGCCTGATCGACCTGGCGGAGGCGCTGGCGGCGCGGGGCGAGGCCCAACGTGCCGGCCGGGTGGCGGAGCTGGCGCACCGTCTGCCGGGAGCGCCGGACCCGGCGCCCGAGACGCTAGAGCGCGCCTACCGCCTGCTCGCCGGCGGCGGCAGCCCCCTGGCGGCCGCGGTGCGCCGTGAGGCGCTCGACTTCGGCATCGAGCTCGCCGCCCCTGCGCCGCCCGAGGCTCGCGCGCCCCTCCCGCCGGCCAGCGGCCTCGACCTGGCCACGACGTCGTTCGTGGGCCGTGACCTCGAGCTCCTCGAGCTCGCGCGGCTGCTGGGCGACCCCGCGACGCGGCTCGTCACGCTCACGGGGCCGGGCGGGACGGGCAAGACGCGCCTCGCGCGCGAGGTCGCGAACCAGGAGCTGCGGGCGGGCACCTTCCCGGACGGCGTGCACCTCGTGCCGCTCGGGGCGGTGTCGCAGGCCGGCGCGCTGCGTGACGTCGTGGCGGCGGCCCTCGGGCTGGACGCGCCCGAGTCCACCGCGGACCTGGCGGCCGGCATCGGCGCGCGACGGATCCTGGTGGTGCTCGACGAGTGCGAGCACCTGCGGGGGCGCCTCGGTGTCGTGACGGAGCTCCTGGCCGCGTGCCCCGGCCTCACGGTCCTCGCCACCTCGCGGGAGCGCCTCGACCTCTCGGGCGAGCAGCTCTTCCCCCTCGATGGCCTGCCCGTGCCCGAGGAGGGGACGCCGGCCGAGCGGACCGAGCACCTCGACTCGGTGCGCCTGTTCGCCCAGCGCGCGAAGCGCGCCGACCTCGGCTTCGTCCTCGACGAGCGGACGCTGAGCCACGTGGCACGCGTCTGCCGCCTCGCCGCCGGCTCGCCCCTCGCGATCGAGCTCGCGGCCGCGCTGGTGAGGGCCCTGCCCCTCCCCGAGCTCGCCGCCGAGCTGGAGCGCAGCCTCGACGTGCTCGCCACGCGCGACAGCGACGTCCCCGACCGCCACCGCAGCCTGCGCGCCGCCTTCCAGCGCTCGTGGGACCTGCTGGCTCCCAGGGAACGCGAGGCCCTCGCGGCGCTCGCGGTCTTCGCCGGCGGGTTCGCCCGCGAGGCGGCCGCGGCCGTCGCCGACGTCACGATCCCCACGCTCGTCGCCCTCGTCGACAAGTCGCTGGTGCGGTCCCATCCCGACGGCAGGTACGACCTCCACCCCCTGGTGCGCCAGTACGCCCGCGAGGAGCTCGCCCGGGACCCCGGGCGCGAGGCGGCCGTGCTCGCCGCGTACGCCGAGCACCTGACGCGTCTCGCCTCGCGCGCCGCGGCCGAGTGGAACGGGCCGTTGCGGGAGGAGTGGGGCAGGCGCATCGACGCCGAGCACGAGAACATCCGGTCGGTCCTCGAGCACGCCCTGGCGTCAGGCGACGGCGGCACGGCGCTGCGCCTGGCCGCGGCCGTGTGGTTCCCCTGGTACGCGCAGGGGCGCTGGCGCGAGGCCAGGCGCTGGCTCGAGCGGGCGGTGGCGGCCCACGACGCGGCCGACCCGGACGAGGGGGCGCTCGCCGAGGCCGCGCGCGGCATCGCCGTGATCGCCGACGC
>DATGNP010000308.1:0-3252 GCA_035306665.1 Trueperaceae bacterium
AGGCCCGTGCCGCCAAGCACGGCCCTGTCGAGGTGCAGCTTGAGGAGCAGCTCGTGCGGGTTGCGCGGCGGGACGAAGTGCGACGACTTGTAGCCGCTGCGCTCCTCGTTCGGGTTCGCGTCGACGTGCACCGACAGCAGCAGGTCGGCGCGGTAGCGCGGCGGCACGGTGGCCGGCAGCACGTCGACGACGAGTCCCCGCTCCCGCAGGCGGTCGGCGAGCGCGGTCACGATCGCCAGGTTGACCTCCACCTCGTCGACGCCGTCCCAGTGGGCCCCGGTGCTGTAGCGCAGCTCGGCCAGCTCGTCTGGCTGCTCGACGGCCTCCAGGTGCCCGACCTGCAGGCCGACCCTCGCCGGCCCCCGCATGGCGTTCGCGAGCCGCGCGACGGGCCGCCAACGCGGCACGCGCACCTCGTCGCCGAACACCAAGCGCATCGGGCTGGGGAAGCCGTGGTAGACGACGTAGTCCCGGGCGGCGAACGCGGCGGTCAGGAGCGACCAGACGAGCACGGCCAGCAGCAGCGCCGTGCCGAGGGCACGGCGCAGGCGGCGGCGGGGCGTGGCGCCCCCGGGGATCACATCTGGCGCTCGCCCGTCAGCCAGAACACGACGTGCTCGTTGACGTTCTCGATGTGGTCGCCGAGACGCTCGAGGTAGCGCGCGACCTCGAGCAGGCGGGTCGCGCGCCCGATGGCGGCGGGTGACTCCATCATGTACGTCAGGAGCTCGCGCTGGACCTGCTCGTAGAGGTCGTCGACCTCCTGGTCCATCCGGTGCGCGCGGCGCGCCGCGTCGGCGTCCTCCTCGGCGTAGGCCTTCATCGTGGCGTCGATCATCGCCTCGAGGACCTCGAAGCAGCGCTGCAGGTCGAGGTAGCGCTTCAGCGGCGGCTCCTGCGCCAGCTCGAGCGCGGCTGCCGCGACGTGCTCGGCGTAGTCGCCGGCCCGCTCGATGTCGTGCAGCGCCTGGAAGCTGGCCCCGAGGAACCGCAGGTCGCGGGCCGCCGGCTGGCGCCTGGCGATCACGGTGAGGATGCGCGTCTCGAGCTCCGCCTGCATGGCGTCGATCTGCGCGTCGCCCGCCATGCACCGCCGGGCCGCGTCCTCGTCCTGGTCGATGAGGGCCCGCCGCGCCAGCTCGGTCGCCTCGCGCACCAGGCTGAGCATGCGCAGGACGTTGTTGGCGACGTTGGCGATGTCCTCGCTGAGGGGGCTGCGGTCCACCGGCGTCATGATAGCCGAGGGTACCTGCGGCCCGTCATGGCGTCGTCATGGCCGCCGCGGGCGCCGGGCGCGTGGCACGCGTCCACGGCGGCCCGCGGCTAGACTGCTGGCGTGGCGCGGTCACCTGTAGTCCTGCTCGTCGAGGACGACGACCTGCTCCGCGAGGTCGTCGCGCACAACCTGAGCGCGGCCGGGTTCGAGCCGCGTGCGGCCGCGACGGCCGGCGCCGCCTGGGAGTCCTGGGAGGGCGCCGACGTCGTCGTGCTCGACTGGATGCTGCCCGACGAGCCCGGCGTGAGGCTGCTCGCTCGCGCCCGCGCCGCCGGCGACGAGACGCCGGTGCTGATGCTGACCGCTCGGGCCCGAGAGGCGGACAGGGTCGAGGGGCTCGAGTCCGGCGCCGACGACTACCTCGTCAAGCCGTTCTCCCAGGCCGAGCTCGTGGCGCGCCTGCGCGCGCTGCTCAGGCGCGTCCGCCTCCGTGCGCCCCGCGTGCTCGGCGAACTGGAGCTCGACGACGACGGCGGCGAGGTGCGGCTGCGCGGCCGGAGGCTCGAGCTCCCGCCGCGCGAACGCGAGCTCCTGGCGTTCCTCGCCGCTCACGTCGGCCGCGTCTTCTCGCGCGGCGAGCTCCTCGACAGGGTGTGGGGCGTCGACTTCGTCGGCACCGAGCGCACCGTCGACCAGCACGTCGCGCAGCTCAGGGCCAGGCTGGGGCCCGGCTGGATCGAGACGGTGAGGGGCCGCGGCTACCGCATGACGGTGCCGGGCACGCGGCGGTGACCCCGGCGCCCGGTCCCGGCCCCGACGGCTGGCTCGACGCCCTCGACGAGGGCGTGCTGCTACACGACGGCCGTGTCGTGACGGGGCTGAACCGGCGAGCGGCCGAGCTGCTCGACGTCGACCCCGCCAGGGCGCTGCTGAGGCCGCTGATCGGCGTGCTGCGCGACCACCGGCTGGAGGCGCTGGCGCGCGCGAGGGGCGATCAGGTCGAGCTCGAGCTGAGGGGGCGCGCGCTGGAGGTCAGGAGCGTCCCCGGCGCACTTCTTCTGCGCGACGTCAGCGAGGCCCGCGCCTCCCAGCGCCAGGCTCGCGAGCTCCTCGCCGTGCTGTCGCACGAGCTGCGCACGCCGGCCGCCGCCGTCGCCGCCGTCCTCGACGCCCTGGCCAACGACCCGCCCGCCGAGGTCCGCGAGCGCTTCCTGAGCCGCGCTCGCGAGGAGGCGGCTCGCCTCGGGCGACTGCTCGCCGACCTCACCGTCGACGTGCGCCCGCCGCGCCTCCGCACGCTGGAGCTCGACCCGGTGGTCGAGCGCGCCGCAGCGCTCACCGAGGCGGTGCGCCTGCCGCGCGGCGTGACGCTGCGGGCCGCGCCGACCGGCCTCGTGGTGAGCGCCGACGAGGACAAGCTGCTCCAGGCGCTCCTGAACCTCGTCGAGAACGCGGCCGTGCACGGCCCCGAGCGCGCCGAGGTGACGGTCGCGGCGTGGGGCGAGGGCGGCATGGCGCGCGTCGAGGTGCGCGACACGGGCGAGCCCCTGACGCCGGAGGCGTTCGCCGAGCTCTTCGAGCCGCGCGCCCAGGCCGGCCGCAAGGCCAAGGGCACCGGCCTGGGGCTGTTCGTCGTGCGCTCGCTCGCCGCGGCGTGGGGCGGCGAGGCGTGGGGCGCCCCGCGCGGCGACGGCGCACGCGGCAACGCGTTCGGGTTCAGCGCGCCGCTGGCCGGTTGAGGGCGTGGGTCAGCGCGTGAGCTCCTCCGGCAGCCGCCGCGGCTCGAGGCGCCGGCGGCGCTCGGGACGCCCGGTCTCCAGCTCGCCGACCGCTAGCGCGGGCAGCGAGCGCTCGCCGCGCGGACGACGTCCGGGCAGCGCCTCGCCCAGCATCGGGCTCTCCACGGCGAGGCCGCCGAGCGTCACGGCGCGGCGGGCGTCGTGCGCGACCAGCGTGAGCTCGCGGCCGGCCGCCAGGGCCAAGGCGGGCCGGCTCGCGCCCACGCCCGCGCCGCTCGCGGCGCGCCGGGACGGGAC
>DATGNP010000309.1:0-14904 GCA_035306665.1 Trueperaceae bacterium
CCTCTACCTGGCCGACTGAACCGCCGCGGCCGCCTCGACCTGCTGGGCGAGGCCCAGCGCCAGCTCCTCCTCGCCGGGCCGCGTCACGACCATCAGGCCCACGGAGAGGCCCCCTGCCGCCGTCCCGCACGGCACGCTGGCGGCAGGGCAGCCGAGCACGTTGAAGGGCGCCGTGTTGCGCAGCATCAGGGCGTTGTAGTGGAAGTAGGCCTCGTCGGACGCGAGGTCGTCGATGCGCGGCGGCAGCACCGGCAGGGTGGGCGCGACGATGGCGTCGAAGCCCGCCAGCTCGGTCCAGAACCCTCGCCTCAGCGCCTCGCGCTCCAGGGTCAGCCGCACGTAGTCCTTCGCCGGGCGGCCCTCGTGCTCGCGGATGCGGCTGACCACCCGCGGGTCCATGTCGCCGGCGCGCGTGCTGAGCTCGCGCTCGTAGAGCGCCAGTGCCTCGTGGCTCGCGAAGCTACCGTAGCGCCGGTAGAGCTCGGGCGCCGCGGCCAGCGCCGGCAGCGGCGCGACTCGCACCTCGTGGCCCAGCGACGCGAGCAGGTCGAGCGCCGAGCGGAAGACGGCCTCGACCTCGGGGTCGAGGTCGTCGGTGAGCAGCGTCGTGGGCGCCAGCAGGGTCAGCCGCTCCCGGGGCGGCCGGAGGGGGGCGTACGGCTGCGCGGCCATCGCGGCGAAGAGCGTCCACGCGTCGGCGCAGGTACGTGCCAGCGGCCCGATCGTGTCGAGGGTCGTCGACAGCGGCGCCGTGCCTCCGGTCGGCACCAGGCCGTCGGTCGTCTTCAGCCCGACGACGCCGTTCACGGCCGCGGGGATGCGCACGCTGCCGCCCGTGTCCGAGCCCACGCCCACGGTCGCTAGGCCCGCCGCGACCGCCACGCCCGTCCCGGAGGAGGAGCCGCCGGGCACGCGCGTCTCGTCGAGCGCGCACGGCGGAGTGCCGTAGTGAGGGTTGATGCCCACGCCGGAGTAGGCCAGCTCCGTCATGTTCGTGCGGCCCACGAAGACAGCGCCGGCGGCGTCGAGCCGGGCGAGCACGGGGGCGTCCTGGGGCGCCGGCGGCCGCTCGGCGAGCACCTTCGAGCCGGCGGACGTCACCTCGCCCTCCATGTCGAGCAGGTCCTTGACCGCCACCGGCACCCCCTGGAGCGGCCCGAGGTCGACGCCGGCGGCGAAGAGGCGGGCGGCCCTCTCGGCCTGGGCGAGCGCGCGCTCGGCCGTGACCCGTAGGTAGACGAGGCTGCCGTGCGGGTGGGCGGCCACGCGGGCCAGGAACGCCTGCGTGACCGCGACCGGGTCGAGCTCGCCCGACCGGTACGCGGCGCCCAGCTCCGCCACGCTCGCGCGGACGGGGTCTGTTGGCATGGCGGCACGATAACCCGCGAGCCCGACCCGTCACCGGCTAGACTCCGAGCATGCAGAGGACCCGTGCGGAGCTCGAGGCCATGAGCCACGAGGAGCTCGTCAACCGCGTTCTCGAGATGCAGGACATGCTGCGGGAGGGCCTCGCCGTGCGCGACTCCCTCCACGCGGTCCTGAACATGGTTCTCAACGCGAAGGCCGACGAGGTCGCCCGCTTCGCCGACGCACCGGACGCCACGCTCGACCCGGAGGAGCTCGAGCTGAAGAGGGCCTGGGCGGCCGCCCGCCACGCCGTGTCGAACCCGCTCGGCGCGGCGCGCAAGCGCGCCCAGGCTGGGGCGGCCTTCTAGGCCGCCCGGGGGGAGGCCGCCCGGGGGCGGCCGCCCTCAGGGGGCCGCCCTGGAGAGGCCGCCCGGAGGGGGCCGCCCGGCCTCAGGCCTGCCAGGCGACCTCCTGGCGCTCCTCGCCCAGCTCGGCGGCGAGGGCCTCGAGCAGGGCACGAGTGCCGTTCTCGCGCAGCCTCACGCCGTCGGCGTTCTCGAGGAACGCAGCCGTCTCGCGGAACGTCAGCAGCGTGCCGTCGCCGTCTGGTTCGAACGTGACCGTCACCAGCGACACCGAGAACGGCACGCCGTCGTTCGCCATGGAGTACGCCGAGACGATCCGCTCGCGCTCCCTGATGTCGAAGTAGCGCGTCTCGTTCGTGATCACGCCCAGCGGCACCGGCGCGTCCACGACGCGGAACGCGGCGTGCTCGCGGCCGCCGGGGCGGAAGTCGAGGCCGTACTCGATGACCTCGAAGCCGGCGCCCTCGGCGAACCAGCGGCGCTTGACGTCGGGGTCGGCGAACGCGCGCCAGACCGCGTCGACGCCGGAGCGGTAGCGCCTCACGAGCGTGAAGCCGTCGTGTATGACCTCTGACCTGACCTGACCTACCATGGTTCACCTCCATGCGGCGAGCGCGTCGCCGCCGACCATGCTCCGCGTCGCGGCGCCGGGGCGGGCCTCAGCCGCCGCTCTCCTCCTCGGCCTCGCCCAGCACGGCGGCTAGGCGGTCGAGCCTGCGCTCCTGCTCCCGGCGTCGCTCGTCGAGCCAGTTCCGGGCGACGCCGAGTCCCTCCTGCTCGAGGCGGCAGACGCGGACGCGACCCTCCTTGCTCGTCGTCACGAGCCGCGCCTCCTCGAGCACGCGCACGTGCTGCAGCACGGCCGCGACCGTCACGCCCAGCGGCTGCGCCAGGGCCGTCGCCGAGGCGGGGCCGAGCGTCAGGCGCTCGAGGATCGCGCGCCGGGTCCCGTCGCCAAGGGCGTCGAAGACGGCGTCGGCGGAGGGATGCTGAAGCACAGACTTAAGTATCTTGACGGACCGCCCAAAAGTCAAGTGGTGACTTAAGTGATGCCGAAGGCGGGCGCTGTGTCTCAGCCGCCTGCCGGCGGCCGCTCGGCCCTGTGGGGCGGCGCGCCCGCGCCCTGGCGCAGCGCCGCGAGCGACTCGACGGGCGTGGCGCCTAGGCCGAGAAGGGCCTCGTGCGCCTCGTCGAACCGCTCGTAGTAGAGGACGACCATCGTGCCGGCGGCGACCTCGGGAGCGAGGCGCCTCAGCGCCGTGAGGGCGTCGCCGACGTGCTCGCAGGGCACGTCGGGGGCGGAGCACGCGACCTCCTCCACGATCAGCCGCGCGACCTCCCCCGGCGCCCGGCCGCGCCGGTCCACGTCCTCTCGCACGAGCAGCCTGTCGAACGAGGCCGCCGCCGCGCGGGCCGCCTCCCTGATCACGTCGTCACGCCTGTCGCCCGGGACGCCGACGACGGCCACGACGGGGCCCGCCCACCCCTCGCCGAGCTCGGCCGAGGCGCGGAACGCCGCCGGGTTGTGCCCGTAGTCGAGGACCACGCAGCCCGCGCCCAGGGCGTAGAGGTTCGCCCTGCCGGGGTTGTGGTGCCCGCCGGCGAACGTCATCAGGCCGCGCGCCGCGGCCTCCGGCTCGCAGCCCATCGCGACGGCGGCCGCGACGGCCGCCAGGCAGTTCTCGAGCTGGAAACGGGTGCCGGGCTCGAGGACGGGGACGTCGGCCACGGGCACGATGGGACGCCGCTCCCGGCCGCGCTCCTGCACGATCGCGCCGTCCTTCGCCGCGTAGCCCAGGCCGCCGGCGGCCACGTGCCGGCAGTAGAGCGGGGCGGTGCCGCTGGACGAGAAGTACGCCACCTCGAGACGCGAGGCGTCCACGCGCTCGAGCGCCGCCATGCCGGCCGACTCGGGGTCCTCGGCGTTCAGGACCAGCGTGCCGCCGTCCCTGACGCGCTCGGCGACGAGCGACTTGATCCACACCAGGTCGTCGACGTCCTCGATGCCGTCCTGCCCGACGTGGTCGAGCGTGACGTTCGTGACGACCGCGACGTCGGACCAGTCGTAGCCGAGCCCGCGCCGCAGGATCCCGCCGCGCGCGGTCTCGAGCACGGCGGCCGTCACGAGAGGGTCGGCCAGCACGGCGCGCGCCGACAGCGGCCCCGTGTTGTCCCCCGGCCGCACGAGCTCGCCGCCGGTGTAGACGCCGTCGGTCGTGGTCATGCCGACGTGCTCGCCGGCCTCACCGAGCAGGTGACCGACGAGCCGCGCCACCGTCGTCTTGCCGTTCGTGCCGGTGATCGCGCAGATCGGCACTCGGGCCTCGGACCCCGGCGGGAAGAGGTGGGAGACGATCGCCTCGCCGACGTCACGAGCCTCGCCCTCGCTGGGACTGACGTGCATGCGCAGGCCGGGGGAGGCGTTGACCTCGACGACGCCGCCGTCGAGGGGCCGGGCGGCGTCGCTGGTCACCAGGTCGACGCCGCACACGTCGAGGCCGACCACCACGGCAGCGCGCTCGCAGGCCCACCTGACGCTGGGGTGGAGCCTGTCGGTGACGTCGACGGCGGTGCCGCCCACCGAGAGGTTCGCGGCGCGCTTCAGGATCACCGTCTGCCCTGGGGCGGGCACGTAGTCGAGCCCCATGCCGACCTCGCCCAGTCGCTCGACGAGCTCGTCGTCGATCGCGATGCGCGTCAGCGGCCGCTCGTGGCCCTCGCCCCGGGCTGGGTCGCCGTTGACGGCCTCGATCAGCTCCCCGACGGCGCTGACGCCGTCGCCCACCACCTCCGGCGGGCGCCGCTCGCAGGCGGCGACGACCTTGCCGCCGACCACCAGCACGCGGTAGTCGCGCCCCTGGAGCTGCCGCTCCACGATCACGCGGTCCGCGTACCGCTTGGCGAGCTGGACCGCACCCAGCAGCCTCACCGGCTGGTCGACCCCCAGGCTGATGCCGTTGCCCTGGTTGCCGTCGAGCGGCTTGACGACCACCGGCCCGCCCAGGTCGCGCAGCGCCTCGAGCGCGCCGCCGATGTCGTCGACGACCACGCCCTCGGGCACGGGCACGCCCGCCTCGCGCAGCAGCGCCTTCGTCAGCGCCTTGTCGGAAGCGACCTCGACGGCCACGTGGCTCGTCGCGCCCGTCACGGCGGCCTGGATCAGGCGCCGGTTCCGCCCGTGACCGAGCTGGACGAGGCTGTCCTCGTTGAGGCGCCGCCACGGGATGCCGCGCCTCGCGGCGGCCCGCACGATCGCCGAGGTGCTCGGTCCCAGGTCCGTGCGCCGCGCGACGGCCTCGGCCTCGGCCAGCACCGCTGGCAGGTCGACGTTATCGCCGCGCAGCAGCGCCGCGACGACCTCGACGGCTCCGCGCAGCAGCCGGCGCATGCCCTGCTCCGAGCGGTAGCGCACGATCACGTTGTAGAGGCCGGGCTCGTCGCCCTTGCGCGTCTTGCCGTACGTGACAGGCGAGCCGAGCATGCCGGCCATCTCGAGGGCCACGTGCTCGACGACGTGGCCGAAGTAGGTGCCAGTGGCGAGCCGCTCGAGGAAGCCGCCCTCGCGGCCGAGGCCGCAGTGGTGCCGGGCCAGGCCCGGGAGCAGGGAGACGAGCGCCTCGTCGAAGCCGGGGAACTCCCGGCTCTCCCGCCCGTCCAGGTCCTCCAGGTAGAGCTGCATCACGAGGACGGGCCGTGAGTGGTAGACGTTCGGGCCGTCCAGTGTCCTGATACCGCCGATGCGCATCGCCGTGCCCTCCAAGAACGACAGCGCCCCGTATCAGGGGCCTGCTACGGGGCGCCGGTCCCACGTTTGTAGTCGCGCTGGCGATGAGTAGCGTGCGTCTCGCCTAGGCTTCCGTGAGACGCCGAGGCCGTCGGAGACGGGCCTCTCGCCGTGGGCGGCCATGCGGGCGGGGCGCGGCGCACGCCTGCCGGCGCTCGCTCGAAGGGAGCGCATGCCCGAGCGGACCAGGACGCGACGAGGTCGACTGCTGCTCGTGGGCGGCGCCGAACGGCGCGACCCTGACCACGAGATCCTCTCCCACTTCGTCGCGCTCGCCGGCGGCGAGGAGGCGAAGGTCCTCGTCGTGGGCGCCGCCACGCGCGAGCCCCAGGACGTCCTGCCCGACTACCGCCGCGTGTTCCAGCGCCTGGGCGTCGGGCAGGTGTGGACCAGCGCGTTCCAGGACCGCGCCGAGGGCGAGCGGCGCACGCTGCTCGAGCACCTCGAGGCGGCGACGGCCGTCTACTTCACCGGCGGCGACCAGCTCAGGCTGACGATGCACGTGGCCGGCACCACCTTCGGGGAGCGCCTCAGGGAGCGCCACAACAGCGGCGACTTCCTCGTGGGCGGCACCAGCGCCGGCGCCGTCGCGATGGGCAGCCTGATGATCCTCAGCGGTCCGGGCGGCGGCAGCGTCAGGCGCGCCGACGTCCGCATGGGCCCGGGCCTGGGCTTCATCCGCGACGCGATGATCGACACGCACTTCAACGAGCGCGGCCGCGTGCCGCGCTTCCTCACCGTGTTCGCGCAGAACTCGCAGGTGCTCGGCATCGGCCTCGACGAGAACACCGCCATCGACGTGCTCCTCGGGCAGGAGTTCCGGGTCCTGGGGAGCGGGGCCGTGACGGTCTTCGACGGGCGCGTGAGCTACTCGAACGCCGCCGACGCCGGCGACCACGACATCATCGCGCTCTCGGGCGTGACCGTGCACGTCCTGCCGCGCGGCTTCGGGTTCGACCCGTTCGCGATGCGCCTGCTCCCGCCTGACGACTGACGGGACGGCACCGAGGCACGGCGCGCCCCGCCGCCGTCGCCGGGTCGCGCGCCTGCGGGGCCCCGCTGGAGCGCGCCGAGCCTGCTGGCGTCGGCGGGTCACGATGGCCGCGCGGGGGTACTTCTCGGGGGAAAGGGCCGCGTGGAGACACCGCACTAGGGAGAGGCCCGACCGGGAACGTCGTCCTGGTCGGGCCTCCTGTTGGCTCGGCGGGTAGGATTCGAACCTACGACCAATCGGTTAACAGTTGATCGCTCTGCCACTGAGCTACCGCCGAACGCGGTACGCCGCGAGCCCGGCTCGCGGCAGCGGCATGCAGTCTACCAGAGCGCCTGGCGGCCGCACAAGGAACGCGGCGACCCGGCCGGAAGGCCCGAGGGGCGGGGGGTCGGGGCCCCGCGGGGCCGCGCCGGCCGTGGAGCTCCTCCGTGGCGCGTGAGGGCGCCCGCGGGGGCGGTTTCCCCGCCCGCGGCGCCCTCTCGCCTGCATCACCTTGACGAATCCCGTATATCGCGGTATCATTCTCCTCAGTCAGCGCGCGAGAGCGCGCTCGTTTCCGTTAAGGACCCCGCACACGCAGGCAACCGAAGGCGACCGCCGCGCCGTCGTCCGCGGTCATAGGTCCGCCGCGCCGTCGGACGCCGCGACCGGCTGACTACGCTGTCGTCCACGATCACCGGGCCGCCGTCTGGCTCCCCGTCAGGTCACGTCCTCGCGCGTGACGCCCTCGCACTCCAGCACGAGGTCAGCGCCGTAAGCGCCGGCAGGCGTCTGGAGGCCGGGCGGGGCGTCCCCGGCCAGCGCCCTGCGGGCCACCGCCAGCGCCAGGCGGACCGTCCACTCGACGGCCCCCTCGGGTCCGTGCAGGCGCGCCGCCGCGACCCCGCCGGCGTCGTCCCGGGCCTCGGCCCAGGTGTGCGTGCTCGAGCGGGCGCGCGCCTCCTCGCTCGGACCCGGCAGGACGACGTGCGACAGCAGGCGCCTCACGGGCTCGGGCCGCAGCAGCGGCCGCGCCAGGCGCAGCGCGCGGTAGGCCAGCCGCAGCGCCGGCGGCAGCGCCACGAACGCCTGCACGTCGGGGACGCCGGTCGTCCGGTGCGCGACGAACGGGTCGGGCCCTGGGTACCGCACGACCGTCACAGGGCCGTCCCCGAGGCCGAAGTCGACGGCCATGCTCGGCGTACCGGCCGCGGTCACCAGCCGCCCGCCCGCCACGACCCTGTCGGGCAGGTGCGAGAGCGCGATCATCGTGCGCTGCGTGCCGGGCGGCAGGCCAGCCGGTCCGACGGTGCGGAGGGCGAAGCGGAGGCGCGTGGCTCGCGGCAGCCTCCTGGCCAGGTGGGCCGCCAGACAGTCGGCGGGCACCGAGTCCAGGCCCGCGGACGGCAGCAGCATGACCCCGCGCTCCCGCGCCGGCCCGTCGAACCCGGCCATGCCCTCCAGCACGGGCAGCTCGCCGGTGATGTCCACGTAGTGCGACCCCGCCTCGAGGCACGCGCCCACGAGCTGCCGGTACGTGCCCACGAACGGCCCGGCCATGTTCAGGACGACGCGCGCGTCCTCCAGGGCACGGGCGACCGCGCGCGGGTCGTCGAGGGCGAACGGTCGCGCCTCGACCTCGAGCTCGCGCGCCACCCTGGCGACCGCCTCGGCGTCACGGCCGGCTGCCACCGGCTCGAGCCCGAGGTCGCGGGCGAGCCGCGCCGCGGCGCTCCCTACGAAGCCGTTGGCGCCGTAGACGAGGAGCCGCTCCCCGGCCATGCCTCACCTCAGCGGCGTGGCGCCGCGTCCTCCTCCGCCAGGAGGCGCGGCGGGCATACCGTCCGGCGCGCCTCGATGAGCAGCCCCTCGAGCTCGTCCTCGCTCAGGCCCGCGTCGAGGTAGACCCCCAGCCAGCCGCGATGCCCCACGTAGGGCGGCCGGAAGAACACCTCCGGCCGTTCGGCCACGAGCGCCTCCTGCGCTCCGGGAGGGGCGGCGCACCAGACGTGGGGGCGGTCCACGTCGTGGTGCCGGGCGTGGTAGGTGGCGAACTGACGGCCGCCGCGCACGAACCACGCCGGATGGCCGTGGCTCGGCCGCTCCTCGACGGCGGGCAGCGCGGCGCAGATGCGCCTGACGACGGCGCCGTGGTCGGCCATGCCGCGAGTGTATGCGCCCGGTTAGCATCGCGGCATGACCCTCGGCGAGTACCAACAGGCGGCGCGCGCTACGGCCCTCTACCCCGCGGAGGCCCGGGTCCTCTACCCCACCCTCAAGCTGGCGGGCGAGGCCGGCGAGGTGGCCGAGAAGCTGGGCAAGCTCATGCGCGACGAGGGGTACCTGCCCGGCGACGCCCTCAGCGACGAGCAGCGCGCGGCTCTGGCGGCCGAGCTGGGCGACGTCCTGTGGTACGTCGCGAACCTGGCCGCCGACCTCGACCTCCCGCTCGAGGAGGTCGCTCGCTCCAACCTGGCCAAGCTCGCCAGCCGCAAGGCCAGAGGCGTCCTGCACGGCTCCGGCGACGACCGCTGAGGCGCGTCGCCGGCAGCACCGGTGACGGGCGGCCCCGGCGCACCGCGGCGGCACCGGTGACGGGCGGCCCCAGCGCACCGCGGCGGCACCGGTGACGGACGGCCCGGCGGACCAGGGTCAAGGGTCACCCCGGGGCGGGCACGGTCAGCCTTCGAGCAGCTCCCGGAGCACGACGGCCTGGTTGTGCTCCCTGTCCTTGGCCCCGAACACGAGCGTGACCTCGCCCTCGCGGGCCAGGCGCCTGAGGCGCTCCAGGTCGGGGTTGCCGTCCAGCTCGGCCCGGTAGCGCTCCGCGAACTCCTCGAAGCGCCGCGGGTCGTGGCCGAACCACTTGCGCAGCTCCTCGCTGGGAGCCAGGCCCTTGGCCCACCAGTCGACGGCGGCGCGCTCCTTGGTGACGCCGCGCGGCCACACGCGGTCGACGAGCACCCGAGTGCCGTCGTCGTCTCCCCGCTCGTCGTAGGCCCTCTTGAGCTTGACCATGCCAGGAGGTTAGCTCCGGGCGGTCGCGTCGTCGGGCCGGCATGCGTCCGAGCCCGGCCGGTCTAGGCCCTGGCCCTGCCGGGGCCCGCGGCGAGGCCCCGCGGTCCGGCCGCTCGGCCCTGGGGTCCTCGGCGCCCTGGGGCCCCGGACCCGGCACGACCCAGTACGGCCCGTACGGCCCCGCTCCTAGACGGTCTCCGCCGTCTCGCCCTTCTCCACCGACGCCTGCCCGGCCTTGACCGTGACGATCCACTCCTCGAAGGCGCGCATGACCTCGGCCAGGAACTCCCGCGTGGCCGCGACGCCGACCTCGCCCTCCATGTCGATGAGGTCGTCGGGGTCGAAGTAGACGTAGACCTCGGGCTGCGCCATGACCGGTACGTCGAGGTACGCCAGCACGCTGCGGAGGTGCGCTTGCGCGACGGCCGTGCCGATCTTCCCGGTCGACGTCCCGGCGATCAGCGCAGGCTTGCCCGCGAACGAGTTCTGCCCCTTGGGACGCGACGCCCAGTCGATCGCGTTCTTGAGGACGCCGGGGATCGAGCGGTTGTACTCGGGCGTGACGAACATCAGCGCGTCGGCCTCCTCGACGGCGCGCTTGAGCCTGGCCACGCTCTCCGGAGCCTCGGCCTCGCTGTCCTGGTCGTAGTAGGGCACCTCGTCGATGGGCACGTTCTCGTACTGCCAGTCGTCCGGGCCCAGCTTCTGGAGCGCGAGCGCGAGCCTGTGGTTGTACGACCTGTCCCGCAAGCTGCCGACGAACACGGCGACCTTCACGGCCATGGCTCCTCCTCGGGCGCCCGCCTGGAGACCGGGGCGCCGCCTGGGACGACCTTAGGCGGCGCCGTGGTTAGGCCCGTGAACGGCGCCGGCCGCAGGGGCCGGCGCCGGTGTCACCCGCTGGCCGGAGGGCTCAGCCGCACTTGCTGTAGCCGCAGCTCTCGCACTTCTGGCAGCCCTCCTCGAACCGCAGCGGCGCGCCGCAGTCGGGGCAGCCCTTGCCGTGGTTCAGGACGTTCTCGACGCCGGCCGTCTCGAGCGCCACGGCGATGATGTCGGCCCGCGAGGCGACCATGCGCCCGTGGTAGGTGCCGTACATGCCGCCGTTGATGCCGCGCAACGTCTTCACGATCGCCTCGGCCGGCACGCCGTACTGCAGCGCGATCGAGACGACGCGGCCGATCGCTTCGCTGTCGGCGTTGGCCTCGTCGCCGCCCTTGCCCGAGGTGATGAACACCTCGGTGGGCAGGCCGTCCTGCATGTTCACGGTCACGTAGAAGCCGCGCTTCTCGCCGCTCGGGCCGAGCAGCTTGACCTTGTCGGTGAAACCCGTCAGGCGCCCGGGGCGCTCGAACAGGGGCTCGCCCGGCAGCTTGTCGTGCTGCGGCGCCTTCACCGCCACGCTCGCGGCGGCCCGGGCCGTGGCCGTGGCCGCGCCGGCAGCCGGCGCCGCGGGACGGACGGGCACGGGAGCGGCGGCGGCGGCGACGGACGTGGCCGCGGGCTGGCCGTTCGTCGACGCGACGCCCCCGCCGAGCGCCGGGGCCTCGGCCTGCGGGGCGGCACGCTGGGGCTCGCTCTTCGTCTTCGCCGCGTCCGCCGACGTCGAGAGGACCTGGAACTCGCGCGAGCCGTCGCGGTAGACGGTGATGCCCTTGCAGCCGGCCTCGAAGGCGAGCCGGTAGGCGTCGAAGACGTCGTCGACGGTGGCGGCGTTGGGCAGGTTGATCGTCTTCGAGATCGAGTTCGCGACCTTCGCGCCGCCGTCGAAGGCGCGCTGCACCGTGGCCTGCATCTTCACGTGGTCGGTGGGCGTGATGTCGTGCGCGCAGATCAGGACCCGCCTGACGGCCTCGGGGATGAAGTCGAGGCCCTGCACCGAGCCGTGGTTGTCCTGCACGGCCTTCACCACGGCCTCCCAGTCCCAGCCGCCGTCCCGGGCGTAGCCGCGGGGCGGCTCGTGGGCCTCGAGGAGCTCCTGGAACAGCGGGTGGATCAGGGCGTGGTAGCTGGCGCCGATCTTGCGGTAGATGAACGGCGCGAAGACGGGCTCTACGCCCGAGGAGACGCCCATGAGCATGCTCGTCGTGCCGGTCGGCGCCACGGTGAGGATCGCGACGTTGCGGCGGGGCGTGTCCAGGTCCGCCTGCGGGGCCAGGGGGAACGCGCCGCGCTCCTCGGCGAGCGCCTCCGAGGCCTCGGTGGCGGCGTCGCGGAGCGCCGAGATGACCGCGTGCACGGCCGCGCGGCCCTCATCGGTGTTGTACGCGTAGCCCATCTTGATCAGGGCGTCCGCGAGGCCCATCACGCCCAGGCCCAGCCGCCTGAGCCGCATGCTCATCTCGCGGTTGTCCTCCAAGGCGAAGCGGTTCACGTCGAGGACGTCGTCGAGGAAGCGCACGCAGGTGCCGACGTCGCGGCGGAACGCCTCCATGTCGAAGCCCTCGAGGCCGACGCCGGCCCGCACCACGTACGCCGCGAGGTTCACGGCGCCGAGGTCGCACGGCTCGCCCGGGTAGAGCGGGATCTCGCCGCAGGGGTTCGTCGACTTGATGTCGCCGAGCGCGGCGCGCATCGGGTTGTGCTCGTTGATGCGGTCGATGTAGATGAGGCCCGGCTCGCCCGTCGCCCAGGCATGCTGGGCGATCTCCCACAGCACCCCGCCGCGGCTGTGCGACTCGCGCCGCATGAACTCGTCGGTGACGAGGACGGAGATGTTGAACGTGGAGATGTCGCCCTCGTCGCGCTCCCGCTCGAGGTCCTTCGCCGTGATGAAGTCGTGGACGTCGGGGTGCGTTATCGAGATCGTCGCCATCCCGGCGCCGCGGCGCGTGCCGCCCTGGCGGATGGCCCTGAGCGTGGGCGCGAAGACGTACCGGAGCGTCGCCACCGGCCCGGCGTGGTCGGCGCCGCCGAGGCCGGCCCAGACCGCGAAGCTGTCGAAGATCTCGACGGCGAAGCTGGCGGGGCCGGAGCTCGTGCCGCCGGAGCCGCGCACCGGCGACCCGACGGGGCGCAGGCCCGAGAGGTCGACGAGGACGTCGCGCCCGGCGAGGAGGCCCATGGCGGCGCTGCCCGCCGAGTCCCAGATGCCCTCGACGGAGTCTGGAACAGCGATCGTCTCCGCGGCCGGCGGCGCCTCCGCCTTCTCGACGAAGGCGGCGACGCGGTAGCCCTTGGTGACCATCTCGTCGCGCACGAGGTCGAGGAACGTGCCCGTCCTGATGGCCTCGTAGTCGGCGTGAGTGGGGTCTACCGTCAGGTAGAGCCGGCCGACCTTGCCGGCGAAGCGGCGCTTGGGCGGGATCGGGTCGAGGTTCAGGCCGTTGCCGCCGCCGACCTTGGTCACGAGGGCGAGCTTCGTCGCGAGCCTCAGCACCCAGGCGTTCGTGCCCTCGGGCTCGGGGCTGCCGTCCTGGACGAAGCAGTTGAGGACGTTGCCGTGCTCGGTGGCGGCGCCGGCCAGCACGCGGCCGCCGGGGCAGAAGCGCTGCTCGGCCATCAGGCGGTAGAACTCCGCCGCGACCGCCTCGCGCCGCTCCTCCGGCTCCGGCCGCGCCACCCACCGGGCGACGCGCTCGAACATGTCGAACACGGTCTCGTCGCCAGGCTGGAAGTACTGGCGCCTAGCGACCTTGACGGCGTGGTCACCGAAGGCGCCCGGCACGGCGTTCGAAGAAGACGACAGCTTCGCCATTGCGATCTCACTCCCTCCACCCCCGCGCTCGCCGCGTCGAACGCCTAGGTGGTCGCCCCTTTGTCGGTCGGCACGCCCCTCTTGCCGCTGTGGCCTCTAAGGCTCCCCGAACGGCGAGTCGCTCGGCACAGACGGGGAGGAAGGGGTACTAGATGTTGTACCGAGCAATGTAGCGCCTACCAAGGGTGGCGTGTGTGGCCGAATATACCCCTTCGGCGGCCGGGGTGTGGCGGGGTCCGAGGGCGGCTCGGGACACGGTGCCGGGCGCGGG
Organism: Trueperaceae bacterium; assembly: GCA_035306665.1. Taxonomy (GTDB): domain Bacteria; phylum Deinococcota; class Deinococci; order Deinococcales; family Trueperaceae; genus DASRWD01. The sequence goes on from DATGNP010000309.1 coordinate 13,456, forward strand.
AGGTGGCCGCGCGGCGCGGCGCCAGCCACGAGCGGAAGCCCGGGCGCGCGAGGGACGCGCCCGCCGACCTCAGTGCCTGAAGTGCCGGTGCCCCGTGAGGACCATCGCCAGGCCGAGCTCGTCGGCGGCGGCGAGGATCTCCGCGTCCCTGATCGAGCCGCCCGGCTGCACGACGGCGGTCACCCCCGCCGCCGCCGCGGCGTCGAGGCCGTCGCGGAACGGGAAGAACGCGTCGGAGGCGCAGGCACCGCCGCGCGCCCGGCCGGCGGCCTTCTTGGCGGCGATCTCGACGGCGTCTACGCGGCTCTGCTGGCCGGCGCCCACCCCCACGGCGACGCCGTCCTTGACGAGCACGATCGCGTTCGAAGAGGTGTGGGCACACACCCGGTAGGCGACCTCGAGGTCGCGCCACTCGGCCTCGGTAGGCTGCCGGCGCGTGACGACGCGCCAGGCCCCGCGGCCCTCGACCGCGTCGGGCTGCTGCACCAGGAAGCCGCCATCGACGCGGCGGACCTCCACGCCACTCTCCCCCGGCGCCGCGAGCGAGATCACCCGCGTGCTCTTGCGCTTCGCCGCCAGGAGCTCGAGCGCCTCGGGCTCGTAGGCGTGCGCCAGCACGACGTCGGCCTTGGGCCTGGCCGCGATGCGCTCGGCCAGCGCCAGCGTCACGCGGCCGGGCAGCGCCACCACGCCGCCGAAGGCCGACTTCGGGTCGGCGTCGAACGCGCGCTCGTAGGCCGTGACCAGGTCCTCGGCCACGGCGGCGCCGCAGGCGTTGGCGTGCTTCACGATCACGCAGGCGACACCCGGCAGCTCGTGGGCCAGGCGCCAGGCCGCCTCGGCGTCGAAGACGTTCAGGTAGGAGAGCGCCTGTCCCGAGTGGAGCACCGCGTCGTCCCAGACGCTCGCCGCGCCCACGAGGCGGTAGCGGGCGCCGGCCTGGTGCGGGTTCTCCCCGTACCTGAGCTCCTGCGCCCTCTCGAGGGGCAGGCCGAGGTAGCGCGGCAGCGCCTGGCCGCGCTGCAGGTACGCGACGATCGCCGCGTCGTAGGCGGCCGTGTGCGCGAACGCCTTGAGGGCCAGCTCGCGCCGCCTCGCCGCCGTGATGCCGGCACGGAGCTCCGCCAGCACCGGCGCGTAGTCGGCGGGGTCGACGACGACGGTGACGTGGGCGTGGTTCTTGGCGGCGGCCCTGATCATCGCGGGGCCGCCGATGTCCACCTGCTCCATCGCCTCGGCGTCGGTCACGCCCGCGCCGGCCACGGTCTCGCGGAACGGGTAGAGGTTGCAGACGACGACGTCCACCGGCACGATGCCGTGCTCCTCGAGCTGCGACAGGTGCTCGGGTGTCCTGAGCGCGAGCACCCCGCCGTGGACGGCAGGGTGCAGCGACTTGACGCGGCCGCCCAGGATCTCGGGGAAGCCGGTGACGTCGGAGACGGCCATGGC
>DATGNP010000310.1:0-2604 GCA_035306665.1 Trueperaceae bacterium
CGAGTACCAGGGCCGCCACTACACGAGCCTCTCGACCATCGCCCGCGAGGTCACCGGCACGAGCTGGAACGGCTTCCTGTTCTTCGGTCTTTGCTCTCGCAAAGCCCGAAAGGCTGGAGGCCGGAGGCTGGAGACTGGAGGTCGTGATGCCTAGCGCCGCAGCGACCGAATCAGACCGTTCAGCACCTTCGAGGTTTCCGTCGCCTGGCTGGCGAGATCACGGTGGACGTCCTCGGGGAGGAAGCCCAGCCGATGCGCGAGCGACAGCTGGTACTCGACCTCGCGGGCCGAGCCGTAGGCCATGTCGAGGAAGCGCAGGTAGTCCGCTTCGCTGTGCCGCGCGCAGCCCTCGACGATGTTCGAGGCGATCGAGACCGCGGCGCGGCGGAGCTGGGACGTCAGCCCGAACATCTCCTCGCGCGGGAAGGTCGCCGTTCCCTTGTAGACGGCGAGCGCCAGGCCATCGGCCAGCTCGAACGCTCGCAACTTCGTGTGGTCTCTCATGAGCAGGAACCTCCAGCCTACAGCCTCCAGTCTCCGGCCTATCAGATGCGCCATCTACACCCGCAAGTCGACGAGCGAGGGGCTCGAGTCCGACTTCAACACCCTCGACGCCCAGCGTGAGGCCGCGGAGTTCTACGTCCGGGCGATGCGGGGCGAGGGCTGGGAGGCGCTGCCCGAGCGCTACGACGACGGCGGCTTCACCGGCGCGAACATCGAGCGCCCCGAGCTCCAGCGCCTGCTCGCCGACATCGACGCGGGCAAGGTCGACATCGTGGTCGTCTACAAGGTCGACCGCCTCAGCCGCTCGCTCCTCGACTTCGCGCAGCTGCTCGCGCGCTTCGAGACCCAGAACGTCGGCTTCGTCTCGACCACGCAGCAGTTCAACACCCGCGACGCGATGGGGCGGCTCACCCTCAACATCGTCGTCAGCTTCGCGCAGTTCGAGCGCGAGATGATCGCCGACCGCACCCGCGACAAGATGGGCGCCGCCCGCAAGCGCGGGAAGTGGCTCGGCTCGCGCCCGCCGCTCGGCTACCTCGGCGATCGCGAGCGTATGCGCCTGGTGGTCGTGCCCGACGAGGCCGAGCAGGTGCGGACGATGTTCCAGCTTTACCTGCGCCTCGGCTTCGCCGCCGAGGTCGCCCGCCGCGTCAACGAGCTCGGCTGGGAGCGCAAGAAGACCCGCACCCGCGCCGGCCGTGAGGTCGGCGGCGGCGCGTGGACCGAGAAGGACGTCCACATGCTCCTGCGCAACCCGATCTACCTCGGCAAGGTGGACTTCAAGGGCGCGCGCTACGAGGGCGAGCACGAGGCCATCGTCGACGCGCCGCTCTTCGAGCAGGTGCAGCGCACCCTCGACGCGAAGGCCTGCGGCCGCGGGCCCCGGCGCGGGCGCAACCCCGAGTACCTGCTCCAGAGCCTGCTCCACTGCGGCCTGTGCGGGCAGCCGATGACGACGACCGCAGGCAAGGGGCGCAGCGGCGAGGTCTACCGCTACTACGCCTGCCGCAACCGCGCGCGGAAAACCGAGGACCGGTGCGAGCACCCGGGCCTCTCGGCGCCGGAGGTCGAGGAGCTGGTCATCTCCCGCGTGCGCCACGTCTGCGCCGACCGGGTGATGCGCGAGCAGATCGCCGAGCGCATGCGCGTCGCCGAGCCCGGCATGGCCGCGCGCATCCAGGAGCAGCGCGCCGAGGCCGAGGCCACGCGCCTGGCCCTGCGCGCCGAGGCCGACAAGCTGATGCGCAGCCTTGGCCACGAGGCCAGCGGCCGCGCGAGCCACCTCCTCGCCGAACGCATCGGCGCCATCGAGGCGGAGCTCGAGCCCGTGCACGCCCGCATCGCCCAGCTCGACGCTCAGATGCAGGCGCTCCAGCGCGCGGCCGAGCAGGTCACCCAGACCATCCGCATCCTCGAGGTCTTCGACGAGGCCTGGGCCGCCTTCAACGCCGCCGAGCGCCAGGAGCTGGTGCTGATCCTCGTCGAGAAGGTCGTGGTCAACGAGCCCGCCGGCAAGCTCGACATCGTCTTCCACGACCTCGGCTTCTTGGAGGCTGTAGACCGGAGGCTGGAGGCCGGAGGAGCACACGATGAGTGAGTCGCTCGACCTCCAGCCTGCAGCCTCCAGTCTCCAGCCTGCGGCCGCCTGCGGCCGCACGGAGACCCTGACCTTCCGCCCGAAGCGCCAGCAGCGGACCGAGACCCTCGCGCTGCGCCGCGCCCACGACGAGCGCATGGACCGCGCCGCGCGGCGCCGCCAGCAGCTCGCCCAGCGCCACCCGGCCACCGTCGCCCGCCGCCTCGCGCTCGCCCACCGCATCGCCGACGAGATCGACGCCGGCCGCTACGCCGACCAGGCCGACGTCGCCCGCCACCACGGCCTGACCCGCGCCCGGCTCACCCAGCTGATGAACCTCCTCCTGCTCGCGCCCGACATCCAGGAGGAGGTCCTCGCCCTCGAGTACCCCGCCGGCCGAGAGCCGATCACCGAGCGGACGTTGCGACGGCTGCTGGAGAGCCTCGTCTGGGAGGATCAGCGGGCGCTTTGGGCGGAGCTGCGGGCGGTGGCGGGGTAGGTTCGAGCGCCAACCTCAACCGACC
>DATGNP010000311.1:0-6741 GCA_035306665.1 Trueperaceae bacterium
CGGCTCGTCACGTCGATATACCTCGACGTGAACGACCCCGCGAACCTCGTCGTCGTCGGCTACGCCGCGACGTTCCTGAGCCTGGCCGGCGCCTTCCAGCTCTTCGACGGCGTACAGGTCTCCGCAGTCGGCGCCCTGCGCGGCCTCAAGGACACGCGCGTCCCCATGCTCATCACGCTCCTGTCGTACTGGGTCGTGGGCTTCCCCACGGGCCTGCTGTGCGCCTTCGCGCTCGACCTCGGCCCGCGGGGCATGTGGTACGGGCTCATCGTGGGCCTGGCCTGCGCCGCCGTCCTGCTGTCGTGGCGCTTCCGCGCCATGACGTCGCGCCCGCGCCTGGCTCCCGCCCCCCAGAGGGCGTGAGTTATGCTCCCACTGCAGGAGGAGCCGTGGAGACCTTCTTAGTCATCATGCGCAACGCCATCATCATCACGGCCTCGCTGGCCGCGTTCGCCGCCGCCGGCGTGGCCATCGCCACCTGGCTCGCGAAGCACACGCACGAGCCCCACTGAGCCGGGAGGGCCCGCGCGGACGCTTCGCCGGTGCGTTCCTGAGCGCCGCCGAGCTCACGCCCGCGCGGGCCGCGTCGTTCCTGCGGCTCGCCTACGCCGGCGCGTTCATGGCGCAGACCGCCGTGGCCGTGCTCGTCGGCGTGGGCGTGGCCGCCCTGGCGCCAGGGGAGCCGCGCCCCAGCCCCGTGCTGGCGTGGACGCTGGTCGCCCTGGCCGGTGCGCAGCTGCCGGTAGGCCTCGCCTCGCTGACGCGCCTCGCCGCCGTCGGCAGCCGCCAGGCGGCCCTCTCGCGCGCGATCTTCGCCGGCGTGACGCTGTCGACCACGGCGTGGTTCGCGGCGCTGGCGCTGGCCACGGGCCAGCGCGGCGCGCCCGTCGTCGTGCTGCTGGCGACGCTGCTGCTCGCGTACGGCCTCGGGTTCCTGGGGACCTCGCGGCTGGCCAGGACGGCCGCCGCGCTGCCGGCGCGGCGCGCTCCGGGCCCCGCGGGGCCGGGGGACGACGCGCCGGGCGCGGCCTAGGGCGCCTCCGCGACCTCAGGCCTCGTAGCGCGCGTCCTTGAGGATGTGCACCATGTCGAGGGCCTGGGCCGTGCCCAGGACCACGCAGTCGGCGGCGTTCGGGGCCACCCCGACGGGGATCGACGTCACGCCGCCGAGGTAGGCGTCGAGGTTGCGCAGCAGCGCGCCCCCGCCCGTCATCACGATGCCGCGCTCGATCACGTCGGAGACGAGCTCGGGAGGGGCCTGCTCGACGACCTTGCGCAGGCCGGCGGCGAGCTTCTCGAGGGACGGGCTCAGGGCCGAGACCACGTCCTGCGTCGAGACCGTCACGCTCTTGGGCATGCCGTCGATCAGGTCGCGGCCGCGCACCTCGACGGTCCTGTCGTCGTCGGGCGAGACGATCTTCGCGGCGCCGACCGTGCGCTTGATCTCCTCGGCGGTGCGGTCGCCGATGAGCAGGTTGTGCTTGGCCTTGACGAAGGCCATGATGTCGCGGTCGAAGGTGTTGCCGGCGATGCGCAGGCTCTCGGAGACGACGATCCCGCCCATCGAGAGGATGGCGATGTCGGTGGTGCCGCCGCCGATGTCGATGACCATCGAGCCGACCGGCTCGGCGATGTTGATGCCGGCGCCGATCGCGCCGGCCACCGGCTCCTCGATGAGGAACGCCTTGCGCGCGCCTATCTCGTGCATCGCCTGCACGACGGCGCGGCGCTCGCCCTCGGTGATGCCCGACGGGATGCACACCATGATGTTCGGCCGCAGGAAGCGCGCCGGACCGGTGAGGACCTTCCCGATGAAGGCCTTGAGCATCTTCTCGGTGAGCGTGTAGTCGGCGATCACGCCGTCGGCCATCGGCCTCACCGCGGTGATGTTGCCCGGCGTGCGGCCGAGCATCCGGTAGGCCTCCTGCCCGACGGCCTTGACGTCTGTCGTGCCCTTCACGACGGCGATGACGGCCGGTTCCCTCAGCAGGACGCCCTTGCCCTTCACGTGGATCCTTACGTTGGTCGTGCCGAGGTCTACGCCGATCATGACCTCCAAGCTACCAGGAACCGGGCGTAGGCCCGCGCCGGTCGGGCCGTTCGGCGAACGGCGCCGTCGCCGGCGCTCCCGCGCGCCGCCGGCCACGGGGCGCGGCCCGCGCCGTCCGGGACCTCCCCGCAGGCCGTTAGCATGGGGCATGCCGGCCGACGCCACCGCCGAGACCCCGCCCGCGACGATGCGGGCGGTCGTCGTCGAGGGCGGGGCCCTGAGCGTCGGCGAGGTGCCGACGCCGCGCCTCCGGCCCGGCGAGGTGCTGCTAGCGGTGAAGGCCACGGCCCTGAACCGCGCCGACCTGTCGCAGGCGGCGGGCAACTACCCGCCGCCGCCCGGCGAGTCCGAGGTCCTAGGCCTGGAGGCCGCCGGCGTCGTCGTGGCGGGGGACGCGGCCGTGATGGCCGAGGCCGGCGTCCAGCTCGGTGGCGCGTACACGGCGCTACTGCCGGGCGGCGGCTACGCCGAGTACGTCGCGGTGCCCGCCGCGATGCTGATCCCGGTGCCGGCCGGCTGGACCTGGGCCCAGGCGGCGTCGCTGCCGGAGGCGGCCTTCACGGCCTACCTGAACCTGTTCATGGAGGCCGGCCTGAAGGGCGGGGAGCGGGTCCTCGTGCACGGCGGCGCCAGCGGGGTCGGGTCCTACGCGACGCTGCTGGCGAAACGCGCCGGCTGCACCGTCTACGCCACGGCCGGCGGCCCGGAGAAGTGCGCCGCCTGCGTGCGCTTCGGCGCCGACGTCGCGATCGACAGGCACGCCAGGCCGTTCGAGGAGGTCGTGCTCGAGCACGGCGGCGGCCAGGGCGTCGACGTGATCCTCGACATCGTGGGCGAGGAGTACTTCGCGGCCAACCTCGAGGCGCTGGCGACCGGCGGCCGCCTCGTGTTCATCGCGACCCTGGGCGGCAGGCGGATACAGGTCGACGTCAGGGAGCTCATGACCCGCCGCCTGAAGCTGATCGGCTCGACCCTCAGGCACCGCCCGCTGGCCGAGAAGCTGAGGATCAAGCAGGAGTTCCTGGCGCGCTTCGGCGACGACCTCGCGGCCGGGCTGCTGACGCCGCACGTCGACAGGACCTTCGACCTGGCGGACGTCGCGGAGGCTCACGCCTACATGCGGGAGAACCGCAACATCGGCAAGGTCGCGCTGCTCGTGGGCGCCGACGCCGCCGAGGCCGCGGCGCCCGCGAGCCCGGGCGGGGAGGCCCCCGACGGCCGCGGGCGGCCGTGAGGGTCGCGGCCGCCGGACCGCGGCCGTGAGCGGCGGCGTCACGCTGCCCACGCGGGCGGCGCCCTTCACGCTGCTGGCGTCGGTCTACGACGCCGTCATGGCCGACGTCGAGTACGACCTCTGGGCCGAGTTCGTGCTGCGCCTCGCGTCGGAGCGCGGCTACGCCTGCGGGCCGGCGCTCGACCTGGGGTGCGGCACGGGCAACTCGACGGCACCGCTCGCGGCGCGGGGGATCGCGGTCGAGGGCGTCGACGCCAGCGCCGACATGCTCGCCGTCGCGCGCGCGAAGCTGCCCGGCACGACGTTCCACCAGGGGGGCTTCGCGTCGTTCGCTCTGCCGCGGCGCTTCGCCCTGGCGTACTCGGTGTTCGACTCCCTGAACAACCTGCTCACCGAGGCCGAGTTCGACGCGGCCTGCCGCAACGTCCTGCGTCACCTCGCGCCCGGCGGCGTGTTCGTGTTCGACGCCAACACCGAGCTGGCGCTGCGCGAGCTGTGGGTGGGCGGCAAGGTCGAGGGTTGGGCCGACGACGTCTACTACTCCTGGCGCCACACCTACGACGAGGCGGCCGGGCTGGCCTACGTCGAGGCCTACTGCAGCACGCCACAGGGCTCGTTCGTCGAGCGCCACGCCGAGCGGGGCTACGCGCCGGGCGAGCTGCGGTCCCTGGTCGAGGGGGCGGGGTTCGCCGACGTCGCCGTCGTCACGTACCCCGACGGCGAGCCGGCCGGCGACGACGCCGACCGGGTGTGGGTGGCGGCGCGGCGGCCGTGACGGCGGAGGGGCCGGCGCCGTCGGCGGCTGCGGCCGCGGCCGCGGAGCCGACGCCGCCGCCGGTGGTGGAGGCGTCCGGCCTCACCCGGCGCTTCGGCGCGAAGGTGGCCGTCGACGCCCTCGACCTCGTCGTCGCGCGCGGCGAGGTGCTGGCCCTGCTGGGCCACAACGGCGCGGGCAAGACCACGACGATCCGCATGCTCGCCGGCGTCCTCACGCCGACCGCGGGCACGGCGCGCGTCTTCGGGCTCTCGCCGTTCGAGCACGGGCCGGCCGTCAGGGCGCGCCTGGGCGTGCTGCCCGAGGAGCACGCGCTCGAGGAGCGCCTCACGGCCAGGCAGAACCTGCGCTACTACGCCGACCTCTACGGGTACCCCGAGGACCGCGTGAGCGCCAGGGTCGACGAGATGCTCGCGCGGTTCGGGCTCAGCGACGCGGCCGACCGGAAGGTGGGCGGCTTCAGCAAGGGCATGAAGCAGAGGCTGGCCCTGGCGCGGGCGCTGCAGCACGAGCCCGAGCTGCTGTTCCTCGACGAGCCGACCTCGGGCCTCGACCCGGTGGCGTCGCGCGCCGTCACCGAGTCGCTCAGGTCGCTCAGCGCCGGCGAGGGACGGACCGTGGTCCTGTGCACCCACGACCTCGCCCTCGCGCAGGGGGTCTGCGACCGGGTCGCGGTGATGCGGGAGGGCGCCCTCGTCGCCCTCGGCACCCCGTCGGAGCTCGCCTCCCGCCTGCCGGCCCGGCTCGTCGTCGTGGTGGGTGCGGAGGAGGCCGCAGCGGCCGAGGCGGCCGTGCGGAGCGCCTTCCCGGGCGCCGCCATCGCCGTCTCCGGCGACGAGCTGCTGCTCACCGACCTCCCGTCCGGCTCCACGCCGCGCGTCGTCGCGCTCCTCGTGGCGGCGGGGTTGAGCGTCCACCGCGTCCAGCCGGTGGAGGCGACCCTGCAGGACGTCTACTTCGCGCTCTACGGCGAGGAGGGGCGAGCGTGACGGGCAGGGGCCGGCCAGAGCGCATGCGGGCGGTCCGGGCCGTCGTGCGCAAGGACGTCACCGTCGCGCTGTCCAGCAAGGCGGTGTCGGTCCCGTTCGTCGTGGTGCCGGTGATGCTCATGGTCGTCATGCCGCTGGGCATCGCCCTGCTCGCCCGCTTCGCCGACGGCGAGGTCGCCCGCCTCGGGGACCAGCTGGGCGCGCTCGCGCCCGCGCTCGTCGCGCGCGTGGCGGGCCTCGACCCGGCGCAGCAGGTCGTTGTCCTCGGCCTGGTCTACCTGCTGGCGCCCCTGTTCCTCGTCGTGCCCCTGATGGTGGCCAGCGTGCTCGCCGCCGACTCGTTCGCCGGCGAGAAGGAGCGCGGGACGCTGGAGGCGCTGGTGTACAGCCCGATCTCCGACCGGGACCTCGTGCTCGCGAAGATGCTCTCGGCCTGGCTGCCGGCCGTGGCGGTGGGCCTGGTGGCGTTCGTCGTCTACTGCGTGACCGCGAACGCCGCCGCGTGGCCGGTGATGGGGCGCCTGTTCCTGCCGACCGCGATGTGGCTCGTGCTCGTCGCGTGGGTGATGCCGGCGGCGGCGGCGCTCGGCCTCGGCACCTCGGTGATCGTCTCCTCCCGCGTCGGCACCTTCCAGGAGGCGTACCAGGTGGGCGGCGTGGTCGTGCTGCCCATCGTCGCGCTGATGATCGGCCAGGTGGCGGGGGTCATCTACTTCAGCGTCTGGCTCGTCGTGCTGCTCGGCCTCGTCCTGTGGCTGGCGGCCGCGGCGCTGCTGTGGCTGGGCGCTCGGTCGCTGCGGCGCTCGGAGCTGATCGTCAGGCTGTGACGCGCCGAGGCGCCCTCCGTCACCGCGCGCCGCTACGGGCCCGGCCGCGCGGCGCCGCCGCCGGCCCCGCTCGGGCGCGTGGGCGCCTCAGTCGTCGATGCCCGCCATCTCCCTGACGACCCGCGCGACGTTCGAGACGTCCTCGTCGCCGTACCCCCGGCCCACCAGCCCGGACTCGAGCTGCGCGACGTAGGCGGCGACGGGCATGCTCACGCCCAGGTCGGACGCCTCGGCCAGCGCGATGCCGAGGTCCTTGCGGTGCAGGCGCGTGCGGAAGCCCAGGGGGTACTCGCCCCTGAGCATGTTCACGGCGCGGTTGGAGAGCACCCACGAGCCGGCCGCGCCGCCCGCGAGGGCCCTGAGGAGCGCCTCCTGGTCGACGCCGGCCCGCAGGGCCAGCGCCATACCCTCGGCGACCGAGGCGTACGTCCCGGCGATGATGACCTGGTTCACTGCCTTCGCGACCTGTCCCGCGCCGCTGGGGCCGACGTGCGTGATCGTGCGCCCGAGGACCTCGAGGAGCGGTCTCACCCGCTCGAGCGCCTCGGCCTCGCCGCCCACCATCACCGACAGCGTGCCGTTCTCGGCGCCCTCGCTGCCGCCCGAGACGGGCGCGTCGAGCATGGCCACGCCGCGGGCGGCCAGCTCGCCGGCCAGGCGCCGCGTCGCCGCGGGCGCGACCGTGCTCATGTCGACGAGCACGCTGCCGGGCTCGAGACCGTGGACGGCGCCGTCCTCGCCCACGACGACGGCCTCGAGGTCGGGCGTGTCCGACACCATCGTGAAGACGACCTCGCGGCCGACGGCGCACTCCCGGGGCGTGGCGGCGCGCGCGGCGCCGGCGGCCGCCAGCGGCTCCTCGCGCT